>NZ_JACSLR010000010.1:0-114145 GCF_018618255.1 Exiguobacterium sp. s56 | reverse complement strand
TCCTGCGCTCGACTTGCATGTATTAGGCACGCCGCCAGCGTTCGTCCTGAGCCAGGATCAAACTCTCCAAAGAATTTGATATAGCTCTTTAAAAATGACGAAGCTTGCGCTTCATTCGAAAATTGTAAAACTTTTTTTGCCTCATCGTTCAGTTTTCAAAGTTCGTCTGTCGCTCTTGGCGACTAAATGATAATAACATTTATCATTATTGTGTGTCAACCAGTTTGTTTACTAAGTTGTAAGCAGCGCTGGCAACAGAGATAACTATAGCATCCCTTTCTATCACCTGGCAAGCATTATTCTAAAAAAACTTTAAAAGATTTTTCTCGTCCCCTTACTCGCATCTATTGTATTGGAGAAGGGAATTTTTCCCTGTCGACGAATACTCATCAATACCAACTTATAAGAAGGTGACACTTGATGCTCCAACTGCAGCCAAAGAAACGATCGAACCTGCGCATCTGGGCAGGAACACAGTATTACATATTAAAACGCCGAACACAATGGATGACGGATAAGAAGCGGTACACTTCTAAACGAGATACTGCACCACTGCCCCACCTCATCTATGAGCACCGCACCCCACTCTACCGAAAATTACGAGATATCGATCTCAAAATGCAACAGAATAAAGTCATTAATCTTAATATCGCCATTAAACAGTTAAATGGCATCATCGTTTCTCCAAATGAAGTGCTCTCATATTGGAAAGCCATCGGGCGACCTACAAAACGAAAGGGCTATGTGGACGGAATGATTTTGCATTACGGAAAGGTCACGACTGGAACCGGGGGCGGATTGTGCCAATTATCCAACTTGATTTATTGGATCACGCTCCATAGCCCACTCACAGTGACCGAGCGTTACCGCCACAGTTATGATGTCTTCCCTGATTCACGAAGGGACCAACCTTTTGGGAGTGGCGCCACATGTTCCTACAACTATTTAGACCTTCAAATCACCAATCGGACGGCACAGACGTTTCAACTCCTTCTATATATAGAGGGGGATTATCTCGTAGGGCAATGGCGGTCCAATATCCCACCAACCGTTCAATATGAGATATATGAAGAAAACCACCACTTCACGAATGAATGGTGGGGTGGAACAGTTCGGCATAACCAAATATTTAGAAGCGTCTTCTCCCAAGATGGCACATTCATCCGAAATGAGTTCATCACAGAAAACCATGCTTTAACCATGTACGACCCCTTCTTACCTGAAAACACTGCATACAAAAAAGCCGACTCATAAACCGAGTCGGCTTCATTTCATTACGCGTGCGGCAAGAATATAAAGTAAGCCAAGAAGATCACTAACATGCCGTACATGATTGGGTGAATCTCTTTCGTCTTCCCTTTCGCGACCATCATGAGCGGATACAAGATGAATCCGAGCCCAATCCCCGTCGCAATCGACGAAGTGAGGGGCATCATCAGAATCGTCATGAATGAAGGAATCGCGATTTCTAGCTTTCTCCAGTCGATATCGAGTAAAGCCGAAGCCATGAGTACTCCTACGATAATCAATGCAGGGGCTGTGACCGCCGATGTGACGACTGCCAAGAGTGGCGAGAAGAAGAGCGCCAATCCGAAGAACAAACCTGCGAATACAGCCGTCAAGCCCGAACGACCACCGGCCGCTACACCAGCCGACGATTCTACATATGACGTCGCAGTCGATGTCCCAAAGATTGCACCTGCCACTGTTGCTGTTGAGTCAGCCATGAGCGCTTTACTCGCACGTGGCACTTTGTTGTCTTTCATGATTCCTGCTTGACGAGCTACCGCTACGAGCGTACCCGCTGTATCAAAGAAATCAATGAAGAAGAACGTCAAGATGACGACTAGCATTTGGACCGTGAAGACTTCTGAGAAATTGATGAACGCTTGTCCGAACGTCGATGACATGCTCGGTGGTGCCGAGATGATGTCTGAGATGGCAGTCGGTGTCGGTACAAGATTGAAGATCATCCCGACAATTGCTGTGAGAAGCATCCCGATGAAGATACCACCTTTTACATTTCGAACCATTAACAATGCTGTCACTACAAGACCGAACACCGAAAGGAGTGTCGTCCCTGTTCCGAGTGAACCGAGACCGACGAGCGTCGCTTCGTTGGCGACGACGATACCTGCATTTTTCAAACCGATAAAGGCGATAAAGAAACCAATCCCTGCCGCGACCGCCATTTTGAGTGGTCCCGGAATTGCGTTGACGACTGTCTCACGAATACCTGACAGTGTTAAAACGATAAAGAACAAACCAGAAACGAGAACCCCAGATAGTGCCGTCTGCCATGGAATACCCATGCCGAGAACTACACTGTACGCGAAGAAGGCGTTAAGCCCCATACCCGGAGCGATCGCAATCGGATAGTTGGCGAACAAGCCCATCATGACAGAACCGACGAGGGCGACAAGACCGGTTGCCACGAAAACGGCGCCCATGTCCATTCCTGCTGCACCTAACACGTTCGGGTTAACGAACAAGATGTAAGCCATTGCCAGGAACGTAGTGAATCCTGCAATCAATTCCGTTTTGATGTTCGTTCCAAGTTCATTCAACTGGAAGTAACGTTCAATCCGGTTTCCTGATGGTTGGTGATTTGGTTCTTGCTTGAGCTGTGTGCTCATTGGTTTTCCTCCTTGGCTCGCCGTAAAACGAGAAAAGGTCCCCGATTGATAACCGGAGACCCCACGCGAAACATACAGGGACATACGTCCCTGATCTATGTCTCGCCGTAGTGAAATCATTTAAGGTGATTTCGTAGAGACTCTCGGGCCATATTCCCGATATTATACGGCAAAATAATTTTTAATTGTTCGGATATGATAAGAACGTTTTTATCTTAACAACGGAAAAATCGAATGTCAACACAAATGACGGATTTTAATCAAATATTTCGATCTATTGTTCGGATTTACCAAATAAAAACAGAGGGGATTTCTCCCCTCTGATGGTTATTCCCACTCGATTGTTGCTGGTGGCTTCGATGTGATGTCGTACAGGACACGGTTGACGTGACTGACTTCATTGACGATACGAACCGAGATTTTCTCGAGTACATCCCATGGAATGCGGGCCCAATCTGAAGTCATTCCATCAATCGAGGTGACGGCACGTACGCCGACCGCATAGTCATACGTCCGCTCGTCGCCCATGACACCAACTGAACGAATTGGTGTAAGGACCGTGAAATATTGCCAAATATCACGTTCGAGACCGGCTTTCTTCACTTCTTCGCGCAGAATCGCATCTGACTCACGCACGATTTCAAGTTTCTCTTCTGTGATTTCACCGAGAACACGAATGCCAAGACCTGGTCCCGGGAACGGTTGGCGCCAAACGATATAGTCCGGTAAACCGAGTTCAGTCCCGAGTTCACGCACTTCATCTTTAAAGAGCGTGTTAAGTGGCTCAATCAACGTGAAGTTCATGTCTTCTGGTAGTCCACCGACGTTATGGTGCGACTTGATTGTTTGAGCCGTGTCCGTTCCACTCTCGATGATATCCGTATAAAGCGTACCTTGGGCAAGGAAGTCCATGTCCACAAGTTTAGACGCTTCTTCGTCAAACACGTAGATGAACTCATTGCCGATGATTTTTCGTTTTTGTTCTGGATCTGAAACGCCGGCAAGTTTCGCCATGAAACGCTCCTGCGCGTCAATCTTGATGACTTTCATATTGAAACCGTCCGCGAACGTCTTCATGACGCTGTCCGCTTCATTTTTACGAAGCAAACCATGGTCGACGAACATACATGTCAATTGGTCGCCGATGGCACGATGAACGAGCGCTGCGACAACCGATGAGTCGACGCCACCTGACAACGCGCAAAGAACTTGCTTGTCACCGACAATCTCGCGAATCTTCTCGACTTCGATATCGATGAAGTTCTCCATCGACCACTCACCTTTGGCACCACACACTTCATAGATGAAGTTTTTCAAGATGTCGTTGCCGTACTCAGAGTGACGGACTTCCGGGTGATACTGTACACCGTACATTTTGAGTTCATCACTCTTGATTGAAGCGACCGGACATGATGGGTTCGTCCCATCGACGATAAATCCTGGCGGTGCTTCCATGACGAGGTCGCCATGGCTCATCCAAACCGTATGTTCCACTGGGAGACCTTTGTAGAGCGCCGACGCTTCCGGTGTCGAGAAGAGCGTCGCTTTTCCGTATTCGCGATGTGCCGCTCGTTCAACACGTCCACCGAAGTGATGCGTCATAAGTTGCATGCCGTAGCAGATTCCGAAAATCGGAATGCCAAGTTCGAAAATTTCCGGGTCACAGCGATATGCGCCTTCCGCGTACACACTGTTCGGTCCACCCGAGAAAATAATCCCGGCCGGAGCCAATTCACGAATCTCAGCAGCGGTCATCTTGTGGGAATGAAGCTCACTATATACGCCAAGGTCACGCACACGACGTGTGATCAACTGGTTGTACTGGCCTCCAAAGTCGAGCACCAAAATCATCTCTTGTTCTATTTTCACAAAATCTCCACCTTTCTGCCTTCTTCTCAAAAAAAGAGCGAGCTTCTCCTACGGATTCACTAAACCGAAGAAGAAGCACGCCCTTTTCTGTGTATACGAAACGTGCTCCTTCATAGTCGGTCCATTTACGGTGGTCCGGTAGAGACTCTCGCGCCAATTCGCGAGTATATACGAAGGAATGCTGTTCAATTATCTAACTAATGCGTCTATCTTACTGTATGCATCCGCCTACTTCAACTCATAATTCGACGAATCATGATTTTCCAATATTCTTTATATTTTGAATTCGGCGTTTTTTCGGCATAGATACTTTGTTCAAACAAACGGGTCAATCTCGTCATTTCCGTCGATTCATAATAAGCATCGACCTCTGCGGCGAGTTCGGACGGCGTGCGCCCGTCGACTTTGAAACCTGCTCCGCGGAGTCGTTTCACTAGATATCGATGCATGGCGACAAGTCGATTTTCATTCAATGGACGCCGTGTCCACCAAAGCATCATGACGAGGCGTTCAATCGATTTTCGGTTCCATACGAGAACGGCGACCGTAAAGACAATCACAATCCAACCCCACACCGGCATATTCCAGTTCTCCGTTGCCGCCTCTCCCGACGTCACATCATCGAGTGCCAAATCTTCTTGCGGACGATTCGTCGGCTCGTCGTCTTGCGACGCTTGTGGATCATTGGCCGCTGGATCGTCTGCATTCGCTTCGTCCTCCGTCTCGACTTGAAGCAAGTTGGCGTCCGAGAAACTGATGGTCGCCTCGAGCGGGACCCAGCCTGCGCCTTCCACGAAATATTCTACCCATGAGTGAGCGTGACGGTTCCGGACCGTGTATTCTTCTTCCCCTTGGATAATCCCGCGAGCATCACCCATCGTGAAACCTTTGACCCAACGCGTCGGCACTCCGCTCGCCCGGAGAAGGACGGCAGCCGAGGTCGAGAAGTTGTCACAGTACCCGATTAACGTATCGAACAAAAATTGATCGACGTAATCCGTATCACCTTCCGGGACGGCTACATCTTCCGTATTGTATTGGAAATCTCCAGATTGGAAGTAGGCTTGGACTGCTTGGGCTTGGTCGTAAGGTGTCTCACTGTCGCCCGTGATATCGGCCGACAAGTCGCGGACCCGATCCGGAAGTGAATCCGGCAATTGTAAGTACGCCTGCCGCTCTTCTTCCGTCAACGTCGTCACCGGCTCATTCAACGCCAGTTGCTCTTCTGTGAAGGAAGGGACACTGTAGCGAAGTTGAATCGTCTGAGGCGTCGTTTGCCCGTCATTGTCGAACACGATTTTCCCGGACGGTCGGATGTGAATCGTCTCGTTCGGAAACGGTTCTTCGATATTCCCGACTCGGAATTCGGTGCCATTGTCCGTCTCCGTCGCCTGTGGGTATTCTCCACCATACGGGACGAACGTTTGGCGCCGGTCAAATCGGAGCAACGCCTGTTCCGGTGTCGTATCGACAGCTTGGTCGACGAGTTGTCCGCGGTTATATTCGGAATCGAGGACCGGGGACTCGACCCAGCCTTTCCCCGTATAAATCTCTTTTGACTCGATGCGCCAATAGCGCGCCGGCACACCACGGGCGATGAAGACGATGCCGTCATCTTGCTCAAACGGTCCGCCGAGTTGTTCATCGTTCACCCCATAGCCGACTCGACCGCTGCCTGAGCCTTCATCGTTCCCAGCATTTTGGAAACTCGTCGTCAACCGATCGGACCAATCCCCTTCAATTGTCGGCGACACGCTCGCGAGCGCCAACACGACCGAAGCGAGGAGCGCGATACTGACATAGCGGACGAGCGATTTGCTCGGTCGTTTCGCCAGGTCGGTGACGAAGAGCAATAAGAGCGATGCTAAAATTGCGAGTAAAATCTTCCCTTCCCCGTCATAAAGCGTCCACGTGTCAAAGTAAGCCATCAGTCCGAGCGTCGAAACGATCATCCCGAGAACGAAGCCATAGCTCGGATACGTGCGTCCGACCAGGATGGCGAACAGTACCCCGATGAGTGCCATCGCCGAGAAGAAAATCGCCTCTTCCGGCAAAGCCCCGCTCAGTACCCCGCTCAAATCCTCTAACCATAGACCGAACCAATCCAGGATACTCCCGTGGTACACGTACAAGACGATAAAGAAATTGAAGACGACCACACCAATGAAACCATACCAAGGCAACAAGCTCGCAAACATCGGAACGAGAAGCAGGAACAAGAACGGCCAATTGACATCAAATGTCGTACTGCCCACAATCGGCTCGACCCAAAATGACAACAAGTAGGCGGCAAGCGCCGTATAGACGATTCGTTTCAACCATGTCGTCATGTCGTCACCTCGTTCGCCGTGTACAAATGATAGCTGCCTTGTGTCTCATTCATGATCTCACGCACCCATTTCGTCTCGAGTGGGCTAATCAAAATCAAGTTCCCCACTTCTTGCGGCAGGTTGCGCTTCACTCGTTCGACAAGGCGCCCTTCCGGCTCCGGTGTCGCTGTCAGCAAGTAATGGCCGACCTCTGCGCTTTGGTCCGGCAAATGGAACAGACGGACCTGCTCTTCGATGACATACAGTTCGAACGGCAGATTTTTCCGCTCGAGTTGTCGGATTGCACCGACGAGAAGCGACAATGAACGTTCGAACGCTTCTTCATGCCCAGCCGTTGTCGATGGGACAAAGACAAGCGACAGTTTCTTCTCCTGCTCTTGGTCGAACGTTTTCGTCATTAAGTTTCCGCGTCGAGCCGAGGCTTTCCAATCGATTCGACCGATGCGGTCCCCGGCCGCATACTCACGGACACCACTCGTCGTATTGGCAACCTCGGTATATGTGCGCGTGCGGCGATACTGTTCGCCTCGCCCACCGACTTGCTCGTCACGCGGTAAGTCGAACGGAAGTTCAGCAGGTGAGACTTCAACGACCGTCTCGAGTCGCAACGTCCGTTTGCGGTCGAACAATCCGAACACGTCTCGCACGTGAAGGACAGTCCGATCGAACACGTGGATGCCGCGTCGAATCTGTTCGATTTCGTAATGGACCGTCTCTGTCCGTCGAAAGAAACGATCGACCGTGGTAATGATGACATCAGTGGATGTCGCGAGTCGCGGCGGCGGTGTCTCTTCTAACGTGACGACCCCGACAAGAAACGGGTATTTCCGCTCCACTTGCAGTTCCACGTCCATCGTTTGGCCCGAGACGAGTCGTTTCGTCGTCACACGGCGCGACACGTTCGCGGCTGTGACCGGATAAATCATGAAAATCGTCCAATAGGCGGCCAGGACGAAAAATGACCACCAGAGCGTCGACGCGACGATACTCCCTTCAATCCGGGCGAATGCGTAAAGTCCGAATGCCGCCGCCCACACAAGGAACAGCTTCATCCAATTTTTCATACTTCTTTGACCTCACGATCCATCGGGACCGGAAGTGTGTCGAGCCAACCTTTGACGAGCTGTTCGGCCGTCTTCCCTTTATAGCGCGCTTCTGCCGTCAGTAAGATGCGATGACCGAGCACACTACCGGCGAGCGCCTTCACGTCATCCGGTAGCACGAAGTCACGGTTGTGGATATACGCCCACGCCTGTGCCGCCTTCATCAAAGCGAGTGTCGCCCGTGGACTGCCCCCGAGATACGTGTTCGGGTCGTTGCGCGACTCGTGAATCAAGCGGACGATATACTGTTTGACGGCACTCGAAACGTGTACATCGCGCACTTCGCGTTGCATCTGTTCGACTTCATGTTTCGTAATGACACTCTGTAACGCCTCAAGCGGTTCTGCTTTCTCAAACCGCGTCAGCAGTGCAATCTCTTCATTGAAAGATGGATAGCCCATCTCGATTTTAAGGAGGAATCGATCCAATTGAGCTTCCGGGAGCGGATACGTCCCTTCATGTTCAATCGGGTTTTGCGTCGCCATGACGAAGAACGGGGACGGTAAAATTTTGACTTCACCGTCGACCGTCACGCTGCGCTCCGCCATCGCCTCGAGCAAGGCCGATTGTGTTTTAGGAGAGGTCCGGTTGATTTCATCGGCCAAAACGATATTACCCATCAATGGACCCGGCCGATATTCGAACTCTTTCGTCTTTTGGTTATACATTGAGATTCCGGTCAAATCAGAAGGCAACATGTCCGGTGTGAATTGGACACGTTTGAAATCCAAATCGATGGCTCGACTGAACGTCCGGACGAGCATCGTTTTCCCGACGCCCGGGACATCTTCTAACAACACGTGCCCTCCGGCAAGTAAAGCAGTCAAACTCTTTGCGATGACATCTTCTTTTCCGACGATCACCGTCTCAATGGCATTGATGATCGATTGAATGGCTGGACGATATGACATAGCCGACTCCCCTTTTTTCTCTGATCGCTGACGCGTTAGAAATTAGAATGTTCTGACTTTATTGTGACACATTCGAGCGCTCGTGTGAAAGAAAACCATCATGCCAATGGGCTCTCCATTCTTTACCCGAAAAAAGGCGCCACTTCTCCGATTCGAGCAGGCGCCATGGCATTTATTTCGGTCGTTCGATTTCGAACGTTTCACCGAGTGTCGCATAAAAGTTTCCGGCGAGTCGACTGACCGGTGCCAATCGTTCGGCGTCGATACGTCCGGCTTCATAAAGCGCCGGGTCAATATGGAACCGCACGACTCGCGCGATCAATAAGTCGGCCGTCACTTTCCCGTCATGCTCAATCGGAACGTGATGGTGCAGTTTACATTCCATCCGGATTTTGGCTTCTTTCACGCCTGGCGTCTCGATGATATCACTCGGTGTGGTCGTGAACGTCGTCCGATCGAGCTCACTTTCCGCTGGCCCTAAATTGGCCGCGGTCTCGTTGACGAGAGCCACGTTCGTCTCATCGACGATATGGATGACGAGTTCTTCTGTCGCGACCGCATTGCGGGCTGTGTCTTTCATGACACCGTTCTTCCGTTGAACCGATATCGATAGTAGCGGCGGCTCGGACGCCACGATGTTAAAGTAACTAAACGGCGCAGCATTGATTGTGTCGCCGTTTCGAGTCGTCACGAAAGCGATCGGCCGCGGAACGATACTCCCGATTAAAAATTTGTACGTGTCTCGCTCGGTTAACGCTGAAGGTTCAATCGATAGCATAAGAGCACCTCTTCCATAGTCATTTCTTCTCTTTCAAGCTATCCTGTTCCCTTCGCATGTGTCAATCGGAAGCACATTTGAATGTGTAAGATGCTGAAATCCGGGGTATATCCGTCTAGATATGATATTTAAACAGAGAATGCTTGATGGCACATTGTTTGAGCAATTCGGTGTTCATCTAATTTTTCTTTTTGTATATTTCCGTTATACGACAATGGAATTGGAGTTGGTTTTTAGTTAAGGAAGGAAGTAGAGTGTATTATGGGCAAGTGGATTGAACAATTGAACAGTCGTCAAATTCTCGGCATCCTTTATGGTGTTTGTATCACCAGCCTCGTTTTAACAGCAATCGGTGCTTGGTTCGTTCGGGACGATACCGTCTCACCGACCGAACTTCTGACGTTGCGTTGGATCTGGATGACCGGGCTAGTCATGTTTATCACTGCTATTTTATTAATTGGACGTCCTTTGATTACACGAATGGTCAGTCAAAACGAAAATATGCGCGCGAAGCAAACAGAGATGCAGTCCGTGCTCGAGGCGTCGAAACAAAACGAGACCAAACTGCAGTATCGTAACGAATTGATTGAAGTACTCGCTTCGAAGGAATCGTTACTCGACTATTCGGCTGTCATCGAAAAAATCGTCTGGTTGACCGAGGCCGAGTTCGGGGCCGTATTGCTCGTCAAAGACGATGAAATCACGTCCGTCGTACCGAAAGGGATGACCACTGAACAACAAGAAGATTTGAAAGTACAGTCGCTCTTACTCAAACGCGTTATGATTTCAAGAACGCTAGAGGCGAGTTCAAAAAAAGTGGCCGACCAGCTTCACGGCTACCCGTACTATATCCATGAGACCGTCATCCCGGTAAAAGATCCATCAGACGGAACGATGATCGGTTGTTTATATTTGGCCTGTTACGATAAGCCGTTCGATGCGAGTGAAACATCAGAGTTGAACGCGTTCGCGAACCAGTTGGCCATTTCGCTCTTACGGACGCGGCTTTATCGCCAGATGCAACAGGATCGTAAAGAGACGGCACAATTAATCAACTCGGTCCGTGAAGCGATTCTTTATTTCAACTATGAAGAAGACACGATTGTCGGCAACCGCGCCTTTATCCGCATGTTCGATGAACTTCAATTCGAATACGCCGGTTATGAGGAACTGACAACGTTATCGATTGATATCGAACCGTTTGCCGAACGTGTCGATCAACAAGACCTTTTCATCAGTTATATCGAACGTGTCTTCGACCAAGAGCCGCCGGAAGACGGTTTATCGATTTCATTGGATCAAGGCGATTGCTTCCTCCAAGTCTATGCAGAGAGTATTTACCGAGACGGGAAGATTCACGGCACGATGCTCGTCTTGCGCGATGTGACGGCCGAAACTGAAATTGACCGAATGAAATCAGAGCTTGTCTCGACGGTATCTCACGAATTGAGAACGCCGCTGTCATCGATCTATGGATTCACAGAGTTGATGCTCGAGCGTGATTTGAAGGCAACCCGCCGCGAATTGTACTTGAAGACGATTCACGATGAGGCGAAACGTCTCTCGTACTTGGTCAACGACTTCCTCGACCTTCAAAAGATGGAGGCCGGAAAACAGACGTTCGAGTGGGAGACGGTCGATTTGCTCGAGCTCGCCCGCGACAGTATCAGCTTTTATCAAGAGACGACCGATTCGCATCATCTACACCTTGATGCCGATGTCGGACAAGACTTTAAAATCGAGGCCGACTTGGAAGGGATGCGACAGTTGCTCGGTAACTTGCTCAGTAACGCCATCAAGTATTCCCCAGAAGGCGGCAACGTGCTCGTCTCGTTGGAACGACTCGAAGGACAAGTCGTCATGAAAGTCCGCGACAACGGGATGGGTATCCCTTCTTCCGCCTTGCCGAACTTGTTCGGCAAATTTTACCGGGTCGATAACTCAGACCGTCGTAAAATCGGAGGGACAGGACTCGGTCTCGCCATCTGTAAAGAAATCGCGAAAGCGCACGACGGACATTTACACGTTGAATCGATTTACGGGGAAGGTAGCACATTTATTTGTGAATTGCCGACATCGAAAGAAGCGATTCATCAATGAACACGACCGGAGTCGTTCCGGTCGTGTTTTTTACGCCTTAGCTTCTATTTTTAGCAGGAATGTTTTGGGATAATCTAGAAAAAGAGTAACATCGAGAAACGAAGGCAACATCGATTTACCCTTCCCATTTTTCTCGCAGGTTAAGTCTAGAAAAAGAGCTATACTAGTAAGGAAGAGACAGACAAGATTGGAGGTCATGAAGTTGGATCACCGCGACCCACCGTTTTCAGAACTAGGCGACTTTAAACAATGGGGACGTTTTGATATAAACGTGCCACTTCAAGGCGGGCAAGCCGAACTGCAAGCTGCCGTATCGATTGTTAGACATCATATTCCTTTGCGGTTGGGTGGGTTTTATATCATCGCGAGTGAAGATGGGATTTTGCGAAGCGGCTCTCACGATGCCAATTTGCAAAAACATATCATTCACCTGCTCCAACAAGTTCAAACGGGCCATGTGGAAGACGAAGCATTGATGAACGAACCGATTTGGACGATTCATTATTTCACCACTCCATAAACGACAAGAGACGATTCGGGCGTCTCTTTTTTTGTGCAAAAAAAGAACGCCTGAGGAGGCGTTAATCTGCTTGGGAGCGTATAGATATAACTTTTTCGTAATATTCGGTAGCGAGTTTATATTTACCATTTTCTCTAAGTTCACGCGCCAACCAAAGAGCATATTTTTCAATATAAACGTAATCGTCGTAGAGTTCGAAATATTGAACTGCCTTTTTTAACGTGTTAATCAATTTGATTTTATCTTGTTCTTGATAACAGTTTTTATAAATTTCGAAATGATGATCAAATTCTTCTAAACCTTCTTTATCGCCTTTTAGTTCATATCCCTTTTGGAGCCAATTTAATATTTCACGTTTATCATTATAATTCGTGTAGCCCTCGATTAAAGAAAGTACGCTAAATAATTTACTTTTAACTTCAATCTTGTATTCAAAACTGCGCATAAAGTACTCGAGTGCTTTTTCTTGGTCTCCGAGAGAAGAATAAACTTCCCCCATATTGTTGTAGAGCATACCATTATAATTTTTTAAATCAGTTGCACTAATAACCTTTACTGCCCGTTGATAATAGGAAAGCGCTTCTGAAAATCTCTTTCTCCGCTTATGTGATAATCCAATTAACAAATGACATTCTACTATTCGTTCTAAATAAAAGTGATCTTGAAAATAATCAAGACCGATTTTGACATTTTCAATAGCTTGTAAGTAATCTGCACATCTATAATAAAGTCCGCCCATAATATACCGCATATCAGCAACTTCCCAGTCAGGGATTCCTGTATTGACCATTTGTTCATTCAATCTTTCCAGAGCATCTAAACCTGCCTCTTTTTCATTTGCTTGAAACAATTTAAGACACTTCAGCAAGTCATACCTGAGCATGTTATCACGGTCTAACTGATCTTCTATCCACCCGATTTCCGTAAAGTATCTGCCTTCTCTACCTGGCATTACGTCAAATCTAGCTAGGACTAGTAATAAACAAATGTATACTTCCTTTGATTGATTCACCACTGGATTAGAAAGATATTTCTCCACTTCTTTTTGTTTATCTATATCTTTTCGAGTTAAAATTGCTTCTTTTAGTAGCCCTTGAATTTCTAATTTCACTTTCTCTATTTGTTCACTTAAGTCATAGTAGAGCGGAACATCAATATTTAACCTGTCAAATATCATTTCTAGTACTTCTTCACTAGGAGAAGTTTGATTATTTTCGATTTTGCTCAAATAAGAAATCGAACAAACTCCTCTGGCTAGTACCGATTGCTTCATATTCCTACGCATACGCTCGATTTTTATTAAGTTACCGTAGTTATATTCCATCTTATGCGATAGCCCCTTCGTCCTAATATCCAATGGTTTTTCATATAATTTTTAGTGAAAATGCAAGTAATCAGGAAACTTTATCTAGAAATCAATTAAAAAACGTGTTTCTCGGCTCCGATTTTCCCAATCAACAACAGTTCGATGGGCGTATTATTCATGATAAGATTTAACTATAAACAGTTAATAACAATGTGATTATTAGGTATAAGGAATCAGCTTAAGTATTTCCAATAAATAATTCATTTATTATGGAGGTGAATACGACAATGGGGAAATTAAATTTTTTACTCGCTGAAGATTACATTAAACCTAAAATCTATTTTCAATCTAAACAAACACCTACATTTAATGCATCTTATTCGTACGCTGATCGCAATCAGTTTGAGGGGTTAGAGCATTTGACCCAATTGTTATTTTCATCAAAAGGATTCATTATTAATGCATTTCAAATCGATTATTATCAAACTTTGCCACAACTAATTACAAGAACCCTTAAAGAAAATCGTTCATATAAAAAACTATACATTCTTGGACCTGAACTGTCTCTCTCTATTCTAAAGCGCAGTTCAAAAACCGTCTATGAGAAACACTTTCAAGAATTCGGCTATATCAATGTGGAACGAGAATTCCAAGGAGTTCTTCGCCAATGCTTAGCTTTATTGCAGGAAGGGCATATCTTATATATTCTTCCGGAAGCATCGATTTGCTGGCGACCAGAATCTTTTCAATCATTAGAAAATCAACTCTCTCCTCTATGCAGCACATTACTCAGTCAAGAAGCACACGTTCCAATCTTATCCTCTTCGACCAAAGAAGGGTCTGACAAAGTCGTGTTACATGAACCGAATGTACCACAACAATATGTCGGAGATTTGGAATCACGTGTTTACCAACAATCAGAATCGGTATATAATTTACTAGAATCTCCAGTTTCTGACTACTGAGTACTATCACACTAGGAATTGAAGCTTTCAACACAATATTATATTTAGCGGAGGGATTCATGATGAAAAAGATTACAGGTCTATTATTTATCGTAGCAGCAGTCTTACTATTAGGTAGTTCAATTAAACCAATGGGTGAAGAACTACCTCGCCTTGGTAAATTTGATGTACAAATTCAACCATTCGGCGAAGAGCTTCCACGTTTAGGTAAACTTACAGTACCAGTAAAGCAATTTGGTGAAGAATTACCTCGTCTTGGAAAAGTAGAAAGTACAATCAAACCACTTGGCGAAGAACTTCCACGCCTCGGATAATTTTTTAGAAAGAGACGCCCTCGTGCGTCTCTTTTTTATTTCCGAAACCCTGGAAATAAACTTATCGAAAAAAAGTCAAACAATTTACATATTAACCTCCATTTTTTTCTTGTTTCCTTATATAATAACGGAGACATGATGACGATTTCATTTCACAGCTACTTCACCTATCTTATGAATAAAGGAGCGGATCTCGATTGAACCAAACGAAATCATCTTGGAACTTGAAACTGTTGCTTAGCTCTTCCCTCGTCATTGGTGGCATGGCCATCGCCCCATTCGACTTGACGCCGAACGGTTTCGAATCGAGCCGAGTCGAAGCTGCCTCTACATACACGACGACAGCGAACTTGAACCTTCGTTTAAGTGCCGCCACATGGAGTCCTGTCCTTTTAACGATTCCAAATGGGGCGACCGTCAAATATGTTAGCAAGTACGGCTCTTGGTACAAGGTCAGCTACGGTGGCAAGACCGGCTACGTCGCTTCGCAATACGTGAAAGTTTCGACTCCCTCGACGATGACGCCGAGCTCAGCCTCGTACTACAAAACGACGGTCAATTTAAACTTGCGATTGACGGCAGCCTCGTGGAGCTCGGTCTTGACGACGATCCCGAACGGCGCCACCGTCAAGTATGTCAGTCGTTATGGCTCTTGGTATAAAGTCAGTTACAACGGAAAGACGGGCTATGTCGCTTCGCAATACTTAACAGCCACCGGAGCCCCGACTACGACGACTTCTACCACGTCCTACCAAACGACGGTCAACTTGAACATGCGCTTGACGGCAGCCTCGTGGAGCACGGTGTTGCTGACTATCCCAAACGGTGCGACCGTCAAGTACGTCAGCAAGTACGGCTCTTGGTATAAGGTCAGTTACGGCGGCAAGACGGGTTACGTCGCTTCGCAGTATTTGAAGCCGGCCACGACGACGACACCAACAACATCAACCGGTTCAGGTCGGACGATCGTGATCGATGCTGGACACGGCGGGAATGACCCAGGGGCTGTGTACGGATCAGTGTACGAAAAAGTCATCGCTTTCGATATCGCCGCACGTCTCGCGAGTACGCTCTCGAATACATATGGCTATAACGCACGGATGACGCGCTCGAACGACGTGTACTTGTCGCTCGCACAACGCGTCGAATTGACAAAATCGTATAAAGGTAGCGCCTTCGTCAGCATTCATAACAACTCGTCGACGAATACGTCTTACCACGGTCACGAAGTCCTCGTCCCGACCGGTGAAAGTTATACGACGAACCCATACATCTCGGCTAGCCGTAGTTTAGGGGCAGCCATCAACCGTGAACTCGGTGTCCGAATCCCAACGATTCGTAACCGTGGTGTGAAATATCAAAACGTTTATGTCGTCGGCAAGAACAGCGTCCCATCGACCCTTGTCGAATATGGTTTCATCAGCAACTCGAACGACCGCTCGCACTTGACGAGCACCACATACCGGCAACGGATGGCAGATGCCACCGCTTCTGGGATTCATCAATTTATGAGCACTTATAAATAAGCAAGAGACCTGATCGCATGCGATCAGGTCTCTTTTTCATTGGCGGGACAACGCCAAATTTTATGATGCGCCCCCGGACCCCAATAGTGCTCAATCGTCACGAGCGGCGGGCCGAGCCGTTTCTCCCAATAGGCTTGTGACGTTGGAAAACCGGCATCCAAATAAAATGCCGTTTGTTGATTCGCCACGAGTTGCCGTCTCATATTGTCTATCAAGAAACGACCGACACCTTGGCGTTGGGCACCAGGTGCGACGTACATGCATCCGATTTCAGGAACGTTCGGCTCGATGTCGACGTGTGCGGTAATGATGTCATTCGGAGGCAAAATCGCGGCCGTCCCTACGATGACGTCGTCTTGGAGCACCACGAAAATTTGAACGGTCTCGTCCTCGAAACTGTCTTGAACGGTCGTATTCAACCGTTCGACTTCCTCATCCAACAAGTCGGCATCTTCAAACTGTTCTCGGCGAATCAAATCACTCAGACTCTCCATAAACAGCCGTTGGAGCGGCTTTACATCTTCACGTTCGAGCGGGCGAAAGTTCAATCTCTCCACTTCCCTCTGTTCCTGAATGATACGTGCTAGTCTTTACCCGCGTCCGCTTCTGGCGTAACGTTCGGTTGATGCGACCCTTCCACCGCCTCGAGCTGCTCGAGATGATCGTAACCGAGATGTCCATGCGTTCTCCAGATGAGGACGATTGCAGTCGTGACGAGCAATAACGTCAAATGGAGAAAGCCGATCGGAAACATGCCCGGCTTCATTAGTGGAATGAGTGCGAACGAGACATTGAACATCGTATGGAGCAAGAAAACGGACCATAAATTCATCGTCGTAACATTGTAGAGCCAAGATATGATGAACGTGAAAGCGAGAATCGCCATGGCGTATGCCCAAAACGGGATGAGCGATTGCCCGGTCCCCTCCATCAAAAAGAGTGGTGTATGCCAGACGGTCCAAATGCCCCCTACGAACAAACTCGCTTTGATCGGGGTCGTCTTCAATTGACACGCGTTGAGCAAATAACCGCGCCATCCGTACTCTTCTTGCATCGTGCCGCCAAGGAACAGCATGTAGAAGAACGTCGGCACGACGAGCCACGGACGCTCAAACAGCAACGCCCCTTCCGCATCGGACCACCAATAGGCAATCAGGAAAACGGAGGGAAGGAACAACAGGCCGAACGCATAGTATCTGCCTGCCATCCGCCACTCGAATCCCCGCTTCCATAACGTCGTGACACCTTCCCAACCGTTCTCCCGGAACGCCATGTAACTCCCGGCAAGACTTGGACCGAACGCTCCGATCAGCACAATCGCTTGAATCGGTAACTCGGTCCTAATAAATAGTCCCCACCACGCCAACCATGAGAACCCGAACGCGATGAGGAGAAATAAGATGATTTCTTTCTTTGTCGGTATCATTCGTCTCCCCTCCTTCTATCCGTAGTTTACCCGCTTTCCGAACGACTTCCCTATTTCATGCAAAAAATATTTTTATTATATGAAGCAAAATGATAGATGGACTTTTGAATTCCAAGGTATAATTGAAATTACAAAAAAATTACATTCATAGTGAGGTATATATGGAACCAGTCGTTGAACACTCGATGAGTCACAATGGGTTTCTCGTGATTCTGTCTTATCTGATTGCCGCCGTTTCTGCTTACGCCGCCATCGAACTGGCCCGACGTGTCAATTCAGCGAACCGTTCCACCCAAAACGTCTGGATCATCGCTGGTGGCGCGACACTCGGTCTCGGCATTTGGTCGATGCATTTCATCGCCATGCTGGCCCATGAGGTATTGCGACCGATCACGTATTCGGTCCCGCTCGTCCTATTGTCCGTCGTCATCGCCATGGCCGGTTGTATGTTCGGCTTCTTGATTGTCTCGCGTCGCACGACTCGACCAGCCCTAATCGGTGCCGGACTAGTCATGGGAGGCAGTATCGCCAGCATGCATTACGTCGGGATGGCAGCGCTCCAAGGCGTCACGACTTCCTACAATCCATGGTTGGCGACGCTATCGATTTTGATTGCGCTCGGCGCCTCGCTCGGCGCCTTATGGATTGGCTTCTTTTCGAAGTACACACAGAAAAAGATGCATATGGAACTGAAGGTGTTCTTCTCCCTTTTGATGGGTGTCGCCATCTTCGGCATGCATTTCGTCGGCATGCTAGCGGCGACGTTCACGTTCGTTGAGACAGACAGACCTTTCGCCAATGCGATTGAGCCTTCACTGCTCGCATGGCTCGTGACGGCGATTACGATTCTCTTGTTCGCCATCTTCTTCTTATCACTCACGCTCGATCGTCATCTCCGCAAACGAGAATTCATTCAAGCGACGATTCTTGATTCGACGACGGATGCAGTCGTCACGACGACGAAAGACGGGATGATTCAATACGCGAACACAGCCTTCTATCGCTTGTTCGATGAAGTCGAGCAGGATGCCTTCTTCCAAGACTATCATCCGTCGCTCACAATCAATCAACCGTTCCATGAACCGAGACGCGTCGATCTCGACGACCGGACGATTGAAGTGACGAGTTATCCACTCAAAGGGGAAACAATGGACCAAGTACTTTGGTTCTTGCGTGACGTCTCGGAGACAATTGCCTCACAGCGGCTCGTCGAACATATGGCGTATCACGATACGCTCACGGATTTACCGAACCGGCATAAGCTCGAACGGATTTTAGCCGAACATATTCAAATCGAAGACCCGGTCGCTTGTCTCTACATCGACATCGACCGGTGGCGTTTCTTGAGTGACATGCTCGGGCATCACGGCTCGGACGAACTGACGATGCAAATCGCTGAGCGTCTGCAAGTGACCATTCACCCGGATGACATTTTGACGCGCGTCGGTTCATCCGAATTCATCATCTTGCTGTTTGATAAGCGGAGCACGCTCGCCAAACAGAAAGCCGAGAAGTGTATCAAGGCGATCTCGCAACCGTTCGATATCGACGGGACGACCGTCGAACTGACGATGAGCGCCGGCATCAGTCATTATCCGAAAGATACGAAGTCGGCCGAGGAGCTCGTGCAATACGCACGCCTCGCCGTCCACGAGTCGAAACGGACCGGTAAGAATCAAATTAAAGAATTCGAAGACGAGTCGAAGCATCAAATCCTTCGTACCGTCGAAATCGAAAAGGCGCTCGCGCAGGCGCTCGACCGAAATGAGTTTTCACTCGTGTACCAGCCGAAAGTGTCACTTACGCAAAATCGACTCGAAGGCGTTGAGGCGCTCCTGCGTTGGAACAACCGCGAGCTCGGTCACGTGTCACCGACAGACTTCATTCCAATCGCGGAGAACACCGGCCTGATTCACTCAATCGGCAGTTGGGTCATGCGTGAATCGTGCCGAGCTTGGGTCCGTTGGAAGAAGTCGGGCGTGAAACCATTCACGCTTTCGGTCAACGTCTCCCCGCTCCAGTTCGCGCGTGAGGATTTTGTCGAGTCGCTCCAGGCCATCTTGGATGAGACCGGGATGGACCCAATGTTCCTCGAGCTCGAGGTGACGGAGTCGTCGATGCTGTCATATGAAGAATCGACGCGAGAGAAACTCACCCAGCTCCATCAGTTCGGGATTTTAATCTCACTCGACGATTTCGGGACGGGCTACTCGTCGTTCCGTCAATTGCGTGAGCTACCGGTCCAAGTGTTGAAAATCGACCGGTCGTTCATCGTCAACTTGTTCACCGATCGGAACCAGGAAGCCATCGTTCGCTCGATGATTCAACTCGGTCATAACTTGGGTATGAAAGTGCTCATGGAAGGTGTCGAGACGTCGGATCAGCTCGAATGGTTACTGAACGAACAGTGTGATTACGTCCAAGGTTATTACTTCAGTCGTCCACTTCTTGAAAAGGACGTCGTGAAACATGTCAAATCGGTCACGACGTACATCGAGTTTGGAAAGACCCGCGCTTGATCAGACTGTAGCCCCTGCGCTGCAGTCTTTTTGTATGCCAAAAATCTCCCATGCCACCAGGCACGGGAGAATCGTTTTACGAGACTTGCGCTTTTTCTTGCTCGCGAATCAAGTGGTATTGTTCGAGGATCAGCTTCGTCAGCGTGTCATCCTCATGCAATTGGAGATATTTTTCTACCGTCGAGACGATTCCGTCTTCTTCGATGGAAAGATTGAGTTCAGAAGATTCTGAATCCTCAGGGTTGTAATAGGTCAAGGCAGCCGCGATTCCGTATGCCAGTTCATTCGGTTCGATGCCGTTATCGATGAGTTCGCGGGCCGGTTTGACGAGCCGGTCACTCGGTCCGAGCTTACGGATCGGTGAGCGGGCGACGCGTGAGATTTCATCTTTCAACTTCGGATTCTCGAACCGCTTGATGATCTTTTGAATGTATTGGCTGTGTTCTTTCGCCTCGAACCCGTACTTCTCGAGGAGGAGCCAACCAGTCTCATACAACGCGCCTTGCACAACTTGACGGACACGGCGGTCTTTGAGCGCCTCGTCGATCGTCGCTTTCCCGAACAAGGAACCGATGTACGACGCGATGGCGTGACCCGTGTTGACCGTGAACAGCTTCCGTTCGATGTATGGCCCAATCTCGTCGACCCACGTCACACCTTGAAGCGGGGGCCGCTCGGCCAATCCTTTCGTCTCGATGACCCACTCGTAGAATGTCTCGACCTCGACGAATAGCGGGTCTGCGTGTTGTTGCAACGGGACGATCCGGTCGACGGCCGCATTCGGGAACGAGGCATTGGCCGTCCCGATACCACCTGACGCTTCGATCGCTTGATGAAGTGATGCGCTACCGCCAATCATGTTCTCGCAAGCAATCACATAAACGGGTGCCGACGTCACGCGTTCACGGAGTCCTTCGCTGATGAGTGGCGCGACTTTCGGCAACAGCGTCGGTCCGACCGCGGTCGTGACGAGATCGGCCTCCGCGATGAGGGCGATGACCCGCTCCGGATCGGTCAAACTGTTGACGCCGCGGACCCGGTCGACGAGGACGTTGTCGACGCCTTCTTCGGCGAATCCGACTTCATAAAATCGCTTGTCTTCTAACGCTTGGATGACGGTATCGTTAATATCGACGAACGTGACCTCGTAACCACTCTGATTGAGCAACAATCCGATAAATCCACGTCCGATATTCCCTGCCCCAAAATGTACGGCTTTCATTACGCCACCTCTTCCATGAATAGCGACAAAATCTCTTCTTTCGTCTTCGCCTGTACAAGACGCTCGACGTTATCCTCATCTGAACAGATGACCGCGATTTGGGACAGGAGTTCCAAATGTTCGTCATCCACACCAGCAATCCCGATGACGAGTTTCGCCGTCTGGCCACCGAAATCGACGCCGGCCGGCACTTGGAGGATGGAAATCCCCGTCTTTTGAACGGCGGATTTCGCTTCCTCGGTCCCGTGCGGAATCGCGACTTGGTTCCCGATATACACGCTTGAGAGCGCTTGACGCTCGTGCATCGCTTGGACGTAAGCCGGAGATACGCAACCGGCTGCTTCTAATACTTGACCGGCTGCGTCAATCGCTTCGGCCGACGTGTTGAACGATTGGTTGAGTCGAATCATCTCTGTCTGAATGAATGGCATTTTAGTTCCTCCTATACCTTAACCCTTGTCTCTGTCTACTTGTGTTATGAGATTTTGCTGCGTTCTGCTTTGATTTCTTCAATCAATTGATCGTAATAGTCGGCGTTCAAGAAGTTCGTGACCGAACGGTGAATCGCATCCGGCACTTGTGCCTCGGCCCGGTCCGTCAAATCCTCGTGGGTGATGATGAATTGAGCGTCTTTCGGCAATTGACTGATTGACGTGTTCGTGACTTTGATTGGCAAATTCGCCTTATTCACTTTATTGCGAAGCACCGACGCGCCCATCGCGCTCGAACCCATACCGGCGTCACAAGCAAAGATGATGTGATCGACTTTATCGAGACGGTCGTGAACGAGAGCTGACGCATACGACTGTTTGCCTTTCATCGCGCTGACGTTTTGTGTCGCTTCTTCGAGTGACACTTCTTCTGCCGCGCTCGATTTCAAGATGACACTTGCCACGGCGAACGTGACCGCTGCCGACAAGAGAATCCCTGTGACGAGCCCGAGGTACGAACCGCGTGAAGCCATTGCGAGGATTGCGAAGATACTACCTGGTGACGCTGGTGCGACGAGACCGACATCGAACAAGACGAATGTGAAGACCCCAGTTGCCCCCCCTGCGATCATCGCAAGGATTAAGATTGGTTTCATCAAGACGTATGGGAAGTAAATCTCGTGAATCCCACCGAGGAAGTGAATGATCGCTGCCCCTGGTGCCGTACGTTTGGCCGCGCCTTTCGCGAACACCATGTAAGCAAGCAGTAAACCAAGACCTGGTCCCGGGTTTGCTTCAAGTAAGAACAAGACCGATTTCCCGGCGTCCGCCACTTGGTCGACACCGAGCGGGCTCAAAATCCCGTGGTTGATGGCGTTGTTCAAGAACAAGATTTTCGCTGGTTCGATGAATAGACTGGCGATTGGCAACAGCTTCGCACCGACGATCCAGTCGACACCGGCTGCCATGACTTTATCAAGGCCGCTCATGATTGGACCGAACACTTCGAAGCCACCGATCATGAGAAGACCACCGATGATACCGACCGAGAAGTTGTTGACGAGCATTTCAAATCCAGCTTTGACTTTGCCTTCGATGAGGCGGTCAAACTGTTTAATGACATATCCACCGAGTGGACCCATGATCATCGCACCGAGGAACATCGGAATGTCCGTCCCGACGATGACCCCCATCGTGGCGAGTACCCCGACGACTCCGCCTCGTACGTCATGAATCAACTTACCGCCGGTGAACCCGATCAAGAGCGGTAACAGATACGTGATCGTCGGACCGACGAGTTCTGCTAATTTTTCATTCGGCCACCAGCCCGTTGGAATGAAGAGGGCGGTGATGATCCCCCAGGCGATGAAGGCGCCGATGTTTGGCATGACCATTCCGCTCAGGAAACTCCCGAACCGTTGTACTTTGACTCGAACCCCGCCCGAGCCAGCTTGCGCATTCGCCATGTATAAAACCTCCAGTCGATTATTGTGAAAGGTAGATTGTTGTAGTGTAGCTAACCGGTTTGTGCTCTACACTCGTATTGTAGTCTCAGCGTAAGCGCTTTCTCAATTCAATCCAGTTCATACTTTGGCAACATTCTGTGCCAAATAAAAAAATGACCACGGCGGGTCATTTCTCGTGCAGCGTGTCTTGAATCATTTTCTTCATACATTCATGAAGCAAGAGACGCAGTTCTTTCTTTGAACCGTTACTGTATAAGTTCATATGTCGTTCGCTCTCAATCAAGGATCCGCTGACGGCACTGAGGAACTGGAGTTCGACGTCCTCTGCCTCTTCCGGTGCGAGCAAGACGAGCAGACGGGATACCGGTTCGGTCGATTGGTCCATCATGAGGAGCGGGATCGATTGATTCAAGTCGAAAGCGAACACGCTCGCCCGTTCAATCGACGCGTGACGTCCATGGAACAAGGCCAGTTTCGTGCCCGGGATCCCGAGCCCCGCCACTTCGTGACGCCGGAGCAGTTGGGCCGACAATTGAATGCCGCTTTGGACGAGCCCCCGTTCTTCTAGATGCGTCCCGATATCGAGCAAGATGTCTTCCAGTCGGTCGCTATTATCGAGCGTGACGAGATCGAACTGCCGGTCCATCCGTTCGAACGTCTCGACGAGAGCACCGAGTTCATTGAAGTCGAGCATCGTTGAGTGGCTCTTCTCTTTCGTCTGGAACGACTGTGGGAGCGATAACAACAAGTGGCGGACGCGTTGCACTTCTTCGTTCGTCAACAGCGGGTTGACGATGAGCGTCGGCACCGATAACGGCGGCAACGGCACGGTCGACAAGATGACGTCATAGTCGTCGAGTCGATGCTGTTCGAGACCGAACAACGACGAGTTGACGACGTCCTGCATCTCTGGAAACTCTTGTTTGACCCGGTTGACGAGCATCTTCGAAGAGCCTAGACCCGCCGAACAGACGACAAGGGCTCGATATTCCCGACGCCGGACCGGTTTGACGAGCGCGGCGGCGAAATGCATCGCCCAAAACACCGTCTCTTCTTCCGTGAACGTGTTTGTCCCGAAGACGATATCGGCCGCTTGTTGAATGGCCGAACGTAAATGCGGATAGTCACGGTCGATGTGCGGACGAACCGTGTCCGT
This sequence comes from Exiguobacterium sp. s56, assembly GCF_018618255.1. Classification (NCBI taxonomy): domain Bacteria; kingdom Bacillati; phylum Bacillota; class Bacilli; order Caryophanales; genus Exiguobacterium; species Exiguobacterium sp. s56. The sequence goes on along the minus strand of NZ_JACSLR010000010.1, from coordinate 89,567 downwards.
ATCAGGGAGCGCTTGGGTGTTCATACTCGACAAGATATGGGCGAGCAGCCCTTTCTCGAGCGCGGCGTCGTCCGTGAAGGCGAATCCGTGGATCAGTGAAACGTGATGGATGAGCTTATGGACACGGATCTGCATGACCCAACGCTCTTCCTCATCTTCTTTCATCTGTTCCTTCAATGACCGGAGCCGATTCGCTTCTTCAGCGAACCAGACCCGCTCCGCCATCGAGAACGGCGTCCCGAGGGCCGTCTCCATATCAAACGCGACTTTCAAGTAATCGTCGGAGCGTCCTTTCGTGTAAATCTCTAGGAAAAAGCCGGCGTCCAGACGGGCTTGTTGCACGCCATAGGCGAACGTCACCCGCATAATCGTCCGGTCGTCCATCCGCTCATACGGATGTTCCTTCAAATAGTCATAACCGTCACGAAGCGCCTCGAGCATGACGTCACACGGAACGGTCTTCAAAAAGGTCGGGATGTAATCATCCTCCCCGCGGACAAAGCGATAGAACGCGAGCGTGTCCCAATGAGCGAGCAGCGCATTGATCATCAGCTTCCGCTTCTCGGCTTCGAGGCCGATCACCCGCGCGCCGACCCCTTTCTTCCGCTCGACTTCAAGGTGATACTCGTCGAACCAACGATCGAGTTTCTCAAGGTCCTGTGTGAGCGTGCTCGGTGAGACGTGCATCTGTTTCGCGACCGCCTGCAGCTTGAGCGTGTCTTTTTCAAACAGCAGTCGCCAGGCAAGCTCGAAGATGCGGTCCTCCGCCGTTGGAATCGCCTCGGCCGACAAAATCAAGTCTTCGCGCAACTGTTGCTTCGCATCGGAACGACCGATGAGACTGAGGCCGTGCCCGCGCTGCCAAGCGAGTTCCAATTCGAACTCGCGCAGGATGCCTTCGAGCAGTTGACGCTCCCGTTGAATCGTCCGCTCAGACAAATTGACCGCTTGCGCGATTTCCGCGAGCGGTGTCGAGGTCTCCGTTGCCAATAGATGTAGTAAAATCGAGCGCTCTCGGGCGCTCCACTCATGTTTCATATGCATTCACCCATTCCTCGACGAGTTGTCGATATTCCGTGAGCGATAACATGTGTCTGACCGAGCGAACGTGCGCGGTCGGATGATCGACCGTCTCAGTCCCGGCTTGATAGATAATCCAATCCACGTCTTCCGGGATGTCTCGATACGTGCCGTGTTGAATCACACACGACAATTTTCCCGAACACGCTTCAGCAAACAGCTTCGCCGCCATCGCGCTCGTGACGAACCCGCATGGACAGGCAATATATACGTTCATGTCAGACCTTCTTTCATCGCTTATCTTTATCTAACCATACGATGCAACCGCTTACTCCACCTACTATTTTGCTTGTTGGCAAAGATATCGGCAAGCAGTAAAAAGCACCTTTCCTCAATCGGAACGGTGCTTTTTACTGCTAAAATCAATGTACCTTCTTCTCTATTGTAGAAGAACAATACAAATAGATTATTTATTCACTTCTTGAATTTTAAATTCCTCTACGTGGAACTAAAAATTCTTCTCCAGTAATTTCAGAAGCTATTTCGTGTATAAATTGATAAGGCGCACTTTGTATAAATTCTGATAACAACCAGTTTTGTTGACTGTTCAAATGCTTCGACAAAGTAATAGGCTCATATCTAGATAATTCACTTAATCTATGCATTGCAGCGAATGTAATTGCTAATGAATTCAAAGAAATACTTTCCTTAATATTTGTTCGTTTAATGTACCATCTACTAGATGCTCCTGCAATGTACTGTACATGCTTCCTAGCTTTTTTATGATAGTTGATAAATTTAGTAGTACTTACAGTTTTATTACCTGTCCACTTCGAACGTTTCTTTAAACGAACAATAAATCTTTCTTCAAAATTAACATCTCTTTCGAAAAAATCGCCTATCTTGTTCATAGTATGTTTAGTTGCATACTTTTCATCTATTTCAGCGCTAAACCAACATTCACTAGATTTATCCTTTTTAACTAAAAAAACATCCTCCAAAGGAATAAATAACTCTTTACTACCTTCAGATTTGTACGTTAAACAATATGTACGATGAATATAAACAAGATTTCTTAATAAATCTTTTAATGTGTACTCAACTTTTGAGTTTCCTGATGATATCTGATCGTCAAAGCATTTACATAATGCAGGCATAATCCCATGCTGTTTTAAAATAATCATTTCATTACTTAAAGCAGGCTTAGAATTTTTTCTATAGCCTGAAATCCCATGCCTATCTGCGAATTGAATACCTCGAATCAATAATAGAGTTTTAGTCGCATTTAAAAAGCAGTAATAAGATGTTAAAGGTGCAGCTGTTAAAGGTAAAGATAATGTTGCTTCATAGAACTGCTTAGCTTGTTGCCAATAAAATAACGCATCGTTATTTTTATTATTTCTCTTCAACCACAATTCTACATATTCCCAGGGATCACTGACTAAAACACTTTTACCACTAAAGTTGGGTTCAGTATATGATTTTTTCAATGTTAGATTTCGACGATTGATTTTTATGACACTAGCCATCAATATCCTCCTAATAAATTCATTCGCTTATTTAATTATAAGCGAATGAATTTGAGGCTTCCATATTTAAACAACTATATTATTCAACCGTCACCGATTTCGCCAAGTTACGCGGCTTATCGACGTCACAGCCACGGGCGAGCGCGGCATAATACGCCATGAGTTGAACCGGTAACACCGTGATGAGCGGGGCGAGAATTGGTTCGACGTGCGGCAAGATGAACTCATCGTTCTCGTGCTCGACGCCTTGCATCGAAATGATACACGCGTTCGCACCACGGGCGACGACTTCTTTGACGTTGCCGCGAATGTTCAAGTTCGTCTTCGGTTGCGAGATGAGCGCGATGACCGGTGTGCCATCTTCAATCAAGGCGATCGAACCGTGTTTGAGCTCTCCGCCCGGGTAGCCTTCTGCTTGGATATACGAGATTTCTTTTACTTTGAGCGCGCCTTCGAGACAGACCGACGCATCGAGTCCGCGTCCGATGAAGAACGTGTTCGGTGTCGTCTTCAAGTAGCGGTCCGACAAATCTTCGAACAGCTCTTTTTGTGACATGATCGAGTCCATGATCGTCGCGACGCGCGCGAGTTCCGGCATCAATTCGAACGGCAACTCTTTCCCGTTCGCGCGGGCGATGTCGTAGGCGAGAATCGCGAGCACGGCGATTTGGGCCGTGTATGCTTTCGTCGACGCGACCGCGATCTCCGGGCCGGCGTGGAGGAGCATCGTCTCGTTCGCTTCACGCGAGAGCGTCGACCCTGGCACGTTCGTCATCGTGAGCGCCTTGTAGCCGCGCTTCTTCACTTCGACGAGGACGGCCCGGCTGTCAGCCGTCTCTCCAGACTGTGACAAGAAGACGAAGAGCGGACGTGAACTTAAGAGCGGCATATTGTAGCCGAACTCTGACGAGACGTGAACCTCGGTCGGGATGCCGGCAATCCGTTCGAGGATGTCTTTTCCGACGAGCCCGGCGTTATAACTCGTGCCACAGGCGACGATATAGATGCGGTCCGCTTCCGAGACGAGCGAGCGCACGCCTTCCGTGAGCTCGATGTCACCGGCGTCGTTCTGGTAGTGCTGGATGATGTTGCGGATGACGGCCGGTTGCTCGTCCATCTCCTTCAACATGTAGTGCGCGTACGTGCCCTTCTCGATGTCTGACGCATCGATCTCGGCCGTGTACGGGGCACGTTCAAGGACGTCGCCGTCGAGCGTCTTGATCGTCGCCGATTCGCGCGTCAAGATGACAATCTCGCCGTCGTGGAGCTCGAGGTACTGGTCCGTCACTTGGAGCATCGCCATCGCGTCAGACGCCACGACGTTGAACGTGCCGTCGCCGAGTCCGACGAGGAGTGGTGACTTGTTCTTGCCGATATAGAGGCGTTCTTTGTCCTCTGAGTCGATCATCGCGATTGCGTACGAGCCGTGGAGCTCAGCCAACGTCTTGCGGAACGCCGCCTCGACGTCATTTAGCACGACGAAGTTCTTCTCCATCAACTGGACGATGACTTCCGTGTCCGTCTCCGAGAGGAACGGGACGTCGAGCGTCGCCTTGATCTGCTCGTCGTTCTCGATGACACCGTTGTGGACGAGCGTGAAGCGGCCCGTCGTGCTCTGGTGCGGGTGGGCGTTCGGGACGCTCGGCACCCCATGTGTCGCCCAACGTGTGTGACCGATGCCGATGGCGCCTTCCGCTTCGACCGGTACGATGTCACGAAGTGCGGCGATGCGACCGACTTCTTTGAATACATGGACATCATCACCGACGAGCGCGATTCCGGCTGAGTCGTAGCCTCGATACTCGAGCTTCTCCAACCCTTTCAATAAAATCTCTTTCGTTCCGACTTGACCAATCATTCCTACAATTCCACACATACAAAAATCTCCTCTATATTCGATTTCTCGAAAAAGGAAACGGGCTTTTTAGAGTGCTGTCAACGTGTTCCTCATTGTCCGTCCGGTCACCCGAACGTTTTAAAAGAACACTTTTAGTCGTGACAGGCGACTAGGAGGCATCCGCCGAAAACTCGATTACCCCCACCTCGTCAACTCCTTAGAGTTCTGGCGCTTTTCCTTCATAGCTGGCCGTTTCTCCAGATACCCTTTCATGCTAGCTGGTCTCGATTGAATCCGAAAGTGTTTATGTCACAACAGAATCCGATACTTTTTTACTGTTCATGTAAAAGTCACCACTTTCACTAAAAAGCTACTTTTTTCAACAGGCTTGTCTCGTCGAGCTGGTTCGGTCATGATGGAAGTATATATAGATGGAGTGGAGGAATGGCTATGAATATCGTCTTTCTCGTCATCGGCATCATCTTATCGACCGCATCCAAATGGCTACAAATTGAAGGACAGAGTGAAGTTGGGGATTTTCTTGTGTTTCCGGCCGCCTTCTTCTTGGCGCTTGCGCTCTTGTTCAGCTTCCCGTTCTTTAAAGAATGGTGGGATGACCCGTCGCTTCGCCCGAAAGCGTATCGCTTTGCTGGACTTGCTGCTGGCGGCGTCTTGTCATTCCAGCTCTTCGCCTGGCTCCTGTTTGGTCAAGGCGAGTGGATCGGAAGTATGTTCTTGATCCCGTTCCTCATCTGTCTCTACTTCGTCATCCGTACGTTTAAATGAGAAAGGGGGAGCGCCTAGGCGTTCCCCCTTTTTTACGTGATGTCGAGGTCGAGTAAGACTCCATAATGATCACTCGGCAATAGATCGGCGTCTGTGACGGACGTCTTTCCAAACACGCCCACGTTCGAGATGAAGGGGACGTCCTCTTCGTCGTGACGCAATAACATCCAATCATAGCGTGCTGGTTGTTTCTGCAAAGAATCCTGCTTCAAATACGGATTGTGTACATAATCCAGCGTCGGCTCATCCCCTCCACGACCACACATGGCGACATCGATCCAACGATGTGCGGTCAAATCACGATAAATCTCCGACTGCGGATTGTCATTGAAGTCACCACATAGCAACTCGTAACGTTCTCCCTCACCGATCCACTCGCGGACCGCTCGCACTTGCGCTTCCCGAATGACCGGCGACCGCCAATTCAGATGGACGTTCGTCAATCCGAACGCGTGACCTCCTGCTTGAAACGTCACCCGCATCGCACAGTAGTTCGCTTCTTCTACCTCGTGGTGCCAAATCGCATCATTCGTATCGAGGGGAATATTACTTAAGACAGCGAGCCCTTCATCGGGTGAGTCCGGATAGGCGAGAAACACGCAAAACGGATAGCCCGTTTCGTGGGCGATCTGCTCGGCTACACTGATGCCTTGCTCCCCTTCCACATGCGTTTTGACTTCTTGAAGCGCCAGCACATCGGCGTCAATCATCTTCACTGTGGCACAGATGGACTCGATCCGCTCCGACCATAATGTCGGATTGTTCCAGAGGTTGAACGTCGCAATCCTCATGTACTGGCTCCACTCTGTTGCAAATCTGTCAGCACGAATTGTTCGCTTTCTTGAAGCTGTTGAATCATTTCGCTCAACTCACCGACCGTGTTGTCTAAATAGTAACGGTCCGGTGCACCCGAGCTTAGAAACTAGTTCCGCAATATGATGACCCGCTCGCCCATCTGCGCATCGCTCGGCCGGTGTTGATCACGTTGGACGTGAACGTCTTGCTCCGCCCATAAGATGACGTAGCGCACTTCGACACCTTGTTCAATCCAGTGAACCGTGTAGCGCTTCACGTCTTGCCAAAAAGCGACCCAGTCCACGACGACGTCATATCCCGCCTCAAGAAAATTATCAGTCAACGCGACGATATTCTTCCAAACCAAATCGTTTGCCCGCTCGGTCTCCCACGGTCTTTCACGACCGGACACCGTCATATGACTGATGTCATCGCCTGACACGTATGCACTCTTCTCCATGCTTTGAGCGAGCCATATCGCCGTCGTCGACTTTCCGACACCAGCCGGACCTGAAATGATCCATACTTTCCGATTCATCATTATCCTCCTTAACATATAAGAGGAAGCGCCTAAGCGCTCCCCCACTTTTGTTCTTCTCGCAATTCGGCTTCCGTGACGTAGTGCTCGTCGAGCTGAGCCATATGCCGCTCATAAAGACGATGCTCAAGAATGGCGAGCATGTAAGCTCCTAGCCCAATCAAAGCGAACGCTTGAAGTGAAATCCAATCCGTGAGCAATGCGTAAATCCACACTAGGAAGAATGGTAGCGTCACGAGCCCAAAGATGGAGTTAAGATGGATGAGCCGCTTTGCTGCATCCGACTTCAAAAATTGTTTTTTAATATTCTCACGTTGCCACATCTTACGAAAATCGGGAAGACCCGCTGCGATGCTGAGAAATATGACTGTCATGGGTGATAGCCAATTATACTCTAATGAGAAAAATAGAAGTGCGGCCAACACCGCTGACAAGAACACTTGTGTGGAATGCTTTCTCTGGTCGAACGCCGTCAATTCACGCATTTGGCTCCGTTTATCCATGACCTTGCTCCTTCTCGATGTCGCGCGCTTCCCGAATCAGTTTTAAATCCTCCCCCGTCAAATAATGGCCGTCATGCTTTTGGATGATGCGATCGAGCCACTTCCCGAAAAAGGCAGCTCCCCAGAAAAAGGCTTGCGACAACAAGAACGCCTGAAATGATTGCGGTTGTGGCGTCTCATAGAATACGACAATCCCGTAGTATCCGATTGCGCTAACCCCAATCAAATAAATCGTATACCGGAGCGTAAGCAATTTCCGTGCCTGTCCATTTTTCACGAACCGACGCCACATGAGAAATCGAGTCGTTTCGATGCTAATCATCAGAGCGAAAACCGACACTAAGAGCACAAGGATAAATGACTCGGGCATGTCCCAGTACGATGCGTAAATTAACATCCCAACGACCGCTGAGAAGACAGTTATACCGAAACCCCAACTCGTCCACTTCTCAAACCGGAGAATCGTATCAATCTGTTGTTTTGATTGTGGTGACAGTTCCATTTAGCTCATCCTTTCCATCAATTCTTCATACGTCGGTGCATGAGGATCATGCTTTTTCAACTGACGTTCAATGAATCGTTTCCGATGATGTTCAGTTAAACCCCAAATCCCAAATAGAAGTCCAATCCCAAATCCAAGCGACTCCGTTGTGAGCAAGGTCGTCATAAACGTTCCCATTAACATCGCGCTAATCCAAGTGTCCGCATATTCGACCTTTAGCCACTGTAAGCTTTTTGAGTGCGTCGAGACATAGCGAAGGAGACGGTATTGTTTATGCCCCATGAAAATAAGGAACACGGCGATGGTCCACATTAAAGGAATCAATAACATCTTTTCGAATAGAAGCGCAACAATCATTAATAGAATGTAGATGCCCAGAACCGCGCCCCCAAAGCGTTGAATTCGTTTAATCGATTGGACTTCTTTTTGAATAGAATATTCCATCCGCTCACCCCCTAAGCTGTTCGTATGTAGGAAGCCACACATCCTCTTCTTTCATCCGCTTTTCGATTCGTATCGTCAACAACCCTGCTACTATAAGCATGAGCAGCCCACCTAGATACAGAACGTTCGACTCAAACAACTCACCACCATTTAAAGCGATAAAGAAGGCAATCGTATTGAAGCAGTCACTTCCGACCTGTCGGCGATAGAGATGCGACAATTTCGGATTCAATGTCCGCCGCATCCGGGACCGTCGAATATACATAACATTGACGGGAACGAGCGCTAGTCCGATATAGAGAATTCCCCAAAACAGATGATCCGTCCATGCTATAACTGGAAGGACGACAATCAAGAATACACCGACAATCCCAAAGATGAGTTGATGGAACGAACGAAACCACGCCCGTTCCTGCTCAATGCGTTCTCTCATCGCGCTTCCTCCAATTCAAGGGCGCGCAAGATTGGATCATGGGCTTGTAACGCCCGGTTCAAGCGGCGCGACACGACTTCGGCAATGATTCCCCAGATGACGACCGCGAACGCCCAATAGATGTTATCTTGACTGAAAATCAATAGCCCGCCGACCATGATGATGAGTACGCTCGTATTCACGATGTCGTATCCTAACTGCCAACGGAGCATTTTTTGTGCGGCGGACTCGAACAAAAACGACCGTCTCATCCGATATTTTGCCACGTCTGAAACGAGCAGGGCGACGCCGACAAGACCGAGCGGGACGGTGATCCACGTTGCCCGTCCAAAGAACATCAAAGCGAACGCCAGAATGACCACCGCCAATAAAGCGTAACCGATGCGTGTATGTCGTCGCTTCCATTCTCGTTCCCGTTCCATCCGAACTGATTGTGCCATGACCTTCTCCTCCTCACTCTTCTCCTTTTCTATACGAATCCCTTTCTGATTCGTTTCGTTGAATTCATTGATTTCCAAAGTAATCGTTCGACGTTTTTCAACAATTGCCGAAGGATTGTCCTCCACCCATATATAATTTCTGATATACTGATAGCGTATTCATACCTACAAATTTTCATGTGAAAGGTGCAGACCCTGATGTCCCCAAAGTATAAACAAGTCGCCGAACAGATTGAGACGGATATTATGAATCACGTCTATCAACATACGAACAAGCTCCTCACCGAGGACGAATACGCCAACAAATATGGCGTCAGCCGCAACACGATCCGAAAAGCGATCGAGATTCTTGTCAACAAAGGCTACGTCTATCAAGTGCAAGGGAGCGGTGTCTTCGTCCGTGACCATTATATGAGCGATTATGTGAACCTCGAGAAGTTGCAAGGTCTCACGAGTGACTTCAGTGGACGGAAAGTCGAGACGTGCGTCCTAGATTTCGAATTGACGACAGCGAACGATGAAGTGGCCGAGCGGATGAAGTGTGATATCGGCACACCCGTCTATTACGTCAAACGCCTTCGTCTTGTCGATGACCATCCGTTCTCGGTCGAGGATTCGTATTTCCGGAAAGACCTTGTCGTCTATCTCGATCGGAACATCACCGAGAAGTCGATTTACAACTACTTCCGCAATGACCAAAAACTCGCCATTGGTTTCGCCGATCGTGTCATTTACGCCGACTTTTTGAACGCAGAAGATGCCAAACTACTCGGGTTGAACGAAAACGATCCGGCCCTCCTCGTCGACAACACCGTCTATTTGACGAACGGTCAAATCTTCGACGTATCGCGCTCGACACATCATTTCCGCCATGTGAAGATGCTCAAAGTCTCAAACATCAAGTCCTAAACGCCCTCGAGAGATTGTTCTCGTGTGCGTTTTTTTATGTTCGCATTTCGGGCAAAAGAAAGGGTTTACATGTAAGCGGTATCGTGCTAATATCATCTTGTATAATTTGTACCTATGAATTTTGGTTATCCATACAAAAAGGAGAGATAATATGGTTTCTGAAACAATTGAAATTACTCCCGAAGATACCTTCGGTTTAATCGCCCTTTCAGGCGACGCGAAAGCAAGCTACCATCATGCGATGCTGTTGATGCAAGAAGGCAAAGCAGACGAAGCGGCTGAAGCGGTCAAAGCTGGTGACGCGACATTAAAAGAAGCACACGCCATCCAGACGAAATTCGTCACACTCGAGGCACAAGGGAAAACGGCTACGGTCGGAGTCCTCATGGTGCACGCGCAAGACCACTTAATGAACACGATCCTCGTCAAAGAGATGCTCGGCTATATGATGAACATGCAAAACGAAATCAACCAAATGAAAGGAATGGATCAAAAATGATGAAAATCGGACTCTTCTGCGCAGCAGGTATGTCAACAAGTATGTTAGTCGAAAAAATGAAAGCGGTTGCCGCTGAGCGAGGCCTTGAAGCCGAAATCGCTGCTTACCCGGAATCAGAAATGGAAACGTACGTGGACAACCTCGACGTCGCGCTTCTCGGACCACAAGTCAAATACTTGCTCGCGAAAGGCAAACAAATCTGTGAGCCTAAAGGCGTTCCAATCGACGTCATCAACACGGTCGACTACGGCATGATGAACGGAACGAAAGTATTAGACCACGCATTGAAACTCGCGAATAAATAAACTGAGGTGACCACTTTGAAAATGCCAAACAATTTCTTGTTCGGCGCCGCATCGGCTTCTTACCAAGTCGAGGGTGCATGGAACGAGGACGGGAAAGGACTCTCGAACTGGGACGTCTTCTCGAAAATTCCTGGAAAAACATTTGAAGATACGAACGGCGACGTCGCCGTCGACCATTACCACCGTTATAAAGAAGACATCGCGCTCATGGCGGAGATGGGACTCGAATCATACCGCTTCTCAATCTCATGGCCGCGTGTCTTCCCGAACGGCACAGGTGAAGTGAACGAAAAAGGACTCGAGTTCTATAACAACTTGATTGATGAGTGCTTGAAGCATAACATCGTCCCGTTCGTGACGCTTTACCACTGGGACCTCCCGCAAGCGCTTGAAGAAAAAGGCGGCTGGAAAAATCCAGAGACGGTTGACGCATTCGTTCGTTTCGCCGATACTTGCTTCCAATCGTTCGGCGACCGTGTTCGTCACTGGATCACGTTCAACGAAGCGGTCATCTTCTGTTCACTCGGCTACTTGACGGGGGCACACCCACCAGGCATCGAAGGCGACGTCAAAGGTTACTTCCAGACGACGCACCACGTCTTCGTCGCTCATGCTCGTGCCGTCGAGTTATTCAAACAAAACGGATACGTTGGTGAAATCGGAATCACGCACGTGTTCAACCCGGCGTTCAGCATCGATGACGCCGAAGAGAACAAGTTCGCTGAAATGCACGCGAACGCTTACTCGACGCATTGGTTCTATGATCCGATCTTGAAAGGTGAATACCCAGCGTACGTGGTGAAAGGACTCGAGGAGCAAGGGCTTCTCCCTGAAATGACAGACGAAGAGCTCGACCTCTTGAAGCGCACGGCTTCGATGAACGACTTCATCGGCCTCAACTACTACAGCCCGCAACGCGTCATGAAAAATGACTCGGCGCTCGTCATGGCCGGTGGCCGCGAGAACTCGACAGGCCGCCCGGGTAACCCATCATTCGATGGCGTCTACAAGACGGTCATGATGGATGACAAAGTCTACACGAAATGGGCTTGGGAAATCTCACCGGAAGCGTTCCTTGACGGCATGCACATGCTCAAAGATCGTTACGGCGATGTGAAAATCTACATCACAGAGAACGGTCTCGGTGATGTCGACCCGATCGTAGACGGAGAAATCGTCGACGACGCTCGCATCGAATACATCGAAGGTCATATCCGCGCCGTGAAACACGCTGTTGAACAGGGTGTCAACGTCGCAGGTTACTACGCTTGGTCGGCTATCGATCTTCTCAGCTGGCTCAACGGATATAAGAAGCAATATGGCTTCATCTATGTTGATCACGCTAACGGGCTTGCTCGTAAGAAGAAAAAATCGTTTTACTGGTACAAAGACATTATCGCTACTCGCGCTGAAAACCTATAAGGAGGTTCCCCATGAGCCGCTTAGAAACCGTATTTGAAAAATTCACGCCAGGGTTCGTTCGTTTCGCGAACGCCAAGCCCGTCCTTGCGATTAAGGACGGGTTCATCCTGACGATGCCGATGACGATCATCGGATCATTGTTCTTGCTCATCCTTGCTCTCCCAATTCCAGGTTGGGCTGACTTCATGTCAGGATTGTTCGGAGCCGATTGGACGCTTCCGCTCACGCAAGTCGTCGGTGCGACGTTCGACATTCTCGCTTTAATCGGTGTATTTGGCATCGCTTACTCATACGTGAAAAATGAGAAGATCGAAGGCGTACCGGCTGGTATTCTCGGAATCATCTCGTTCTTGATTATCACACAAGCGTCTGTCCTCTCTGAAGGTGGAGAAACAGTCGGCGGAGTCATCCCGAAAGTATGGACAGGCGGACAAGGTGTCCTCGCTGCCATCGTCGTCGGATTGGTTGTCGGATTCATTTATTCGCAGTTCATCAAACGCGGCATCAGCATTAAAATGCCTGACGGTGTTCCACCAGGCGTATCGAACTCATTCTCAGCACTCGTTCCTGGCCTTGCGATTATCTCACTTGCGGTCGCGACGTTCGCGATTTTCCAAGCAGTTTCCGAGCGTACGTTCACAGAAGTCGTTTATGACGTGCTTCAAGCACCACTTCAAAACTTGACAGACACACTTGCCGGAGCCGTCATCATCATGGTGCTCATGTCAGTCATGTGGTGGTGTGGAATTCACGGTGCTGCCATCCTCATGGGGATTATGGGACCACTCCTTACAGCTAACGCGCTTCAAAACCAAGCACTCCTCGATGCGGGTGAAACACTCGTTGCCGGTGAGAACGCGAAAATCGTTACAATCCAGTTCCTCGACGTGTTCACGAAGCTCGGTGGATCAGGCATCACAATCGGGTTCATTATCGCAACACTCATCGTCGCCCGCTCGGCTCACTTGAAGCAACTCGGTAAGCTCTCGCTTGCACCAAGTCTCTTCAACATCAACGAGCCGGTCATCTTCGGGATGCCGATTGTGTTCAACCCGATCATGTTCGTACCGTTCGTCATCGTTCCTGCCATCGCATCGTTCATGGTGTACTTCTCAATCCTTTGGGGCTGGGTCGACCCGTTCAACGCGCTTCAAGTGCCATGGACGACACCACCAGTAATCTCTGGTTTCTTAATCGGCGGATGGCGTGCAGCGCTCTTGCAGATCGTTACGATCGCAATGGCCGTAGCCGTCTACCTCCCGTTCGTGCGCATGCAAGACCGCGTCTCGTACGGTGAAGAGTTAAAAGCACAAGAAGACGCAGACAAAGCGTCAGCCTAAGCTCAAGACAGCCCTTCTCATCACAGAGAAGGGCTGTTATATTTAGGAAAATGAGTATGAGAGTTGGTACATACATGAAACGACATTATACGGTCGCGTTCTGCTCACTGATGAGCGCCTCGTTCCTCGCCGGCATCGCCCTAGAATCTGTCATCCCGTTCGTACTGGGAATCGTCTTCCTGTTCGCAGCCGGGGTTCAAGCCAGAAAAGAAATTATTCATTAAAAACAGCCAGCCTATTCGTAGCGCTGGCTGTTTTCGATTACATATCACGAATCGGATACGCGTTGGCAATGGCCTGTAATCCTTCCATAAAGCGCGCTACATGGCCTACAGACGTCTCAAACGTGAACGCAAGCTCCTCAGACTCCCCTTCAAGCGGATGTTCGACATACCCCTTCACCGTGACCTCATCTCCATCTCCGTCTCTTCTCGTCACCGTCAAGCAAACGAATGGTTCGGTCGGCTCAAACTCGACTTCAGACAAATCGCCCGCTACGAACGACTCAAACATCGGTATGTAGTGAGCCACGAGCAGACTGTCGAGCATGACGTCATCGAAGGTGATGCGATGGTCCGGCGTATGGAGCCCGACCCAATTACGATGCCAGGCCGCGTCATGGATGTTGTCGGCGTCAGGATAGGCATACGCATAACTCTCGATTGTCACATCACAGGACTCGTCTCGTGACATCAGTTTGGCAATGGGCATCGTTATCCGTCCTTCCTGAGTGAATAACCGTCAATCTCCTGCAGACGCATCCGTTTCTGATCGACAGCCGCATGGACGATGACCGTCACGCCAGGGTTGAGCTCCATCATCTTCTTGATTTTCGTCAAGTCACTTCCTCGAATTTCGACTGGCAGGATGAACTCGCCTTCTTTCAAATGGATGAACTTGATTTTTCCTTTGTCGTCATAGCCTGTCACTTCGTACGTCGCGTAGTTGCGTTTCATTTGAACGGCCCCTTTCATTCGTTGTCCTCTTCTATACGTTCCCCGCCTGAATCGGTTCCACACAAAAAATCCATCCCTGTAGCGGCAGGGATGGATCCATCTTACGCCTCGACGCTATCCGCGTGTTTGGCTTTATGATCGCCGATGACTCCAGCGTACCATTTCGCGCTGTCTTTCCAGACGCGCTCTTGCGTGTCGAAGTCGATGTAGAGAATGCCGAAGCGTTTCTCATAACCGAAGCTCCATTCGAAGTTGTCCATGAGCGACCAGAGATAATATCCGGCGATGTTCATGCCTTCGTCGTTCAAGTCGGATACGGCTGTGAGGTGCTTTTTAACGTAGTCGATGCGTTTCACGTCATGGACTTCGCCGTTCTCAAGCACGTCGTCGTAAGCCGCGCCGTTCTCTGTGATGATGATTGGAAGGTCTGTGTACTCGTTACGTAAGCGACGGATCAGGTCTTTGAATTCGTTCGGGGCGATATCCCAGCCCATGCCCGTCTTGTCGTAATCGGAGTACGCAGCCACCGTCATGAAGTCGTTCGCCGCGCTGAACTCAACGAGTCCGCGGCTGTAGAAGTTGATGCCGAAGAAGTCGCACTCTGTCGAGATCGTCTCCATGTCACCTGGTTTGATGAAATCGTACGTGTGAACGTATTTCGCGAACAAGTTCATCATGTCTACCGGATATTGACCTTTAAACACTGGATCGAGGAACCAGCGATTCGAGTAACCGTCCGAGTTGTTTTGTGCGAGTCGGTCATTCACCGAGTCCGTCTTCGCATAGACCGGTGACAAGTTGAGCGTGATGCCAATTGGCGTCGTCGACTTCAACTCTTGTTTCAACAGTTCGACCGCTTTCCCGTGCGAGAGAAGCATATGGTGCACGGCGCGGACCGCTTCGTTCATGTCGCGATGGCCCGGTGCGTGGACACCGACGTGATAGCCGAGGAATCCAGCACACCATGGCTCGTTGTGCGTGATCCACGAGTCGACGATGCCGTCGAGTTCATCGAAGCACACTTTGGCATAGTCGAGGAACCAGTCGACCGAGTCGCGGTTCACCCAGCCGCCTTCATTGTGGGCCCACATCGGGAGATCCCAGTGGTAGAGCGTGACGGCCGGCTTGATGCCTTCCTCACGGAGGCGTGTCGCCAGCGTCTTATAGAACGCCATCCCAGCCGGGTTGAACTCCCCCTTTGCAGGGAAAATACGCGGCCAAGCGATCGAGAAGCGATACGTGTCGACACCGAGCTGTTTGATATGCTGGATGTCTTCTTCGAAGCGATGGTAGTGGTCACACGCGACGTCACCGTTATGCTTCTCGAACACACGTCCGTCGATATCGCAGAACATGTCCCAAATCGACGGAGTGCGCCCGTCCTCGTTATGCGCGCCTTCAATCTGATACGACGAAGTCGCGGTCCCGAAGACGAAGTCTTTGTTAAACTGCATAGTCAATTCCTCTTTTCTCTCTAGTTATTCTTTGACCGCACCAGCCGAGATACTGCTGACGATGTATTTCGACAAGAACAAGAAGGCGATCATGATCGGTACGACCGAGATGGCGATACCGAGGTAAAGGGCACCGAGATTCTCGGCGACTTGTGAACCTTTCAAGAAGCCCATGAGGACCGGCAACGTGTATTTCTCTGGTGAGAACAAGAGCACGAGCGGCATCAAGTAGTTGTTCCATGAGCCGATGAACGTGAAGATCGACATCGTCGCAACGGCCGGCATCATCATCGGGAGCGCAATCGTATGGAAGATGCGCAGTTCGCTCGCTCCATCGATGCGCGCCGCTTCAATCATACTGACGTGCAGCGTCGCTTGCGTGTACTGACGGATGAAGAAGACGACGAACGGACTGGCGATTGACGGGATGATCAACGGGATGAACGAATCGAGAATTCCGAGCGTTTTCGAAATCTCGTAGAACCCGATGAGTCCAAGTTGCCCTGGGACCATCATCATGACGAGCATGAAGATGAACATCACGTTTTTGCCTTTGAAGTTATAGAACGCGAATCCGAACGCGGTCATCGCTGAGAAGTAACCAGAGAGCAACGTCACGAGCACCGCGACGATCAAACTGTTTTTAAAGCCGGTCCAGATGTTGATATAGTCGCTCAAAATCGCATAGTTGTCGACGAGCGCCGGTCCAGGGATGAGCGAGAAACCAGACATGATTTCACCGTTCGTCCGTGTGGCGTTGATGAGCATCATCAAGAACGGGATAAAACAGATAATCGTCAAGACAATCAAGCCCGTGTAAATCAAGCTACGGCTAAACCATTTCTTTTTCTGCTTCTTTACTGGCGGTTCCACGCGAAGCGGTTTCTCCTCGCGCGGCGGCTGAACTTCGCTGTCGGCGAGCATACGCCGTGATTCTGCATTTTGTTCCATTGCTTATGCTCCCTTCTGCGCAGCGCGTTCTTTACGGAACATCCCTTTGAAGACGATCGCCGAGAAGACGAGTGTAATCAAAAACAAGCCGTAAGCGACCGCTGCCGCATAGCCATAGTTGTTATACTTGAATGCTTGGTTGTACAAGTAGAGAACCATCGTGTTCAGTGAGCCGTCCGGTGCGCCGATTCCATCTGTCAATAAGAGCGGAAGATCGAACAGTTGAAGACCACCGATGAGCGATGTAATCATGATGTACAAAAGAATCGGTTTGAGTAATGGGACCGTGACGTTCGTGAACATCTGCCAACGGTTCGCGCCATCGATATGGGCGGCTTCGAAGAAATCTTGTGAAATCCCCGATACACCGGCCATGACGATGATGAACGAGTGACCGAACCACATCCATGTCAAAATGAGTGAGACGGACAGTTGTGCCGTCACCGGTTGCGATAACCAATTGATCGGGTCAGAGATGATGCCGAGTTTCAAGAGCATCATGTTGAGTGATCCATGCTGCCAGTCGAGCAAGATGCCGAACAAGAGCGCGACCGAACTGATTGTGATCAAGTTAGGAAGATAGAAGAATGAACGGAAGAACGCGAGGCCCTTCAACTTCAAACGTAAATCTGAGAACAAGAGCGCGAGTGCCAGTGCGAGACCGATTTGCAAGACAAAGTTTATTCCCCAAATCTTGATCGTATTGACGAACGCCTCGATGAAGTATGTGTCTGTCAACAGGCGCGCGTAGTTCGCAAAGCCGACGACCTCTTCTCCTTGGCTGCCGGTATAGTTGGTGAAACTGTAGTACAGGGTCAAGAAGACCGGGTAGATACTGAATGTCAAAAAGACGACCCAAAATGGGGCAATAAACGCATAGCCGTAACGGTCTAGTTTTTTCACGTCGTGTTACTCCTTCCATAGCAACCCTTAAGGGGGGAAATCCCCCCACGGGTTAGCTTGCTTCAGTCAACTGTAATGTCTGGGTAAGCGTTCTTCGCTTGTTTTTTGAACTCTTCGATTGCTTCTTCTTTCGACTTCTTACCTTCTACGTACTGAAGGACTGAAGCGCCGTAGAGCGTGTCGAGCTGTTGGTCGTATTTCGTGACGATTCCTGGTGTGATTTCATCCGCTTGGTCGAGGAAGAAGTCATAGTTGTTCTGTCCGCCGAGGAACTCATCGCTGAAGTCGTCTTTGATTTTGTCGGTAACTGGTTTGTAAGCGAGGACGTCGCCTGTCTCTTCAGCCCAGCCAGTCAAGAACTCTTCGTCTTGTGTCATGAGCTTAACGAAATCATAAGCAGCTTCTTTATTTTTCGATCCTTCATAAACGCCGAGCCATGTGCCGCCCCAGAAGTACGGGCTTGGACCGTTCGTGACTGCCCAGTCACCGGCTGTGTCTTTCGCGCTGTCTTTCAAGACGCTGTGAAGACCCCATGTTGGAAGAACGTAAGAGAAGACTTGTGTCTCTGTCTCTTTGCCGCCTTCTTTAACTTTGATTGGCTTCGACATGCCTTCGAACCAAGATGGTGACCATTCTGGAGCGAGTGCCGTGTATTGTTTCTCACGAAGTTCTTTCGCGTAGTCCATGTAGTTGATCTTGTCTTCTGTCAACACGAGTTCGTTCTTGTCGTTTACCCATGCTTCTGGGTTCGCGCCTTGTGAGAACCAACGGATCGCGCCTTCGTCTGGGAACATCTTGTAGCCTTTTTGCTTCATCTTCTCAGCAACTTCGAAGACGCCGTCCATCGAGCTCATCATGTTGCCGATTTCAGTCGGATCGTCCGTACCGAGGACTTCTTTCGCTAAACTACGTTTGTAGTAGACGCCACCTGGTGTCGTTTGCCATGAGAGAGCGCGCACGTTGCCATCTTTGTCTTTCCCGAGGTCGAAGACGTAAGGGATGTAGTCGTCTGAGATTTCATTGACGTTGTAAGGCTCGTCTGAAAGGTTTTCCCAGTAGCCTGCGTCAACCCATTGCTTGAGGAACGCGATTTCGCCTGTGAAGACGTCCGGTGCCCCAACGCCGCTTTCAAGTGCCGGCTTAAGTTTTGTCGGATAGTCCGCGATTGGAACGATGGTCAATTCGACCTTGACGCCGTTCTTCTCTTCGTATGTTTTGATTGGTTCTTTGAGCTCATCCGTGAACGACCAAACTTTAAGTACGTCGTCTTTGCCGTTTGACGATTCTGAAGACCCTTCGTCATTTGAGCATGCGCCCAAGACACCGACTGATAGTGCTCCGATAGAGAGTAAGCTAACTAATTTTTTACGCATGTGTGAACCATCCTTTATAAGTGTTTTTGAGAAAGCGTTTACAAGAAGAGGCAAATAATTTTCGAAAGCGCTTTCGAAAGAATCGAAATAAAATATCGAAAGCGGTTTCGATTTGGGGTGAATGATTTTCGAAATCGCTCTCTTCTCTCCATTCCGCTGAAGCGAACAGAGCGACTTCGAAACATCATCGTGACTTGTTTACTTTTTGACTGGCGCGCACGATGCCCGTTCAATCAATGTGACCGGGATGACGCGACGTTCAGTCCGTCGTTCTTTGGCTGTCATCTGCTCGATGAGCAGCTCGGCCGCCGCCTCTCCGATTTCGTCCGTGTCTTGCCGGATTGTCGTCAGTTTCGGCGTGATGTACTTGATCATCTCGATGTCATCGTAGCCGATAATCGAGATGTCTTCCGGGACCCGGAGACCGTGTTCATGGACGGCTTCGATTGCCCCGATTGCCATTTGATCGCCTGCCACAAAGACAGCCGTCGGCGGTGACGCCAATTGTAACAACTTCTCCATCGCCTGCTTGCCTTCTTCGACCGAGAAGAACCCGGCGTTGACCAAGTATCCTGGCTGAATCGGCAAGTCGAGCGTTTGCATGGCGAGCTCGTACCCTTTCACCCGGGCCGCCCCAGCGTCAATCGACGTATCTCCGGCGATGTGAGCGATGTGGCGATGGCCTAACTCATACAAGTAGTTCACAGCCATGCGGGCACCTTCCGTATTGTCCGAGTAGACGACGCTACAGTTGGCGCTGTCCATGTCGACCACGACAATTGGGATGTCGCTTTGCATGAGTTCTTGTACTTGTTCGTCCATCCGGTCCGAGCAAATGACGACGATGCCGTCGACCGCTCGATGTTTGAAGTGTTCGAGGTAACTCATGTCACGATTCCGGAGGTTACGCGAGGCGAAAATCAAATCATAGCCGTGCTCCTCGGTCGCGTGACGGAAACTTTCGATGATGCCGTTAAAGAACGGATGTTTCATTCCGACTTCATTCGCTTCTGAGAACATGACCCCGATCGCCCACGACTTTTTCGTCGATAACGACTGCGCGTGCGCGTTCGGCAGATAGTCCATCTCAGCCGCGGCTTGTAATATTTTGGCTCTCGTCTTTTCGCTGACGTCCTTGTAGTTGTTCAACGCTTTGGAGACGGTCGTAATCGAAAAGCCGGTTATTTTTGCTAAATCATAAATCGTACCCATGTCATTCTCCTCTTCCCGAAAGCGCTTTCGGTAATTTGATTGTAGCGCATGAATTTGTAGGAATCAATTCTTTTTCGTGGAATATTTTGAGATTTATTTTCGTACCGTGTTTCTTCTATATTACAGCAACCAATCTTTTTTTGTCGTTAGTGTGTCCGTGTATACAGCCAAACGAGATTCGTAAATTTCTGAACTTCGGTCTCCCCCGTCACTCCTTTGAACAGACGTTGGAACGGCTTGAGCAATTGCTCGATGACAATTTTACGAAGCCGGTCTTGATGCAACTCATACGTGATTGCCTCAAACAAATCCGCTTGTTCTTCGGTCATCTTGACGTGTGCGCGAATCCGTTCCGCCATCTCAATCAGTTCGTCTTTTGTGACGAGGTTTTTATCAGTCGTACCACGCATCTGATCGACTGTGACCGGATTTAAAATATGCTCGTTCGTCTCGACCATACGGGCCGCCATCAGCTCGACGTAGGCGTATAAGTTACGAATCAGTTTCTGAATCGAATAGGCCGTGTTCGTGATGCGGAGCGTGAACAAGATGTGTTGCAACATCCCATTGAAGAGCACGGTCAACTCGACCGAGTACGGACGAATCTCCTCACCGATAATCTCGGTCAAACGCATGGCGAGCCACTCGATCTCATAAACACGGTGCTGCAAGACGAGCTTCTTCAGCTCGGGCTCATTCGCCGACATGATCGACTCAAATAAGGCGTGGAGGTTCCGCTCTTCATTTAATTGAATGAGGATGGAAATCTGCTCGATAAAGACGTCCTTGTCACGCTTGTCCCGCCCCATCTGCATCTCGATGCGGCGCTGGCCGGCGTCATAGCGCAAGTTCTCAAGGATATTGGCGACACAGTCCGTCTTCGAGGCGAAGTAATTGTAGAACGTCCCTTTCGAGATGTTCGCCCGTTCAATGATTTCTTGGACCGACGTCTGTTGGACCCCGTTCTCAATGAAGAGGTTCATGGCGACATCGGCGACTTTTCGTTTCTTATCTTTCATATCATTTCCTGCTCCGTTCTGTTTCATTTATAGATTCAGTATATCATTTTGAACTGATAGTACAAAATGGTTGATTTATTTATACGACGGGTATAAAATCACTACATTGACACTTACTAGTATATAACTATTCAGAACATAAAGGAGCAACTCGTATGAAACCAGAATTCCAAAAGAAACCGCCGTATCTCATGCTCGCGGTCCTCTTTGCCGGGGCGTTCATCGCCTTTCTCAACAACTCTTTATTGAACGTCGCACTCCCATCGATCATGGTCGATTTGGAGATTGCCGACTACTCGACCGTCCAATGGCTCGCGACTGGCTTCATGCTCGTGACGGGTGTGCTCGTCCCGGCATCAGCCTACTTGATCACCCGGTTCTCGAACCGAAGCCTATTCATCACCTCGATGGCGATTTTCGCTGTCGGGACGGCCATCGCCGCCTTTTCACCGAACTTCGGCATCTTACTCGCCGGTCGGATGATTCAAGCGGTCGGTGCCTCGACGATGGGGCCACTCCTTATGAACGTCATGCTCGTCAGTTTCCCGCGTGAAAAACGTGGAACAGCGATGGGGATTTTCGGTCTCGTCATGATCTCCGCACCAGCCATTGGACCGACGCTTTCAGGTTACATCGTCGAGTATTACGACTGGCGCGTCTTATTTGAGATGATTCTCCCGCTCGCCATCATCGGTCTCGGTCTCGCCATTTGGAAAGCCGAGAACGTCATGGTCCAAAATAAAGAGCAATCGCTCGACTATTTGTCACTCGTCTTATCGACGCTCGGTTTCGGTGGCGTCTTGTACGGAGTCAGCTCGGCGAGTTCGGATGGCTGGGACAACCCGATCGTCTTGACGACGATGATCGTCGGATTCGTCGCGTTAATCGCCTTCGTCATCCGTCAGCTCAACATGGAGAAGCCGCTGCTCGACCTTCGGGCGTACAAATACCCGATGTTCGCACTCGCTTCCATCATTGCGATCGTCAACGCCGTCGCCATGTTCTCCGGCATGATTTTGACACCGGCCTATGTTCAAAGCGTCCGCGGCATCTCGCCGCTCGACTCTGGGCTCATGCTGTTACCGGGTGCCATCATCATGGGGATCATGTCACCGATCACAGGGAAACTGTTCGATAAGTTCGGACCGAAGTTGCTCTCGATCACAGGTCTCACCATCACAGCGATTTCGACGTATATGCTCGCTAACGTTCAACTCGATTCGACGTACACGTACATCGTGACGACGTACACGCTCCGCATGTTCGGGATGTCGATGGTCATGATGCCAATCATGACTAACGGTCTCAACCAGTTGCCAACGAGTCTCAACCCGCACGGAACGGCCATCAACAACACGGCCCAACAAGTATCCGGTGCAATCGGGACGGCAGTCCTCGTCACCATCATGAACTCTGTCACGAAAACAGAAGCCGAGTCGCTCATGACCGGCGTCGACCCAGCGACACTCACCGAGAGTGCGATGGGCGCGTTGACGCAACAAGCGTTACTGTCAGGAATTCAAGTTTCATTCTATGTGGCACTTGGGATGAACCTACTTGCGCTTGTACTGGCATTTTTCGTAAAACGAGTCGATGTACGCAAGCTCGACTTCAAGGAAGAAGAATCCGAACTCAAAAAAGCGAATTAACACAACAAGCCGTCCTGTTCGAACAGGGCGGCTTGTTTTCTGTTTATCCTTTTGTAAAACTCAAGTCATGCCGACTCGGATGTTCCGGGTCGAGCTGGCGAATCTTGCGTTCGTAATACATCGTCGTCGCCGCTTGGCCCGCGACCGCACCAAAGAAAATCATCATCCATAAGAACAGATTTGACTGGAATCCGTTCTTAAACAACAAACAGAACCCGATGGCCCCGAACAACGAGACAGCGTTGCGGCCGAGATACGTGCGGCGAATGAACTTCTGGACGGATGGTTCGTCTGTCAACCGTTGCATGAATTGGCTTTCGCGCCACTCCAAATAAATCAACACGACGAGCGCCGCTAAGAAGACGATCCCATAACCCGTTTGAAACTCATTCATAACCAATAACGCAAACGACATCCCGACCGCGATGACGACGGATACGTGCAAGGGCATCCATCTTTTTTGATACGATTGAATCGAACGCATCCGTGCTTGTTTCTCCATTCCCATCACCTCGTTTCTATTTACGTAAGCCAACTGATTTTAGTTTCCTTAAATCGTGGGGTTTTTATAGAGATATTCACTCCGCCGCTTTTCTCATTTCACTCTCTTCACAGTCACATATTCTTGCAATAGGAAATTGATTTTATCCTTTTGATAGAATTGTACTTCTTTAGACGCTTCCACATACTCCTCGTGTTGCGGATGAGACGTATCGTTTAGGATGTCTTGAATCATCTGATTTCCAGTCATCCCGCCCACGTCTTCGAATGGCGTCTCCCCTTCCCATTCTGTCACCATCGGATATGGATACGGATAGTCGTCGATGACTTTCTCTAACGTCAGTTTATGCTTCCAGTCGTCCCCGTAGTCATACGTATAGTAAAGTTTCGGATTCGACTCGATGACGGTCGGCAATTTTACGTTCTTCATCTGGCGAATGGATAATTGCCGATACATTTCATAAATCTGTTGTTCGAATGCTTGTAATTGCGACTTAGACTTGAAGTAAGACAACCGAGCCTTATGCTCCTCGGCTTCATCTGAAGATAAGACGAACCGGAACGTCGGCTTTCGTAAATCATTTTCAAACTTTGCCAAGTGAGAGTCGTCCCACCACATAACGATTTGAATCGCGTCATGGAGCCGTTTGAAGTTCGTCTCGGCCGGGATGCTAAAGCGGCGCCAGACCGGTGTTGGGCTGTCGAGAAGTTGAATGTGGAACTGATACGCTTTGAACATAAAGTCGATTCCTCCTAATTTCGTTTCGGTCGCTTCTTTTTCTGATGATGATTCTTCCTGTTTCAAAAATACCTGAATGAATGGAAACTCGCCACTTACAAAATAGCACTTCACGATTTAGTTGCATAAATTTGGATGATTCCTCCCGCTTAATCAAAATGAAATAATTAAAAAGCCTAATATATGGTATTATTTGCATAGTTTATTTATTGAATAGGGAGGAACAAGGATGAAAAACGTGTTCGTTTATTCGATCGGAATTGCTTTAATCCTATTTTCGTTGATTATATCGATGCCATCTGTTTCAGCTGCGTCAAAAAAAGAAAATCGTGCTATTATGGGAACGTCAGCATTAACACCTCAACAGATGGCGGACTTTGTCAAAAAGAAAAATCCGAAAAACGTCCGGCTTCAAGGTGTGACCGTCGAAGAGCTCGCCAAGCTGTTCGTCGTCATCGGAGCAAAAGAAGGTGTCCGTGGCGATGTCGCGTTCGCGCAAGCGTTGAAGGAGACCGGCTACTTCAGTTACAAAGGTGACGTGCTCCCGAGGCAACATAATTATGCGGGCATCGGAACGGTCGGTAACGGGGTAAAAGGTCATACGTTCCGCTCGCCTTTCCAAGGCGTCACGGCCCATATTCAGCACCTGAAAGCATACGCTTCGAAAGACAAACTGAACATGAAGCTCGTGGACCCTCGCTTCCGTTACGTGAAACGAGGATCTGCACCAACTTGGCCTGCCCTTCAAGGCAAATGGGCGATGCAGCCGAGAGGCAACTATGGCAACGACATCCTTGCAATCTACAAAGAGATGGAACGGACAAAACTTCGCGTCGCCAAAAAATGAACGACTACAATGACTTACAGGGGTGAAAGATAGTGACTTGCAACCAAGTACGATTGTTTAGCGGACTCGCACTTCTCGTGACCGGCGTCGCTTTACTACTTAAACGTTAAGCTGCATCCGGGAATGCCCGGATGCTTTTTTGACGCAATCAACAATAAAGAGGAGCTACCTCAATGAAACCACGCACGTATATCCGAGAGGGTCAACGATGTACCGTTCGACTGGCCGAGACGAACGATGCGAAGCGACTTGAATTGATTCGTCTTCAAATCGACAGCGAAACCGAATTTTTAGACCGCGAGCCGGGCGAGGGCTATCTCGACGCTCCTGCGTTCAAACGACTCATTCAACTAGACCGCGAAACAGCCAACCGTGTCTTCCTAGTCGCCGAAGTCGATGGAAACCTTGTCGGGTTTGCCCGTTGCGAAGGCAGTTCGTTGAAACGGAAAGTGCATGCCGTCGAGTTCGGCGTCGGGGTGTTGCAAGCCTATTGGGGATTCGGCCTCGGCTCGGCACTATTGCGCGCTTCAATCGATTGGGCCGAGACGAACGGAATTCATAAAATCAATTTGAGCGTCATCGAGGCGAATGAAAAAGCCGTCGCACTCTATGAGCGTTACGGCTTTGAAGAGGAAGGCAGATTGCGTCATGACAAACGCCTGAGCGATGGTAAGTACTATGACACGATAATGATGGGACGGTTGAATCGGGGTTGAGCAAATGGCTCAACTCTTTTTTAATGCCCCCGATACTTCCCGAGCGCCCGCATGTTGAGCAAGTAGAGTACCCCGGCATAGACAATCAAGCCGAGCACGTAGCCCCAGATGCCGGCGAACCCGCTACCGTACACCATCACTTCTTTGATGGCCGTCGCCCCGTAAAAGATGGGCATGACGTAGCTCAAGTTGCCAAGCCCGTATGGAATCAAGTCGAGCGGGATCAATCCCGAGAAGAACACTTGCGGAATGATCGTGAACGGAATCATTTGGACGACTTGGAGTTCCGAACGAGCGAACACCGAAATCGTCGCGCCGAACAAGACGGCCGTCCCGGCCATGAGCAGCATGACCAACATGACCCAGCCAATGTTTCCAAGTGACGTCAGCCTAAGCACGTAAATCGTATACAGGACGATGAAGACGGACTGGACGACCGCGAATACGCCATAGCCGAGCGTATACCCCAAGATGACCTGCCCGCGTTTGATTGGAGTCATCAAGAGCCGTTCGAGCGTGCCGCCGCTCCGCTCTTTGACGAGCGCCATCGCCGACAGGATGAAGACGAAGAAGAACGAGAACAGCGACAAGAACACATAGCCGAACGAATCGAACGTCGATTGGCCAGCTTCCCCATATACGAAAGCCGTCGTCCCTTCCGCCGAGGGCATGACCATGTTCAAGCCGTCTCGTATTTCTTGCACCGCTTTCGATGATTTGGTCGACGGTTCTCGAAGCATGAGGAACGTCGAATTCGGCGTTTTCAGAAGGACAGCGTCAACGTTCTCGTGTTCCTTAAGATACGCCTCCGGGTCCTCAAGATCCACGATAATCACTTCAAGTGTCTCCCCTTCTAGCGCATCGACGATTTGCTCAGGCATGGACGCATCGACCGCGACGACCGGCACATAATCCGAATCCCCGAGCAGGAAGTAGACGAGCGTCAAGATGAGGAGCGGCGCAATCAAAATCAAGGCGACACTCCGCTTATCATTGAGCGTCTGAAAGATGACGCGCTTCGCCAAGTTACGCATGATCCGCCCCTCCTTCTCGACCGGCGATGAGGAACAGTTCCTCAACGCGACCGTTGTCCGTCTTGTCTAACAGATGTGGCACCGTATCGTAAGCAATCAAGCGACCGTTATAGATGAGCGCGGCCCGGTCACACTCGAGCACCTCATCCATGACGTGCGTCGAGACGATGATGGTCGTGCCGTTCGCCCGAATCGCTTGAAACTGATCCCAGATTTGGCGACGTAAAATAGGATCGATTCCGACCGTCGGCTCGTCTAAAAACAAGACGTCCGGCTGATGCAGGATGGCGATGGCGAGCGACAACCGTTTTTTCATCCCGCCTGAGAAGTTTCGGACGAGCTTCTTGCGGTCGGCCGTCAAATCGACGAGCGTGAGCACTTCCGTGATGCGTTGCTGCAGTGCCGTCTTGCCGAGCTTATAGATGGAGCCGAAAAACTCAAGATTCGCCTCGGCCGACAAGTCGTCGTACAGCCCATCGTTCTGTGGCATGAAGCCGATGTTGTGCAGCATGCTCATGTTCGGCATGGCCGTCTCCCCGATGCGAATTGAGCCTTTGTCTGCCTTCAAGGCACCAATCATCAGCCGGATGAGCGTCGTCTTCCCCGAACCGGATGGACCAAGCAGACAACAGATGTCCTCTGAGTTGATGGTAAAGCCGACGTGGTCGATGGCCAATTGGTCACCGAACGATTTACTGACGCCGTTCAGTTGAATGTCCATAGCGATTCTCCTTTTCGATGCCCGATTCATATACACTTGACTAATAGACACCGTGTTGGTTTATATGTTCAGTATAGACCTCGTCCGAAAGCCCAACAATCGGCAATATCGGGCATCGTGTCGGTTATCAGACAGTTTTCACTCAAGTGTTGGATAAAGGAGAATATTCAGATGGGACATGAAGATTTACGCATCACACGAACGAAACAATTGATTAAAAGTGCCTTCCTCGAGTTGATTGACGAGCACGGGTTCGAGGCGGTCACCGTGAAAGCGATCACCGAACGGGCCGGCATCAATCGCGGGACATTTTACAGTCACTATGTGGATAAGTTCGACTTGATGGAGAAGTCGATTGAAGCGATTTTCCATGAGGCCGAACTTAAACTCGTCAAAAACCTCCCTCACGTCTTCGGTGAAGAGCGTGGTGAATCATCCTATCAATTGCTCGTCCCGTTCATCCGTTTCATCGAAGACAATAAAATCTTGATGAAGCCGCTCCTCAGACCGAACGGGGACCCGCAGTTCCAGGCCCGGCTCCGGTCGTACATGCATGCGGCGCTGTTCCATCGTTCCCCGACAGTCTTATTCGACGAGACGAAGGCGCTCGTGCCGGCCGATTATCTCGTGTCCTATATTTCCTCGGCCCATATGGGGGTCATTTACGAATGGCTGTACAACGACCGACCCGAAACGGCCGAGGACATCGCCCGCATCATCTATATGATCACGTTCGAAGGGCCGCTCGTCGCGGGTGGTCTCCGTGCACATTGAAACTTTTACCGTTCCCTCTTGTACGTTAATATTTGGATAAAATACTTCTCGAATGGGTATGTATACGGAGAAGAATGTCTTAGATTTATAAAATTTAACTGGCGAAAGAAGGGCGGCTCGTCTATGCAAAATGTGAACAAGTCTGTGATTGTGATTGGCGGTGGGCTCGGCGGGATTTCCGCGGCCATCTCGCTCACACAAAAAGGATACGACGTCTCCTTGTACGAAAAGAACGACCATATCGGCGGGAAAGTGAATCGGCTCGAACAAGACGGCTTCGGCTTTGACCTCGGCCCGTCGATTTTAACGATGCCACAAATTTTCGAGAAGCTGTTCGCAGGTAGCGGCAAGCGGATGGAAGACTACGTGCCAATCAAACGTCTCGATCTCGAGTGGCGTTCGTTCTTCCCGGATGGCACCGTGCTCGATCTCTATCACGATTTGGACAAGATGGAGCGCGCCAACCCGACACTGTCACGCAAAGACATGCACGAGTACCGCGAGCTGTTGAAATACGCTGAGCGGATTTATAACACGACAGAGAAGGCATACTTGAAAGAGGGGTTTGAATCGCCGCGCGAAGCGGTCGCGAAGAACGGTCTCTTCTCGACGTTGTTCGGATTCGATTTGACGTCGACGATGTACGACGGCATCGCCAAACGGATTAACAACCCGCATTTACGGACGATGCTGTCGTATTACGTCAAGTACGTAGGATCATCCCCGTATAGCGCGCCGGCCGTCCTCAACATGATGATTTATATGCAACACGCCCAAGGCTGCTGGTACGTCGAAGGCGGGACGCATAAACTCGCGGAAGGACTGACGAAACTCGCGGAAGAGATTGGCGTTCAGCTCCATACCGGGCAGGGCGTCGTCCGCGCGCACACGCTGAATGGTCAACTGACGGCCATCGAGCTCGAGGACGGAAGGCTCCGCTCGGCCGACTATTTTGTCTCCAATATGGAAGTCATCCCGTTCTATCAGAAGATGGTCGAAGCCGACGAACAGTTCGTCGACAAGCTCGTCGAGAAATATGAACCCGCCAGCTCCGGCTTCGTGCTCCACCTCGGCGTGAACAAAGAGTATCCGGCGCTCGGTCACCACAACTTCTTCTTCTCGGAGAACTTGCACGAACAGATGGACAAGATCTTCGAGCAGCACGAGTTGCCGGACGACCCGACGATTTACTTGGTGAACGTCAATAAGACCGACCCGACACAGGCACCGCCTGGGCATGAGAACATTAAGATCTTGCCGCACATCCCGTACATCCAGGACAACCCGTTCACGCCAGAGGACTACGCCGCCTTTGAAGAGCGTGTCCTCGATAAGCTCGAGCGGATGGGCTTGGACGGGTTGCGGGAACATACGGTGACACGTGACGTCTGGACGCCGCATGATATCGAGCGTACGTACGGCTCGGACCGAGGCGCGATTTATGGGACCGTCGCCGATAAGAAACAGAACGGCGGCTTTAAGCACAAGAAGCAGAGCGAGCTGTACGACAACCTCTACTTCGTCGGCGGCACGGTCAATCCCGGCGGCGGCATGCCGATGGTGACATTGAGCGGCCAGCAAGTGAGCGATAAGATTGCGAAACGCGACGGAGTCACAAATCGATGACCGACTCGTTTTGGGAACGACACCGCTTCAAGTTCTATACGATTGGCATGGTCATCTGCGGAATCTTGGTGGGCATGTTTTCATGAAAAGAAGCATCTGACGTCGCGTCAGATGCTTCTTTTAGTTGCCTGTATTCGATTTTCCGACAATCAGCTTCAATACAAAAATGATTCCGCCTAACACGACAGCGTAGGTCCCAAGTGACCAGAGCATGTCAAACACTCGCATATCCATCAGATGCCTCCTTATTTGAGCTGGCGTTTCGCTTCATCGCGATGCGCCGTCCGCAGCTCATGGTTTGTCACGTGTTCTGGATCAATCAATTCAATCTTCCGATTCACCCACACTGATAGGAAAATGAATGGGATGAACAACGCGAGCAACATGATGGCGAAGACGACGAGCGAGCCTTCAATCGCCCAAGCGATGGCGATAAAGATGCCAAGCAGGATAATGTTCGCGAGGACGATGCCGAACTCGAGGCGTACGAACTTTTGATAGCGTGCGTCGTCATTGAAGGTGAGCAGTAAATTCATCCGGTGCCATGCCCGATAGAGACTTGGCAGCTGCGTCGCCATGATGATGACGGCAAACGTCAATAACGAGATTTCTTGCGTGAAGATGAAGTAAAAAGCGATTCCTAAAATCGCGAACGTGAGCAGGAGTGCCGTCCGGTTCACTTTACGGTCGTTCTCGACCATTTGTTTTAGTCGTTCATTTTTATTAACCATAGTAAAGTACTCCCATCATGATGACTTTCGTTTTTCGCGCTCGAGTTGCGCCTTACCAAGCTCCGTCGCGGTCACGTGCTCCGAGTCAATCGTTTTCAACTCACGGTCGATGCGAATCCCAAGCGCCAGAAATGTGATCAGACCGACGATGATCACGATGATGAATGTGAGCAACGTAATCCATCCGAGCATCGAGCTCGCAATCAACAACAAGAGAAACACGATGTTCCCGACGGCCAAGCCGAACTCGGACCGTACTTTCTGTTGGTAGCGAGCATCCTCGTTGAAGGTGAGCAACAACTTCATCCGGTGCCATCCTTTGTACAGCACGGGTAGCTGTCCGACCAAGATAATCGGCAACAGTAAGAGGACGTCCGTCATCCAAAAATAGATAATGAACAGTGCAATGATTCCTATCGTCGGATACAACATTTGTCTTTGACGCTTTCGATCGTTCTCCATCATGCGTTCAAGTCTCATGTTATGGTCAACCATCCAATCCCCCTAATCAAATCTCGTTACCTTCTTTTACGAAAGAAGAAGGTAACAGGTTTCACATTTTGTCCCACCCTCTCTTCAACCGCTCACGTTTCGTAAATCCAAGCAAGCTATCCGCGACATGCTCGTGATCGATCCGAAGCAAGCGGGTATCGAGCCACGTCTCAACCACTAACATGCCTGCAATCAACACCGCCGACAGTCCGCTGAATACCGGCAATCCGAAGTATCCTGATACATACCCGCCCATCAGACCGAGCATGACCCATAACATCGCAATCGCGATGACGCCTTTCGCCCGAATCAACCGTTTGTAGGATCGACTTTCATTGAACGTCACAGATACGCGTGTCTTTTTCCAAGCTACATGACTGAGCGGGACAGCCGTCATCATCAAAAAGGAGAGTATGGCAAGTAGTGGCAACGACGCATTGGCGTAAATCCACCACCCTAGCCCTAGTCCAGCCGCGGTAGCCCATAATAATTTAAAGACCCCTTTTTTCGGTCGTATCTGTAACTGCTCGATTCGTTCTTCTCGCGTCATCATCATTTGTTCCTCCTTGAAACCAATTCGGACATTTACCGTATATACAAGTAGCATACCAATAATTAGGAGGTATTTCGATGGATATTCTGATTTTAGTCGTCCTGCTCGGTATCGTCGGCTTCATTGTGACCCGCTCTTATACCATCTATCCGTCATCGTTTGGCGACCGCTCCCCCATTCAACCAAGCGCCTCGCTCACAAAAAAATGCCCGCATTGCCAAACCGTCGTCAAACGGCAGGAACACGGGCAAACTTGTTCAACTTGTCGAAAATCGTTTTAACCGACCTGCTTTGCTTTTTGATAAGCCGTCTCTTTTTTTCCACTCAATTGGAACAACAACACCCCACCCACAATCAATACGATGCCAAGCGCTGTCTTCCACGTGAACGGGATGGCTTCGAGCCCGAACCAGCCGAGCGTGTCCCACAGGAGCGCGAAGAGGATTTGCGACACCATGACAATCGAGATGGCGTGGCTCGGTCCGAGCTGTTGAACGCCTTGCGTCACACTCATGACGACGCCGACCCCGATGATGCCGCTGAACCAGTACCACGTCTCCATCCCTGTGACCGCGAACAGAGCCATTCCTTCACTGATCAATCCGACGAACAGTGACGCCAAGAAGCCGAGGGCGAGCACGAGCGTCGTCGTCGCCCATGCCCCGACCTGTTCTTTCACTTTGGCGTTGAACGTGTTTTGCACACAGACGAGCATGCCGCCCATGACCGCGAGCATCATTCCAAGTGCCATGACGTGTCCTCCTCATTCATAAATACTCTCCCCGGTGACGGCAATCAATCCGGCGCGATCAACGATGGCAATCGACCGACGATCCCGTTCAATCAACCCCTGTTCCACGAACCGCTTGAGCGTCCGGTTGACGTGGCGATAGCTCGTCCCAATCAAGTCGGCGATGTCGGTCAACTCATCGACGGTCGACCCGAGTGTCGTCTCTTCCGGTGTCATCGACAACAGATAGCTCGCGAGCCGCACATCGACCGGATAAAACAAGTTGAAACTCATCGACTGCGACTTCATCTCAAACTTCTTCGTGATCCCTTCGAGCAGATAATGCAGCCACGTGACATCGTCTTGGGCGTGACGCGCGAGATCCTCGAAGCGGACGACGAGCATCTCGACCGGCGTGACCGCCTCGACCGTGTTCAAGAACGGCGTGCGGCGGACGTATTCGATGTCGCCAATCAAGTCGAGTGGATATTTGAACGACAAGACGAGCCGTTTCCCGGCCGCCGACGTGTGGGCCACCCGAATCTTTCCATTGACGAGAAAGTGGAGCTGCTCGGCCTCAGCGCCTTGGATGCAAATCGCCTCCCCCGGTACGTAACGGACGTGCATGAGATGGGGACGGATGATGGGAGCACCTCATTTAGTCCATATTGCTTCATGTAACGCTCAATCTGTTCCATCGCACGTCATCCTTTCAATACGAGAATCCCGACAATCATCATGACGACCCCGAGCAGTTGCGTCCGGTTCAAGTCACGGCGCAACATCCCGAACCAGCCGCGCCAGTCAATGACGAGCGCGAGGGCAAGCTGGGCAATCAAGAACAACGAGATGGTGAGGGTGACGCCGAGCTCATGCACGGCCGTCATATTGCTGAACAAGATGAACGCGGCGAACGCGCCCCCTGACAAATAGAGCGGCTCGACGCGACGCATGTGGACGTACGTCCGGTCGCGGACGACGAGCATGATCACGAGCGCGACGAGAAAGCCCGTCAATTGCGTCAACGTCGCAGCCTGCCACGTCCCGATACTTGAACTGATGCGAGCGTTGGCGACGCTCTGCAGTGTCAAAAAGAAACCTCCACTGATGGCGAACAGTACTCCGCGCATGATGCCTTTCCTCCCCTATGACAAACGAATCAGCATGATCCCGATGACCATGACGAGTAAACTGACGAGTTGAATCCCGGTGACCGGGTTCTTCGCGGCCCCGAACCAGCCGAAGCGGTCGATGAGCAGACTTCCGCACAGCAAGCCGACAATGACGATGACGACGGCGATGCCGGTCCCGACCATTGGCACGATCAACACATTACCGCCGATGAACAGTGCCCCGATGATGCCGCCGAGCCAAATCCACCACGGCTGCCCGCGTAGCCCCCCCCTTTCGACGTTCGGCCGCAAGACGAGCAAGATGAGCAGTAACGTCACCGTCCCGACGACGAACGAGACGAGCGCCCCTTTCAAAGCCGATTCGAGCACCGTTCCCAAATAGCCGTTGATGGCCGTCTGCGTCGCACTCATCATCCCGGTCCCGATTCCGACGAGGCGCCAGACGTTCAAATTGCCGGTTCCCGTCTGCGATGGGGCGACGAGTTTGCCGCGGCGACGGTTAATCCAGTCCGTAAGTGCGACCGTCCCGACGACGCCAAGTAATACGAGCAAGGCCCCGAACACGCGCCACGGCGTGAGGACGTTGACGGCCGAGTTGAACCAACCGAAGTGGTCAATCAACAGTCCCATCAAAATCTGTCCAAAAATCGGTATGATGACAGTCTGAACGCTGCCGAGCCTTGGAAACAAGAGGATGTTACCCGTTAAAAAGATGACCCCCAACAAGCCGCCCGACCACATCCAAAGCGGTTCTGCTCGGAAGATGGACGATTCAATCCCGAACGACTGCCCGGTGAGTAATAACATAAGTGTTAAAAAGGTCGTCCCGATCGCGAACGACAGGAACGACGCGACGAACGGTGACCCGACGATGGTGCGCAGACGTGAGTTCACGCTCGTCTGCATCGGCAACAAAATCCCGATGACGAGTCCAATTACAATGGCTAACATAGTCTCTTCCTCGATTCTCTCTATATACTGTGTACGTCTCAAGCTTACGCCTCGAGCGCTCGAGCCTAAAGGACCGATGTCCTGAAATATCAAAAAAGACGAGTTCCGACTATCAGGAACTCGTCTTTTGATGTGTACGGCGCTCAGTTTTCGCTTCGTCGAACATCCGATTCGTGACGTGATGTTGATCAAATGTCAGAACGATTCGGTTGACCATGTATGAAAACAGTAACCCGCCAATCGTCCCAGTCACCAACATGACCATGAGTGGCCAAATCGTGAGAAGGCCCGTGTGATAGGCAGCGAGTAGACAGATGAACAGCAAAAAGATGAACCATTCGACGATGAAATCACTGTAAATCCAACGTCGATAGCGAGGATCCGGATTAAATGTCAGCAACACTTTCGTCTTGCACCACGCGACACACAATTGGGGAAAATACACAGCAAATAGGATGAGCGGTAAGTAAATCGATGTCTGATACGAGATGAACGCGACAGCGACAAGGCTGAAGAAAAGGCCCCAGTAGCGCCAGTGCCACGTCGCATCCTCATGCGCAAGTAATCGCTCGATTCGTTCTTGTTTCGTCAAGATCATCACATCAACCCCCGCGTCGTCATCAATTCAGATCGGACCGGTTGGGCTGTATCTGCGCTTTGGACAGCTTCGTTGAAGCGTTTATACAAAAGCGGCAACGTGACGGCAATCCCAATGGTGAGAATCCACGTCCACCATGGAGCCTCCAATTTATAACTTGCCACGCTACCGATGATAATGACGTACCATCCGCTTAACACCCAGTAGACGTTTCGCGTCGCGACTTGCGCTTTCCGTTCCGCAGACAGATTGGCGAGCGCCTTGCCCTCTTGTATTACATATACAATCGAACCGATTGCGAATATACTCATCAAACCTGCCCATACCCACCACAGTTGATCGGCGAGCAGCGTGACAAACAATAGTCCAGGGACAGGAGCGAATAGCATGTCTCGCCGCCGCTTCTTTTGCTCACGGTATCGGTTCATTTCGTCAATCCGTTGTTGTTTCGTCATACGATTCCATTCCTTTTCTAATCATTGATTCCGTCAAGTCGACGCTTCAGCTTCTCACGATTGGCTTTAGCCAGCATGTTTGACGTGACGTGTTCCGGGTCGAGTTTGAGCAGTTTTCGGTCCATCCACAGCGGCAACAACACAGACGGTGGTGCCCCGATGACCATCGCCCACATCAACACGTCCGGATGAATCTGCCCCGTCAAAAACAGGGTGATGAGACTGAACAACGTGAGGAAGGTAGCCACCAAGATAAAGAATTGTCCTTTCACGAGACGCCGATATGTCCAGTCGTCATTGAACCGAAGATACAGGACGGTCTGTTTCCATTCGAAAAACAGTGTGGGCACAAGACTGGCCACCGCAATCATGCCAGAATATGTCGTGTGCATCATGAAATAAAGCGCGCTCACAAAGATGACGACACTGCTTCCAATCATGAAACGACGATACGTCGTGTAGATTTGTAACAATGCCTCAGTCCGGGCTTCTCGATCCATCTCATCCCTCCTCAGTCTCTGACGTTGTCGAGCCGTATCTCACGAAGCATCGGATGCTCCGGATCGATGTTCATCAACCGCTCGTCTTGCTTTCGGATCAAACGATACCCGACATAGATGACACCGACCGCTACACCTAATATCCACGCGTATGTCCACCCTAGCTTAAGCGTCAGGACAAACGACAAAAGGAAAAGTACGAACAGCGCAAAGACGAATCCGTTCCGACGGACGATCATCGTTTTGGCTTCCTCTCGTTCGGTCAACTCGGTCTCGAGTCGGTTCGCCTTGAAGAAGATTCCGCCTAATAGCAACAGACAGACGAACGCTCCGACCACGTACCAACCGTTCCATGAATCCGATTCGATCAATCCGACGAGACAGAACACCATTGGAAACGTGAGCAGACTTTGAAGAACGGCCGTCTTTATATTGGTTTTATAAATCAGATTGATGCGTTCTTGCTTGGTCATCAAATCCCCCCCTTAAAAACTTTCTCGCTTGACGTCTCGACGCGTCGGTTGCTCAGGATCAATCAGCTTTACTTTCTCATCAAGTAACCGCTCGACAATCACTAGCGCTAACGCTGTAAAGGAGAAGATGAAGAATGGGACCCAACTGATTGTTTCGAGCTTCATGAGCAACGGGAAAAACAAACAGATAAAGACGACCATCATGTAGTCGAACACATATTGGATATGGATGACTCGCTTCGCTCGAATGTGGTCTGTGAAACTGCTCATGAATCGACTTTCCCGTCCAATCATCACGCCGTATATCAGCAACGATGCAATCATCAAACTGCCATACAAGATTGATCGTGTCTCGGTTTGTAAAAAGAAAAAGAGTAATACTCCTATTGGAATCGCAAAGCCAAGTCGTACGAGAAGCCATTTTCGGTTTGCGGTAACCATTTGCTTCAAACGCTGATGTTTACTCATCTTGTTCACCTCTTATCTCACTATACGATTCCACCAGAAAAAAGTTCCGTTTTTTTACAATTAATTCGTGATAGGTCTCTCGATTGACGAACAACATGTTTTCTTCTATAGTTTAGTTAACTTAACTTTATTAAAAGGTAGAAAGATTGAGGTTTTCTTTATGAATTTGCTACAAAATCCACGCTTCATATTCACCTGGTTATCCGGGATGACGCTCACGCTCGGCTTCTCGATTTTCTTCTTGAGCGTATCGTGGCTCACAATCGATGTGCTGAAGCAACCGGCCCTCCTCGGGATTATCATGACCGCCGTCTCGTTGCCGCGTGTCGTGATGATGGTATTCGGCGGCGTGTTCGCCGACCGATTCCAAAAAAGTCGCCTCTTGTTTTTGACGAACCTCGGGCAAGGTCTTCTCATGGTCGCAGTCGTGGCACTGCATCTTGCGGACGCGTATTCGGTGTCCGCCTTGATTATGATTTCCATCGTGTTCGGACTCCTCGACGGCATGTCCTATCCGGCGTTGTCTTCCTTAATCCCGTCGCTCGTCAAACAAGAAGAGTTGCAACGCGCCAACTCACTCTTCCAAGGGACGCTCGAGCTCATGTTCGTGTTCGGACCGTTCCTCGCCGGAGCGTTACTGACATGGGGCGGCTTCGGGCTCAGCTTCGGGACGGCAGCCGTCTTGATTTTCATCGCAGCTATCTTGATTATGCCGCGCTTGATTCGTGACTCGATTCCGCTCGCCCGTGCGATGTCGCTCGGTGATGTCATCTTCGATTTGAAAGAAGGCATCCGTTACGTCTCGAGCACACCGATTTTACGGAGCGGGACGTTGTCGATCGCCATCGTCAACTTGTTCGTCATGGGACCGCTCATCATGAGCATCCCGATTCTCGTCGGTGAACGGGGCGGCAACGCATTTGATTTGAGTCTGATTGAAGGTGGACTTGCCGTCGGGACGTTCGTGGCTAGTTTTCTCGTCCTGTTGTTCCGCTCGGTCCATCGTGGACGCTTCGTCTTCCGCGTCCTATTTTTGACAATCGGGGCCTTCTTCCTCTATACGCAGGCGCAGTCCATCACGCTCCTTGCCTTGGCTGCGGCCGCGAGCGGATTCATGTTGATGCTCGTCTATTTGCCGACGGTCACGCTCATGCAAGAACATAGCGACCACGATAAGATCGGACGCGTCATGAGCATCATGGCGCTCGCCGCATCCGGATTAGAGCCGATCGCGTTCGCTGTCCTGTCGATTTTGGTCGCCTTGGCCGTACCGATTCAAACGTTACTCATCTCGTTTGGTATAATCGGATTAATATTCAGTATCGTGTTATACGTGCGGAGCCAGACGTTCCGTGACACGCGATGAAAGGAGAACGACGATTGAACGATACACGCAAACAGCAAGTCATCGAGATGTACCGTCAAATTGACGAGCTCGACTTGTTGTTCACTAAATATTTTACCGAGTTGAACGAATTCGAACTCAGTTACCAGCAAGAACAGATGTTACTCCTGTTCAAACGACAAGACACTTGGACGACGACCGAGATTGCCGCGAAGATGAATATCTCGAAAAGTGCGGTCAGCCAAGTGCTCAAAGTGCTCGAACAACGTGAGTTCGTAAAAAAAGAGAAGAACCCGGACAACTTGCGCGAGAGTTTCATCCGTCTCGGTCCGATCGGTATGGAGTATTCGAAACAAATCGATGCAATCGAGGAACGGCTCGCCGAAGAGATGTTCTCCGTGCTCGAAGATGACGAGATGACGATGATCAATCGCGCCCTTTCGTTGATGATCAAGAAGTTCAAATAAAAAAATGCGTATCGTCCCTAGCTTGGGATGATACGCATTTTTGGTTAGAGGTGCTCGACGACACGTTCCGCTGCCCGGAGCGCGCCTTCAATATGACCGCCGAACAACGAATCCGTCTCCGTCCCGGCGAGTGAGAGCCGTCCTTCCCAAGCTGGGTCGAGCGCGATCGGCTGATAAAGAGGGAAATCGATCAACGGTTCCCCGTCTTGGACCGTGGCCGTGTGCCGATCACTCGACCAATCGACGTATATAACTTCACGCGGCTGCCGCGCCTCTTCCCCGAACAGTCGCACGAGTTGATCGATGACGCGACGATTCAGCTCGTCCCGGTCGAGCACTGAGCGTTCGGCAGCTGATAATCGGAAGAAGCCGAATAACGCGGCAAGTCCATCTGGTTGCGAGGCATCATGGATTTCCTGCAACACCCCGGCCCAGCTCATGCCTTGACCAGATAAACCATTGTCTCGCCAAAATGGACGGTCGTAGACGGCGAGTACTTTCGCCTGCCCGGCCATCCAGGTCGGCGTGTTTTCCAGCTTCTCCTTCGTCGTTTCAGACAGTTCCGGTTGGAAGCTAATGCGTGAGACGAGTCGTGGCGGGATAGCTAGGATGATGTGTTCGAACGTTGCTGTCCGTCCGGCTTCGAGCTCGACCAATATCTCGTCTTCAGTTTGTTGAATCGAGATGACGGTCGACTCGAGTTGAATTGTCCCTGCCGGTAGTGTCGAAGCGAGCGCCGTCGTCAAACTGGCCATGCCCCCGACGAGTCGCATCGATGGAACAGTGTGACCTGGCGGGAGCGTATGGCGTTCGATGACACCGAACTGCCGCTCGAGCACCAAGTCCCCGCTCGTGTGTTGAGAGAACGTCGGAAGGTTGAGCCGTTCGATCAGTTGCGTGATTGTCGTCTCCGTCTCTGGCCAATACCAGGTCGGGCCGAGGTCGAACCCGTCTTGGCTCAACAACCGTCCCCCGATACGGTCGCGCGCCTCGAACACGGTGACGTCATAGCCTTTCTCAGTGAGGAGCGACGCGGCATATAAGCCGCTCACGCCCGCCCCGATGATGGCGATTGATTTGGTCATATACATACTCCTTCTCTATACGTGGTGCTCCCATTATACTGAAAAAGACGAATATACATAATTCGGGCGCACCGCTCAGGAAAGGGCGTTACGACGTGAAGCGATTCTTTTATTTTTTTCTATTTCCCGTTCATCTTGCTGATACGTATATTATATCGGTTCATTAAAACAGAATCGGTGATGACGTTTGCGTTATTTGTCATCGTGACCCCATTGATGGTTTTGATATTAGGTGATTTTATTCAATTATCGCTCTATTTAAAGACGTTTGCCTCGGTCTATATTTCAACGGCCATGTATACAACGTTTCATTATTTTGATTCGGATGTCAGAAGGCGCCGTATAAAAACTGACTACATCTCACGCACTGGGCGATGACGTCTTAGAAAGGATTTACCAAAATGCCCAATACAGTCAAGACGCTACTCTATCCATTTCTCGTAGGCATTCGCCTGTTTTCTCGATTTCGAAGAGGTAAAACATTCATGTATTTTCTTACCTTGCTATGTATGTTCGTATTCGAGGGCTTATGTTTTTTGAAGTCATCTATATTCCGATGTTGCTTAAGTCATTGATTCAGTTATACGTTTTAGTAGGAATGCTTCATGTCGAATTTCATTTTGATGATTTAGAACGGAAAGAGTCGCTTTGATCGATGACTATCACCGTGGAAGGAACAACGATTCATATTGCTCAATCAACTTACCCAACCAGTCATCCTGTACTTCTTCTGATTCCATGCCTCGCTCTAAGTCATCTATGATTTCACTGTTCGGAAAATAAAGGCGTAACACAAACAGACTGTCTGTGATCGTCGATACAAAACTTTGATCGTCGACGTTGATGGTCAAATACGCGCCTCGAATCATCCGTTTGACGAGTGACCGTTTTTCGTTTCCCGTCATACGTCTTGTCTTCAATTTCACTTGCGCTTCTCGTAACTGATCGAACAAATCTCGATTCAACACTCGGCTGATGCGCTCGTCAGGTTTCATGTACGGAAAACGATGAGACAAGTCAGTCCCGTCAACACATGCACACATGTGACGTAACCAAAATCCCCATTCAACATGATTAGTGGGCTCAAGCACTGTATCCAACAGCCCGATGTCATAATCAATTTTGATTACTTCCGGATGTTCCTGCAACAGAAGCATAGTCCGTCGCTTTAATACGTCAACGTCCACTTCCCGTTTGACGATGACCGTCACGTCTAAATCGGACCGTCCGGCCACAGCAGTCC
Organism: Exiguobacterium sp. s56; assembly: GCF_018618255.1. Taxonomy (NCBI): domain Bacteria; kingdom Bacillati; phylum Bacillota; class Bacilli; order Caryophanales; genus Exiguobacterium; species Exiguobacterium sp. s56. The sequence continues at coordinate 48,566 of NZ_JACSLR010000010.1, read as the reverse complement.
CACGACCGACGCTACCGTATACATATACGCTATGTAGCGCTTCTGCGAATTCTTCTCGCAACAACTGAATCACTGCATCGAGCACTGGCCGAAACATCGGTTGAATCCGTGTCACGTCTGTTTGATTGATGACGTAACCCGCCTCGTCTGTACCTAGTCGCGTTGGTCGCTCCATCACACACCCTCCTCAATAAACGTCGTCACGTCGAGCACTTGCTCGAGATCAACCCGAGCGACGAGATAGTGATATTTCGTGTTCGTCCCCGGATACTCGTTGACAATCGATTCGCACCAGTCGCGGTCGAACATTTTCTCCCACGATTGTTTCAACTCTTCTTCGCTTTCGGCTTCCCGATCTTCAAACGAGAGAAAATACCGATTCAACGCGAACGTCCAGTAACCGGCCTCGACTGCGAGCACATGTGCGTCCGGCAGCTCAACGGTCAGCACGACGCCCGGTTCTCCAGGTTCCAAGTAGCCACCTCGTGCGACGTCTGGCCTTGTTTTGCTCAACCAAACCGGATAGTTTCCACGAAGCGAGATTTTCGTCCGTTGCTCATATTGTCCCGCGAGCCAGTCGTAAGCAGGGCGATGTACGCGTAGTCCTCGTCTTGAAAAATGCCGTACGCCGGATTCCCAAACAAGTAGCCACATGTATTGGCGGCTTCCCAGGCGCCCGCATGTTGATATGTATAGTAAATGGCCATAGGTCCACCCCTTTTTAAGAAGATACTGTTAGCATAACTGACCTGCTGTTTCCTTATCCATCATGGGAATCGTTTGGATTTGTCTGAATTTGGAAGTATACTAGCCGTATGGATTACATAAAGGAGGAAAAAGCATGAATGTTTTAATGACGTTACTATTTAGTTTATTGGCAATACTTGTCCCACTCGCGTTACTCATCGCGGTCATCGTGATGATTGTTCGATTTATCGGTCGCTACGAGACGCGGGCGGACGCGCGACTCGAGTTGGATCGTCAAACCGCGGCTCATCAGCAGCAACAGTTCGACGTCTTAGTGGAGCGCCTCGAGCGAATCGAAGAAAAAATAGAGACACGCCCTTAATGTCGACATCACTCACGATGTGGACGAACAACAGCTCAGTTATAAGTTGATCATCCATAACCCGCTCACCAATGCTTACAGTTTCGATATCATCGATGATTAAGTCGAAAGGAGTGGTTGAATGGATTGGAACACGATCATGTTGACTGCCTCATTGATTTTGAACGCCTTCTTGATCAATATCATTGCGCAACAAGCAAAGGATATGAGTGCATTGAAACGAAAACAACTCCATACCGAACCAATCGTGCAAGATGCTGAATTTCATGCGTCGATTAAAGAAAAAATCAATACGATTGGCGTGGTCCCGACCGTTAAATTCTTACGTGAGACATATGGCCTGTCGCTGCTTGAAGCGAAACAATTGGTCGATCACGTAAACGAAAAGGAGTAGCGCGCGCTACTCCTTTTTGACTGCCTTTATTTTAGAAAGAAGCCGACTTTACCGCGTTCATAGGCTTTATGCGTCACATGTTCCGGGTCGATGGCGGCAAGCTTTTGATCAATCTTAGAAGAAGCCATCCACGCAAATAGATTGAACGCCACAACGAGAATCAAAATATTCGCTTGTTCGGGACGTAACAGCAACGTCACAATCAATATACAAAAAATCGCAATCACGGCCATCCCACTCCAATATTCATACCAGACGAGACGCCGATAATCAGGAGCCTCGTTAAACGTGAGCAGCGTTTTCGTCCGCGCCCACACTTTGACGAACGAGACGACCGGAATGAACAAGACGAACCATGCCAGTTCAGCGAGTCGACGCTCGCCTGTGAACCAAAAGATGACGCCAAGTAAGACGATGAACACTCCAAGAAGAAGTGCTTGGCGGGTGGAACGTTTCCCTGCCTCATAAAAATGATCAAACCGTTCGCGTTGGGTCATATTCATATTCCTTTCTTACGATTGCATCGTTTATATTCAAGTAGACTGTCATACAAAGAAAAGAGGGTGTTCATGAATCCTACACAAACCGAAGTCCTGGTCTATTTCCAACTGCTTGCCGATGATTTCTCAATCGAAGATGTGACGCGTCGGCTAGGAATCATTCCTACAGAAACCTTCAAACGAGGTGAAAAAGGCTATTCTTCCCATCCTCGCGAACATACATCGTGGTCACTCGGTACGGGCTATCAGCCTTCATTTGATGTGAACAATCAGCTGCAACATATCATTGCTCAACTTCGTGAAAAAGAACCAATTTTAGATGACATTTACAGTACGTATGACGACATCAAAGCGCGATTCATCATCGTGATTATGATTGAAGAAGGACAAACACCTGCACTTGTGTTTGATTTGAAGACGATTCAATTCGCCCATCGGATCCGTGCCGAGTTTGACATCGATTTATATGCGAACCCATATCAGGATGAGGGGTATTAGACTTCACCGGACTAACATTCATTCGTCTAAGGACACTTCCTGTTCTTGTCTCGCTAACAGAATCTGAAACCCGCACAGCAACAGCGGGAAAATCATACGGAAATCCCGTGAAGGATGGCGAGCCCCTACCACATTTTGGTTCGTGCATTCACTCTCTTGATCTCCTTTTGATATGGATCATTTATGATGCTCCACAATTTTTCGCATGTTTTTCGCCTTCACTGTTCGACATGTTGATTTAACAAAGCACCGTACAGTCTTTTTCGGAAAGGCTGTACGGCGTCTGCGTCACACAGCTTGATCGTGCATCGCAATAGAAGATTTCAAAAAAGAATTTCTCAAAAAATAGCGGCTCATACCTAATAAGGTAACTGCCCCGACGAGATACAGTAATCCGTTTCCAACCCAGTCCGCGAGCGCTCCACCGAGTAAATAACCGAACGGAGCCAATATTCCTTGAAGGGCATAGACAACGGTCAATACGCGTCCTAAATAATCAGGTTCGATTTGACGCTGAAGAAGCGTTTGAAATTGAATCCCCATCATCCCAATCGCCACCCAAGCCATACTAAAACAAATCAACGTCACGCCAAAATTACGATTCAACCAAAATGCCGAGATGCACCAAGCGACTCCACCGAATCCGGTTGCCAAGACGAATGTCCATCGTAACGAACGAACGCCAAATCGAATCGATAAGCCGCTTCCCAATAACGTACCAATCGAAATGGCTGCAAGCCATAAGCCGTATTCCTGTTCCGTCGTCGCCAAAATCGGGAGGACGCCAAGCGAGATCGAAATCATGAAGTTAAGGCACGTGAAGACAAAAATCAACGTACGAAACGAACCGAGTTTCCATACGTAACGAAATCCAAATTGTAAATCAGCAAAATACGTAAAATCACTTGGTGTGTGGGCCTTTGTTTCGTTGATGCGTAACAAAAAGCCAATCCCCCCAAATAAAAACAGATAGAGGATGGCGTTACTCGTATAGACGAGACCGACACCAATAAGCGCCAGCAAAATCCCAGCAATCGCATTGCACAAGATATCGAGACTATGATTGGTGAACGTGAAGAGTGCATTGACTTTTTGTAGGTCCGCCTCCCGAACGAGAGTCGGAACGAGTGCATACTCCGTTGGATAACTCAATTCGCTCGCCAACGTCGCGACGAACAAACCGACAATGACGACCCCCACCGACAGTTCATCTATTACATATAAACTCGCGAGGATTGTGAAGACAGTCGCCTGCACTGCCATTGCCCAAAGCAATAACTTCTTTTTGGCGTAACGATCGATCAACGGTCCATATAGCACTTGAAACGCAACCGGCACCATTGCCACAAACGTCGTGACGCCAACCCAAAAAGACGAGTCCGTCATGTCTTTGACGTACCACACCGATGCTAAAAAATAAAAACTGTCCGCGAAATTCGCAATCACACGTACTGCTAACAAAACTACTATGTTCCGATTCATATCATCCGCTCCTCATATGATTTGTCTAGTAAGTTCGAGACAAATCATAAGGCGGTCCGCGAATATAAGGTTATATGTCGTTCAGATAATGATACATGACGAGCTCCTTTCGAATTTATTTTATCTAGATGCTAGGCTTCAGCCGTTTTTTTATTGAATCGTCTCTTGTTTCATATGTCTCCAATGAACGAAAGCATTCGCAAACCAAATGATCGTCAATAACGGAAACATGACGAGCATCCATGTTGAACTCTCGTTTTGAAAAAGCGGCATCATAAGCAAAAGGACGATGTTCAATAGACCTACACTGAGATACATGAGAAAAAGGCGTCGATGTTTCGCTCTCATTATGAGTTCTCTCCCTTCTCTTCATAACCACTAATCCAAAACTCAATCTTCAAGTTTGCAAGTTTCATCAAGAAGTCTGGGTCAAACCCCAACTTTAAATCACCATAATAAATGACACCTAAGTCGATATAAATATGGTCGGCTCCACAAGAACGAAGGGTGTCGATATGTTCCGTAAGGGTGTCTACCATCCAAAAGAGTCCGATATACGGATTTTCCATTTGTTGAAATTCCAGTGGTGGTTCAAATGACGCATGACCGTGCGTAGCAATCAGCTTTCCTATGCGCTCCATCTCCCCGACTTCGGTCTGGGTATAAAACCGAATGCCTGTTTTCTCCGATGCGACGCGAGGTGAGAAATTCTTTCCGATTAAATGGCAAGGAATCATAAATTGATCTGGAGGATACCTTTCGAGCGTTTCACTCATGATTGTGGACTCGGATATTTCACCGCATTTTTCTCGAGCTTCTCTTCAATCGCCTGCGACACATCAATCCCCGCCGCATACGCGAACGTCAGCGCGTAAATGAGGACATCTGCGAGCTCTTCTTTCATCTCGACGTGTTTCGTCTCGAGCGCTTCTTCGCTCGACACCCATTGGAACAACTCCAACAATTCGCTCGCCTCGAGCGATAACGATAATGCCAAGTCTTTCGGGTTATGGTGGAACGCCCAATCGCGCTCGTCACGGAATTCAATCACTTTGTCCATTAATCGTTGTACTTCGTTCATATCTGTACCTTCTCTCTTTGAATGTGTAACAGCTTATCTCGCAACGCTTGATTGCTCGCATACAAGTAAAGTCCTCGGACGCCACGCTTCATCAACACATTGATGGAGTTCAACACGATTTGTTCTTTCGCCAACTCGACATCTTTGACACCGTCAATTCCCGCATATGCTCCGGTGTCTTTATAGAGATTCGTGTCGATCACCAAGCAATCCTTCGTCTCATCGTACGTTACCGAAGGACCTAACACGACGCCGACGTAGTTCAAGTCAAAGCCTTGAACTGTATAGATTGACCCGGCCTCAGCAATCGTCTCTGACTTCTCGGCCCACGTCGTCTTGCCGCCCGTCGTATTCCACGGCATCTTATACTCCCCGTTCGACCCATAGACGTAATACGTTTCTCCATCCTTTTTATGAAGATAATCAAACGTCGACACGACTCGACTGAGTCCATGTTTCTGATCTTGTTCGATAATCATTTGATGCATCTCTTCCAACGTTTCAAACACGCGCAAATCATAGTCTGTAGACGACGGGAATGCCTGTATCTGCTTAGCTTTAAAAGCGTTGATCCAATCGATGACATCCTCATCCGCCTGCATCCGAAACTGATTCGTCAGTTTATATGTTTTCAAACACTTCGCTTTTTCTTTAAACTCATCCAACTTGCTTTGGTCCCACCGACTCTTCAGCTTTAACACTTGGTCTTGATCGAAGATGACAATGACAACCTTGGCGATCTTCATCAATTCTTCGAGATGATTATCTGCCCGAAAGTTGTTGTATGCATCTGACTTTGTCAATAGAAGGTGCGCCTCGTCGACCAAAATGATATCGACCTTCTTATCTTTTAACTTGTTAAGGAGCGGCGTCGGTTTGACGAAATTGACAGCCTTCAAGTGTTTGACTTGTTTGGCAATCCCTTTATACGTCTTCAGCATCTCCTCATGATTGACGACCAGATAGTTCTCCGTTTTATACAGATTCGAACCCGATTCATTCGTTCGCGCCTGAATCGTATTGAAGATGGAGCTCAGTACAACACTTTTGCCGACACCGGCCTCTCCTTCAATGACATACAAGTCTCCATACGTGTCTTCGGGCTTGGCCTTCGCAATCCGTGTCTCACAGAATTCAAGCACACGCTCTTTTAAATCCATCTGTTCCACAGATAGTTCTTTGAACGGCGACAATTTGAAGATGTCTTTGTTCTCGATGGCGTGCAGGTCGTTTTCGACGAGCCCATTCTTATATAGCACACCCCATAACTCAGGAAACAGCTCATTGTCGTAGAACGATTTATTGTAATAATTGTGTGTGAAGTCGCTTGCCGTCTTGCTTTTGTTTTGTAAGGTGTACTTCTCGTCCCCTAAAAAGTAGTTAATCAATTTCGTCTCAAGATGGAACGTCGCCGACCGATTGAACGTCTCATGCTTCACGAGATTGATTTGGTCCACATTCTTCCGGTCTGCTTGTTTCAGTTTCAAATGCTGTTTCATCCGTTTTTGGAAATGCACCGTCTCCCCGATATACGCTTCCTTCTGTCCGTTCAAAATATAAATCACCGGATAGTTCAAGTAATCAGCTGTCCGATCAATCTCATCTATACTCGTTTTATCAAAATCTAAAGGAATGACCTCAATCATCTTCACCGACACACCCTCATCTAATTTCAAATTATCTCCAGTTTAGCATAGCCTTATTCCAATTCGTTACTCAAGTCTTCTATGAATCAATGGTATAATCCCACTAAAAAGGGAGGGATTCGGTGCTTACTTTCGACAACGTCTCTGTTCGCCAACAAGACACGCTCATCCTTGAACATATCTCGTTCACCATCAATCCGGGTGAAATCGCGGCCATCCACTGCGGCGTCACTTCCCGGGAAATATTGTTCGCATTATTGACGGACTCGCACGCGAACTACTCGGGGACCATCGATACAGCGAATCGCACGCTTTCGGTCTTCTCCATCCGTGACGGCTTATACGACCGGTTGACGGTCGAGGAGTATTTGCGTTTCACGCACACACTCTATGAATCGACGGAATCGCTGGATGCCGTCCTACAAACCGTTCAACTCACCCCATACCGGAACAAACGATTGAACCGGCTCAGCTTGTCGCTCGTCCGGCGCGTCCAATACGCGGCACTGCTGCTACATAATCGCGACATCTACGTCCTCGAAGAACCGGATCAAAACGTCGACCAAGAGACACGGCACTTGTTCGCGACCGTCTTGCTGCAACTGAAGCAACAACAAAAAGCCATCCTGCTCCTGACGAGCAACATGGAGAGCGCCCTGTTCGTCACGTCGACCGTCTATCGCATCGACCACCGACACTTGCGCCTACTCGATGTGGAGCCAGATGAACCGGAGGCGAACGAAGACGTCACGCCGGACGTCATGCACGTCCGCTTCGAGAAGATTCCGACGAAAGTGAACGAGAAAATCGTCTTGCTCGACCCGCCGGAAATCGACTACATCGAGAGTCAGGACGGACAATCCGTATTGCACAGTCAGTCCGAGCAATTCCCGAGCGTCTTCACGATGAACGAGCTCGAGACGCGTTTGACTCCGTACGGCTTCTTCCGTTGTCACCGGTCGTACATCGTCAATCTTCAACGGGTGCGGGAAGTGATCACGTACACGAAGAACAGTTTTAGCCTCGTGCTCGATGATTCGGCGAAGACAACGATTCCCCTCTCGAAGACGAAAATGGCCGAATTGAAGACGATGATTGGGCTGAAATAGGCTCCATTCACAGTCCGATTCGCTCCACTCAGTCCTCAAGAAGCGCCATTTATGGCCATTCTAATGCGCCCGCCTCTTCCTCTCGATATGATGTAATCAGGAAATACGACATCAACAAGGAGGAACGAGCGATGCAGGATATTATCACCGTGAATCAATTGAAAAAGTTGTTCGGGAACGAAGAAGCGTTACGAGACGTGACCTTTTCTGTAAAAAAAGGAGAGGTGTTCGGGTTCCTCGGACCGAGTGGATCCGGGAAGACGACGACCATTAAAATTTTGACGTCGCAACTCGCCCAGACATCAGGTGACGCCACCGTGTTCGGCGTCCCGGTCTCGGAGTTGAAACAAGAACAGTACCGGAAGCGGATCGGCGTGTTGACCGACAACAGCGGCCTATACACGCGCCTCTCCATCGAAGAGAACTTGCAACTCTATTGCGACCTATACGACGAACCACGCACACGCATCGATGATGTGCTCCAAACGGTGAACTTGACCGGGGAACGTAAAAAACGCATCTCTGCCTTATCACGCGGGATGCTGCAACGGGTGACACTGGCCCGGGCGTTGTTACATGAACCGGAACTGTTGTTTTTAGATGAGCCGACGTCGGCGCTCGACCCGGTCAACTCGCGCCACATCTATAAAGGCATCGAACGGTTGAAGGCAAAAGGGACGACGATCTTCTTGACGACGCACGACATGAACGAGGCCGAGGAACTGTGCGACCGCGTCGCCTTCTTACATCAAGGGGAGATTCAATTGCTCGACGCCCCGAAACAATTGCGCCGGAAATATGCGAACGGCTCGATGCGCGTCGAACTGCATGACGGGGAAACGGTGGACTTGAAACAAGGAAAAGACGGGGCCGACTGGCTCCATGCACAAATGCGCGACCAAAATATCGCGGCCATTCATTCAAACGAGCCGACGCTCGGGGATATCTTTATCGAAGTGACGGGGAGGAAATTATCATGACATTTTCAATGAAACGGGCACTCGCCATTTTCCAGAAAGACTATAAAGACTTGTCACGGAACTTATTCGTCTCGTCGACGTTGATTATGCCGCTGTTCTTCGCTGTCTTCTATTCACAGCTCGGCGGCGAAGGCATCGACGTAACGTACTTCGTCATCAATATCACGTTCAGCCTCGTTGCGACGTTCGTCCAGTGTGCTTTGATCGCCGAAGAGAAAGAAAAGAACACGCTCCGTGGACTGATGTTGTCGCCAGCGAGCACGCTCGACATCTTACTCGGAAAGAGCGCGCTCACGTTCGTGACGACGCTCATCCTCATCGCGGCGTGTGCCTTTATCATGGGATACAGCCCGGCGAACCTTCTCGTCATCTCACTCGCACTCATCGTCTCGACGTTCTTTTATATCGGGATTGGAACGATTCTCGGATTGATGACGAAGACGGTCATGGAAGCCTCACTCATCGTCATGCCGGCGTTTTTCTTCTTCTCGTTCTCACCGATGCTGTTGGTATACGAGGACCGCTTCTCCATCATCGGTCTCCTCGAGTACTTGCCGAACATCGTCTTGATCGACCTCGCGCATCAAATCGAGGCGGGAGCAGGACTTGGCTCTACATGGGTGGAGCTTGCGGTTCTGTCGGCTTGGGCACTTGTCGTGTTCGTTGGAAGTATTGTGATGTATAACCGGAAACAGACAGACTAAAAAGCGACGATATTACTCGTCGCTTTTTTTGAAGCGTTCTTTTAAATCCATTCCATAAAGAACTACGTATAAAATACACGACGGCAGCACGGTAAACAACGGTACCTTTCTACGAAACCCTAACCCTTCATCGTGAATCCCATGATCGAGGGCCCAATACGCTAAACCAATAGATAAACATAGTCCTAGGAATTTAATCATCTGCTTGCGTTCTCATCGTTATCACTTAATTTAATCCAAAATAGGATAAACGGAACGAATACGAGGCTTAAGTATCCCAAGGTCAATAAACTTTGAGTTTCAGCAGAAATGAACTGTTTTTGACCACAATTTGGGCAGTCTTTTCCGTCCCTAGAAAAACCGAGTGCTAAAACTTCTTTTATTCTCCATTTGTAGTGACAATTCGTGCAACGTGGCGCCATTATCCCCCTCCCCTTTCTCACTTTCGTTTACGTGTCAGCACTACTTAAGTTTCGTTTTAACAAACGAACAGTTTGAACCCTATTGTATCGGTACTCGAGAATGGATGAGGTGAACCCGAAAAGAGCGACGAATTGAATCGTCGCTCCTGCTATTTTAAAAACTTCGTACAACTATCCTATTTGCTACATTCATCCCTTTTTCGTCAGCAAATTAATCAGCGTTTTTCTCGCTTCTGGATTTTTTGCTAATACCAATGCGGCACCACTGACTCCGGCTACAATCGATGCACCCATCCATCTCTTGAACTCCGAATCTTTTTGAAATGACTTATCCACCATTCGCTCAATCCGATCATTGAGTTTGTCTCTAGTTTCATCCGTTAGGTTGTCGTCTTTGAGTTGTTCGGAAAAGACATCAATCGCTTTATCGATCGTACTTTACACTTTGTCTTGCGACTTCTCGCCATAAAAAACACTCCCCAATAGAATAAACAGATTTGTTATTTCATCTGTCTACCTATTGGGGAGCATATCATGGCCTGTGCTTTTCGGTTAGGATTATTACATTAATTCTCAACCTATTTAGTATTTTTATCATTAAATGAGCGTTAAAAGAAGAGAAAATTGTAGATTTGAATTAATAAACACTTGGTTTCAATATAGTTGTAGAATAAGTATAATTAAAGAGACTGTTCAAAAAGAATTCTTAACACTTCAATTTATTCATCAATTGAAAACTATCTATTTTTGCCATGTTTTCTTTATTTCTTTGTTATATGAAGTCCATTTCGTTTGTTTTGTTTAAAATATATGTACTTACTGTATATTTATACTTTGTTTTTGACGTCTAAAGAATAATCGCACCAAAAGACGAGTGGAGAGATAAGTATGGAAAGAATTAAAAAATTCCTTTTATTATTGTTTCTGATGGTGTTTACTTGTTTGACAGTTGCTCCAACTGTTAATTTTGCAGTTCATGGTAATGAGATAACAGCAAAAAATGGGGTACTTGATTTACGTGATATAAATTTTGAAGAGCACAATTATATAGAGATGAGTGGGGAGTGGGGTTTATATTGGAACAAATTCCTCAAACCAGAAAAAGTACCGGATAATCCCTCAACTTTTGTTTCATTTCCTCATAGGTGGATGGGTTCTGAAATGAACAATGAGACATTACCAGGTGAGGGACATGCCACATATACACTTAAAATAAAAGTAAATGAAGAGAGCTTATCAACTCATAAGGGCCTTTATGTACCGCTTATTTCGAATGCATCGAAACTATGGATCAATGGGAAATTAGTGAGTCAAATTGGTGAAATTGGTATGAGCTCAAAAGATGAACGTCCAACCTATAATCCACAAGTCATCACTCTTGATTTAGATAAGCCAGAATTTGATCTAGTTTTACAGGTTTCCAATTACTCTGCACGAAACGGTGGAATTTGGGGAGAGTTTTTATTCGGAAATGCAGAAGAATTAATAAGTATGGCTGAGAAACGAATGCTTAAAGAAATGTTTATTATTGGTGGTTTAACTATTTTCGGATTTTACCATTTTGTTATTTATATTCTACGTAGAACAGATCGAGCTGCTCTCTATTTTGGGATTCTTTGTTTACTAATTGCTCTTCGCTCGCTGATAGTCGGCGAGGTAGTTTTAACCGATCTACTCCCTAATTTCTCTTGGGAATGGCACAGAAAAATCGAATATTGGACGATTTCAATCGCGTTTCCAGTATTTTTATTGTTTCTTAATGCAATGTTTCTTAACTATATAAAAAAATCCATTTTACAAATGTCCTTTTTTATAAGTTTACTTTATTCTTTATTTGTCTTATTTACACCTGCTAAAGTTTTTTCGTATACGATTAACTTTTATCAACTGATCATGACAGCGATGATGTTGTATGTACTTTTTGAATTGACCAAAGCGTGGAAGCGAAATGTTCCAGGTGTAAAGGTTTTATTGATCTCAACCGTCATTTTTACTGGTACAGCCTTAAATGATATCCTTTATTACAATGAATGGATTCATACAGGTGATTTTACAAGTGTTGGATTATATATCTTTGTCTTTGCTCAGTCTATCGTTCTTGCTATTAAATATGCATCTACCTTTCAAAAAGTTGAAACCTTGTCTATTCGTTTAGGAGAACTAAATAACACCCTTGAGGAAAAAGTGCAAATAAGAACTTCTCAACTGGAGCGATCACAAAATGAACTAAAACAACTGAATCAGAAGCTCGAAATTCTTTCAAACATTGATACTCTAACAAATGTTCCGAATAGACGGTCACTCAACCAAAATTATGAAGAGGTTTGGGAGATGAACAAGGATTTATTGAAACCAATTACGGTATTTATGATCGATATAGATTGTTTTAAGCTTTTTAATGATACATATGGTCATCAAAAAGGTGATGAGGTACTAAAATTAGTCGCTCAATCATTGAAAAATAGATTGGATATGGTTGGAGGATTCTTTGCAAGGTATGGCGGAGAAGAATTCTTTGCTTTATTAGATGGGAAATCCGTTGAAGAAGCCGTTGATATAGCTAAAGATATGAATGATGTCATTCATAAATTAAAAATCCAACATAAAACTTCAACGGTTGCAGATACAATAACAATTAGTATCGGAATTGCCCATTCTACTTCTGCAAATCTAGTAGAAAAAGAGCAACTAATCAGTAAGGCTGACGAAGCTCTTTATCGTTCAAAACAAATTGGCAGAGATTCCATATCATTGTTTTATCAGAATGAAATTAAACATCTGTAAGTATCTCGATATTGTGGAGAAAATCTAACATAACAGACTAAATTATATTGGAATTCACAAATATATCCCATAATATCTCGCTTGAAAAAGCATAGAGTTTATGGATCTGAGCTTTTCCAAATCTCTATCCTAATCTTTATATGATGAATTATAAAATTAAGTGCAACACCTGAACGTGAACGCAAAAAAGCCCATAGCGACGGCCTCGTGTAGAATGAAGTTACCACACAAACATTCAGACGGAGGAATCGCTATGAGCTACACCCATCTTACCACAGCCGAACGCGTGAAAATAGAGACCTATCTGGAGCTCGGGATGTCCATCCGGTCCATCGCGAGACGGCTCGGGCGACAGCCCTCGACCGTCTCGCGGGAGATCAGGAGGAACCCCGGGTACAAGTCGGAACGTGCACAGGAACACTACGTGAGGGCGAAAGCGAACTGCGGCGCCAAGACGAAGCTCGACGAAACGATGCGTCGGACGATCATCAGGAAGCTGCGGGCGACCTGGTCCCCGGAACAGATCGTGGGGCGGCTCTTCGACGGAAGGATCGCCTTCTCGACCATCTATCGCTGGATCTACTCGGGGCTGATCGACGTGCCGACGACCGCGCTCCGCCAGAAAGGCAAGCGCCGGAAACCGGTGGAGACACGCGGGAGGTTCAACGTCGGGCTGTCCATCTCGAAACGGCCTTCGGAGGTCAGGGGGCGCCAAACGTTCGGGCACTGGGAGCTCGACACCGTCGTCTCCGGACGAGGGAAGTCGAAGGCCTGCGTCGCGACGTTCGTCGAGCGCAAGAGCCGGTTCTACCTCGCCCTGCCGATCGCGGACCGTAGCGCGGCCTCGATGGAGGGGGCGATCCACACGGTCCACGCCGCCTTCCCGGAGGGCACGTTCAGGACGGCGACGACGGACCGGGGCAAAGAGTTCAGCTGCCACGAGAACGCCAACGGCCTCCTGCGCGAGTTCTTCCCGAAAGGATCGGACTTCGCGACGGTCGGCCAAGGAGAGATCGCGGACGCGCTCGCCAAGATCAACGGGCGGCCGAGGAAATGTCTCGGCTGAAAGACCGCACACGAGGCCTTCGCGGAGGAAGTGTTGCGCTTAATTTGACAAACCGTCGCTTTCTAAAGACGCTAACATTAACGAAAAAATGTTTAAGGCATTAACACGACCCGTTTACGTTTACTTAATTGATCAATGTAAATTCATAACCAAAACGAAAGTGTAACTAGAGTCAGATTCCTCTAGTTACACTTTTGTATTCATGGCTAGTAGAATCTATTCGCTGCTTCATATACTTTTGCAATTCAGGATCGCAACAATACACGTAACAGCCCTTCATCCCACGAGTCATTAATGTTCGATACGTATTTTTCACGAGTTTTTCAAGAGCGTCCACTTCATTCTTCTTCGGTTTTGCAGGTCTTGCCCCGCTATCTTTGAATTCTTCCCGTCGCACAATCAATTGTCTTGATTGTGGATCATATCCTAAATCCGGTCCGATAATCACACCTGCGTATGTCATTTCTAATCCTTGTACTGTATGGATGCATCCAATTTGTTCTCTTCCATCTGGATGAATGGCCCAGTCCAGACGTTTTGCATCATTCCATGCCATTGCAAAATCATGTTCAGGAATCTGAACATCTGGAACAAGTTGTCCATCTATTCGTTCTTTCGTCCAACTCCATGCATAGCCTGCAGTCACACGACCATCACGTTTTGATACAACCTCATCCATCAATTGTTGTGGCGAATCCAACACTCGAATATCATATGATCCATCTAATTCAGTCGTTGCTTCATTATTAAAAAGTTCGCTTAACCATTGGATGTAGTTACCTGACCCGCCACATCGAAATTGAGAATCTAGTGTTAATTCATGAATAATAGCGTCTTGTCTCTTAGCTTCTTCTTTGATTAACGTATATGATCCAACGTCTTTCTTTGAAATCATTTGCTCATCGTCAATGAAGAAGACACTCATTTTCGCACTCCGAATAATTTGAGTCGCTTGATTCTCTCCTGCAATTTTCCGTTGCATATGTCCATGATTTTTCAAACGGTGTGCCTCATCACAAACTAATACGTCAATTTTATTCGCTTGAGTATCCACGTAAGAACCAGAACCTTTGAACATATCTCGAATTTCAATCATACTCTTTTGTCTTACAAGTTTTTTTCTCAAGACTTCTCGGAAAGCTGCATTCGGCGTAATATACTCGACTAATGCCTGTTCATTCACTAGTGCCTTTAGAGCATTTAAACCGATTACGGATTTACCGGTTCCCGGTCCCCCTTTAATTAATACAACGTGCTTCTCGTCCGTATGTAAAACGTGCTCAGTATAGATCGTTAAAATTTGTTCATAGGCTACTTTTTGTTCATCTAGTAATATGAACTCTTCGTTCCCTTCAAACATCAGATTTAACGTTTCTACTAATTTTTTGGAAGGTCTCAGTTTCCCGGTTTCAATTTCTCTGGCAATTTCTGCGCCTTTACCGGCCCCAACCCGCTTTGTGACGTAATCAGCTAAGCGCAAATCATCCATTTTGAAATAAATCGGTGCTTCCTTATAGTAGTGACTGTATCTATCATTCAATAAAGGTTCAGCTTCATTTTTTCTTGACCGAATATAATTATGTAAATAAGCACATGAATCAAGCGTTATATCAGACTCGGTCGGATCTACCGATTCGAGATAATTTTCTAAGTACCGTCGATACGATAAAGCTTGATACGAAGGGTGGACTGTCGATTGGGTTCTTCCGCGAAATGCGGTTTGGACAATACCGTCTCCGTCAGCAAGTTCCGCCTTCGTCCATTGCTTTAGTTCTACAATAATTGCATTTTTTTGACCATCTTCGTCTTTCCCCGCAATAATGAAGTCAATTCGCTTTTGAGTTGATGGCAAATTAAACTCAAGTAGAATATTTACATCATCAGGTATCGATTCTCCTCGAATGACTCGCATCATTTCTGAAAGTGAATTTTCCCATGAGGTCATTTCGGAAGCACTAACGCGTCGATTCATCTTTTCTTCAATGTTCTTACTAAGGACGTAACTAATTTCTTTTTCTAAAATATGTTCAACAAAAATATTTTTAGGTTCGTTGTAAATAATCATAGTTTACTCCTTTTTCATGTATAGTGTGGATACCATATTTCCTATTAACGCCTCCTGATACCCCGCTCTCCCTCGCCGCTTCATCTCTTCCACCACGTCTTGTAACTCAACATCCGTCACCCGATCTAGCTTCACCAATCGTTCCTCAGCCAACTCGACGTTCGACTCGGACGCCACGTAACTCTCCAAGTCCATGCACCAATAATCGAGCTTGTCGCCGTATCGTTCTTTTAACCGTGCCGCCATCTGCAGTCCTTCCGGATCGAAATCACCGGCGTATTTCAATTGACAACCCGATGCGACGAGCATATCAAGTAACCGATAGGCCGCAAGTTTGAACTGACCGTGTGTACAGACGAGCGGTGCATCTGGCACGTCATCGAGTAAGCTTGAGAACACACCGGAGTTCTCGACGATCCATACGGTATGTCCTCGGCTTGGTCTCACCCGGTCTACGTTCAACAGCTCACGCATCGGCACGTTCAAGACGCTATGCATTGCTGCCGCTCCATGCCACATTGCATGCTCCGTCCCCTCACGCTCCGCCGTCACATTCGCACATGTCACAAAATTAGTAATGTCGTCCCGTAACAACTTAAATTCCAACAACAAGTCGTTTACCCGTTCCGTATCGCTCGGTGGTGCTCCAATCTGTCCCCGTTTAATATGCAACGCATGGATGAGGAGCTTCCCGAGATCTGTTGTACGGTCGAACGCATGTGGATTGCCGAGGATACGTTGCCCGAACACTGGCAGCCGCTCATAATCAAGTGGCAACCGTTCCATCGCTTGCGACAGTTGCTCGCAAGACACGTCAAATTTATCCGTCTCAACCATCCGATTGATCCAGTGCGTGTCTGCCGTACGCCCCTCTAAATAAGTGAACCAAAACGTGAGGGTCGGATACGTCAGCTTGAGCTCACGAAAACGCTCCGCTCGCTGTCCTTCCATTTGGGCAAGCGCTTCTTGTTTCGTCACAAGCGCTTCTCCGAAATACGCCTCGAGCAACTCGAGCAACGTCACGCCTTCAAACTTGGTCGTCTGAAGTTTCTTCTCGAACGCTCGAAGTGTCACCGTCTTCTTCAACCGGATCGTTGCGACGTCTTCTCCGAAGAAGCGGGCAATCGCTTCAAGTTCATCATGTTTAAATGATTGAATCGAAACCGATCCACCAACTTTTCCGAGCGAGGCATACTTCTTCCGGAACTGTTCAAACAGACGCGAGAAGCCTGTCGATGCTTTGAAGTAGTGTACGGCTTCGTCGACTAACGACTTCATAACAACGTCTCTTCTTTCGCATGCCGTTTCTCGCCGTCCCACACGTAATGGAGGACGGTGACGTAGTCGGCGTTTTTCGGACGCAACAGCTCACAAATCGACAGCGACGAAATCGTATCGTAATCGCCCCACAGAATTTGCGAGTTCATGATATAGTCGAAGCCGAGTTGCTCGACAATCTCGAACATCTCACGGATGTTGTTCTCGTCGACTCCTGCGAACGCCTCGTCGAGCGAGATGATATACGGCGCAGTATCGGCCGCTTCTTTATATCGGGAATAACACGCTGTGAAGAGAGGGATGTACATCGCCATCGCTTTCTCCCCGCCGCTGAACTTATCGAATTTATTGTTCGTCAGCTCGCGCTTCGGTTCATTCGTTCGATCGAAGTACAAGACGAATGAGAACCACTTCCGGTAATCGAGCACTTCACGGAGCACTTGCAGGAGCGTCTGTCCGTCTCCGTCTTCTTTAATCATCCGCTTCGCCTTACTCAGTTTCGACCGGAAGTGGGCCGTGATCCGTTCGAAATCCTCGTCCTTCAACAGCTTCGCATCTTGTTTCAAGATATGGACCAAGTCTTTCGTATCGAGCTCTTCCTCGCTCTCCGCTGTACGTGGCCGCCATTTGATTGAAAACGTAAGCCCAGACGACGTGTTCCGGCTCTCCATCAACGCGTTCATTTCCCCCGTCCATTCTTCGGCCCGGCGGATTCGCGAGCGGAGTTTCGTCCCGACCGATTTGAAGAGGATTTCTTCATATAGTTCCTTATCACTCTCGTTCAAGACGCTCTCTTGCCGGGCGAACTCTTCCTCGACCGTTCGCTTGACCGCTTGCGGGCTCGCCTGTTGGCCCCGCAAGTCGAGCGAGATGATGCGGCGTGTCGTCTTCTGTTGCCACATCTCGACTTCTCGTCTGAACCGGTCATCGACGTCTCGCATCCACGCTTCAAGCGGCACTTCTTCGGTGAAGTTACGCATCCGGTATTCCATCAAATCATTTTGCTGGTCGATGAACGCTTTCGATAGATGTTCGTCGGCTTTTGAGGCGCTGTTCGTGAGTCGTTTCCCGTACATCGCTTCAACCGTTCGGGACAATGTTTCGGGATCACCCCCGTCTACGTCGAGTGAGACGATTCCTCGTTTCCACTCCGTTTTCAAGGCCGTCTCCCATGCTACTCGCATCTGTTTTGACAACGTGTGGCTATGTTGCTTCTCGTGCAACTTGTTCGCGTCCGCATCAAGTTGCGCCTGGCGCGTCGCGACAAGCTGTAACGATTGGCTCCGTTCATGTTCAATTCTTGCCAATTCAGCTTGGACGTTTTGGATTTGTTGACGGATGTCGTCAGCGCCCTCTCTCGCCAGTTGGTCCTCGATTTGCGCAATATTTTTTTGAACCCGGACCATTTTGTCCTCGAGCTCATTCAATTCACCCATGAGTTCGAGAATGTCTTCTTCCGCTTCCGCAAGGGCCGCCTCCATCGTGGCGAGCCGTTTGTTCGAGGCGACCGCGTTGTCGTGCTCCCGATGTGTGTCGAGTAGTAAATCTTTATAGCTCACCACCGCCCGCTTCGCTTGTTCAAACGCGGCTTGCGTCTTTTCTAGTTCGAACGGCTCAGCCAGTGTATATACCTCACGCTTCAACACGTTGAACCGCTCACTCGTCTGTTTCAACATGTCTTCGATTTGACGGCAACGTCGCTCCAAACTCTCGATCTCAAATCTGATCTTTTGGATTTCTTGATGACTCATCCGCAAATCCCGGTCAGACGGGAATGCCTCCCACGCCGCTTCAGCCGATTGGATGTGTTGACCCAACTCCGCCTGCTCACCACGTAGCGTCACGCGCTCGAGTTGAAGTTGTTCGATTTCGTGCTGTAACTGTTCAATCTTTGCTTCCCGATATCGTTGACGGGCAGTTCGCCCAAGGAAACGGACGTGTTCGACCGGTACCGCATGTCCGTTTAATTGACCGAGCCGATACGTCCCGTCTTCTCCGATGGACGTCTCGCCATCACCGATGAGGATACTGCGGAGCACGTCGTCGATTCGGTCCGAAGCAATTCCCGTATCTACTGGGCTCGGCTTCAAATAATCGGCCAACGTATGCGCCATCATCTGTGGCGCCGGCAACAAGACCCGGTCGTATGTGACGTCCGCCTCGGTGACGAGAGCGTCTAACATCCCGCTGTCCATGAGCGCGGCTTCAATCCGTTTTTGAACGTCTTCCTCCACTCCGTCCACGAACTCGACGAGTGCATATAACGGAGCGAACACGACGCCGTCGGCCCGCATCTGTTCCCGGGACGCTCTCGTCATCGGGTCGATGTCCGGTTCGGGATCGGTCTTCTTTTTCCACTCGGCAAGTGAGGACTCTATGTTTTGAATGTTCGTATCAATCACGCGTTCGGCCGCTTTCTTCGAGGCCGCTTTTTCACGTAGCCGGTTCTGGTAACCGACCACGTTTGGTCGAACGAGACGCAACACATCCTCATACGTTGACGGGTCATAGTCGTTTCGAAGTGTGCGCTCGATGTGACCCATCGTCTCCCCTTCGACACCAAACTCAGGATGCTCCTCGGTCCACCGATATACGTCTGCGAGATGACGCTCCAAGTCTTGGTCGAACGTCTTTTGCCAATCGCTCTGCTCGTGCTTTTTCTGATCACGCGCTTGTTGCTCGTCGGCGAGTTGCTTGTTTTCCGTTTGAAGTTTCCGTTTCGTCTCTTCGAGCGCGCGCATCCCTTCCGCCACTTTGCCGAGCCGTTCCATATGTTCCCCTACTTCGCGTTTCCACGTCAGGAAATCAAAGTCTCGATTCAGGCGACGATAATCGGCGACGTTCAACTCATGACGGTCGAACGCCGCCTGTTCTGCGTCGTACGCCATATCATCAATCAGGTCATCGATCGTTTGGAGTGTCGTGCGATGGACTACCTGTTCTTCGTCTTGCCGCTGTTTCGCGTCATAGATTTTTTGAGCGGTCTTCGCGCGTCGCTCGTCCTGCCGTCGATAATCAGCCGTGATGTGCTGTAACGCATCTACCTCTTTCTTCAACTCGTCTTCTAAGTTCCAAACTTTATGGGACGCCAAACGTTGCCTTTGACGCTCTGCCGTCGCTTTGTCTTGGTCGAGCTGTTGAATCAATTGCTTCAGCGTCTCGACCTCATGCGCCCTTGACGTCTGGAGTTCACGTAAATTTTCAAGCTCTTGCGCTTCCGTTGTCTCTCGTTCGGTCGCCATCCGGTACTCGACGGCGAGGTCGGCCACATGACGCTCATTGTACGCATCGTACGTACGGCTCAATTTCTGCAACGCGATGAGCTCACGCTCGAGCTGCTCGAGTTGTTGCTTCGTTTGATCCATCTGTTCAATCGTGTCGGACAAGTGGCGTAAGTCATCATCTGACAACGGTGGCAACGCTGCCTCGAGAATCTCGTAGATGACGGTCGGCCTGAAGTCTTTCGACAGTTTCGGGCTCCGCAACTGGATGAGCAACTTGATCAACTCTTCATAGGCATCGATTGACTCGAAGCCGAAGACGTGTTTGTTGACGAGCTGCATATACTCGCCTTGTGTCGTAACGACTTTTCCCCCATCCCCGATGACCCGTTCGAGCTCGACCCGTGAGTACGGGATTTTACTCGTCTGTGTCCCTTGGCGGTCGAGTTTATACAACTCGATGTCGATGTTAATGCGACGATTGTCCGTGATGACGAATCCCCAGAATTTGAGGGGCTTCCCACGCTTCGCTTGAAGCCCGATCCCGGTCGTCACATATTGATTCGTCTCGGCCTTCTTGTATTCGATGAACAAATAGCCTGTCCGCTCTTCCCGGTCGACGATTTCTTTCTCGCCGAGTAAATAGTCTTCCATCTTGCGCGCTCTCGAACCGAACGGGTCGAGCCGGTCCGGTGACTTCTTCCCGTCAAGTAACACGGGCAGGAAGCTCTGCATCGTCACGGATTTACCTGATCCGTTACTCCCTCGAAGCAACAGCTTCCCGTCCGAGAAATCGAACGTTTCTTCTGTGTAATACCAAAAATTAAGCAAGCCTGCTCGGTTCATTTTCCAGCGATTTTGCGCCCTCATTTCGTCAGCTCCTCTATAAATTTTTCTGGGTAATATCCAACGGTGCGACCGAACCCGGACTGGATGACAAGGATTCCTGAATCGGTCTCCACATATCCGAACTCCCATTCAAGGAGGAGCGAAACGAGTTCTGCCGCCACTTTTTTCGGTGTGTCTTCACGATATTGTTTTGCCCAACCCGGTCCCCACTCAAGCTGAACCGCCTCGACCATCCGCTCAAATTCGAGCAACGTGACCCGGATCTCGCCCATCTCGTTGACCGGCAGTTCAAGTTTCCTAAGATGACTTGCCACATGCAAAGCGATGCCCGTGATTCCTTTTTGATTCGGGAACAATGTGTAGCGCTGTTTTTGGTCAGGAAGGACGAGCATGGCCGCATTTTTGAACACTTCTAACCGGAACGGCGTGAACTTCTCGAACTCATCCCCGAGCCGGTTCCTGAAGTTACGGATATAGGCGAAGTCTGGATCGTCTTTTGACTCCCGATACACGATTGGCGAGAACATGAGCTTGCGGTATACGCGTTTCCGCCGCTCATCTTCTTTTTGACGGCTCCACTCGCTCGTCAAGATATCTTGAATCGTCTCGTAATTGAATAAGTCCTCTGGGTAAGACCGCATGAAATAGCGGGCATGGACGCTCACTTCGTACAACACTTCTTCCGTCTCGCTCATCGCGAACGAGTCGACGTCCCCGTCGACCGCACGAATCAACTTCAGCTCATCAAGTTGTTTGAGCGCGCGGACGAGCGATTTGCGATGACGGTAGTTCGTCCAATCGAGCGGCAAGTCTCCAGGGTACATCTCTTGAATGTCTTCCGTGATATGGGACAGCAAGAACTGCTCATCGACCGACTTGCTTTCTGTAAATGCGAGCGCGCAACAGAAAATTGCGTAGTCCATCGGTTCGGTGAACGCTTGGATGCCCATCCATGGCTTTGGGTCGACCGGGAGCTTCTCAAGTTTGATGAAATGTTGATGGACGATCAAATCAAAGCCGAATTTCTCGGTCACGTAACGTTTCAGTTGATGTTCACGTTCTCGGATTTTTTGGTAGATGGGCGGTTGCTCCGCTCGTAATACCCAAAACTGTTCGAAGAGGATTCCGAGCGCCTCAACCATCCGTTCATCTATTTTTGTTTCCTCACTCATGACGTCACTTCCTCATCGATGAAGTAATATTCCACGTTCGGCATCTCAAGTGTCCCGTCGGTCGCACGCAAGATGACACGCTCTTCCTCGAGCGTCACCCGCACGCGGCGGCCGTACTCCGTTTTGATGACCCGATCTTCCCGTACCATCGCTTTACCGAGCCACGACAGTAACAGCTTTCGCACATGCGGTTCGATGACTGGGAGCACCTTGATCGAGATGACGCCCGCTTCGATGTATCGTTCGATGGCTTCTTTCTCTTCTTCGAGTTGCTTTAAATGAAGTCGGCGCATCTCCGCAATCTTATCAGATCGGTCAATGATGGCCCCGGCTTTCGTCGATTCTTTAAATTTCGTAGTTCGTGGTTTCGTCTCGTGTTCGATTGGTGCCTCGTCCCACACGTCGACGTACATGTCGTCGGTCGGAACATGGTCCCCGTAAAGGTGACGCGTATGGAACACGCCGAACACGACCGATGACAGTTCATGGGCCGTTTCGATCGTCTCCATCCCATCGAACCACTTTGCCAAATGCTCGTAATCACGGCGCCGGCTCCGAAATTGTTGATGCCGTTCGCTCATGCGTTGAACGATGCGGGTGATGCGGCGGATAGCCTCGTTCGTCCGTTCTTGCAGACGTTCAAACTCGCTCTCGCCGTGCGTCGTCCCGAGAAACCACGCTCTCAAGTTACGCCACTTTTCGACTAAGTCGATCATCGGGTCCATGTCGTCTTCTTCGAATCGGAACGCCTGATGCTGATGCCGGACAACTTGTTGAAAGAACGGTTCGAGCCGCTTCGTCGTGAGCGACGTCAGCAAGTCCTGAATCTGCATCGCCGTCCGCTGTAACGCGATGATGAAGTCGCGCAAATACGTCGTGAAGCGGTCCTTATAGACGAGGAACGCTTCCGTCTTCATCTTGTCGACGACTTTTTCACTATGGATATAGGCGATATAGTCCGACGTGTTCTGCGTGATTTGACGGAAATAGAGCATGGCATCTTCCCAAAGCTGTGCACATTCGGCGTCGGGCTTTCCGTCTGCCTGAGCGATCGCGTCAAGGACGTGATAGAGCCGCTCGAACTGTGTCTTCTCGAGTGAGCCGCCGAAACTGTCACCGAGCTGCTCGAGTTGAATCATCATCCGCTCAAATTCGACCGTGTACGGCGTACATTGGTAGCGGAAACTTTTCTTTTTGTATTCTTCAATCGTCTTCGCCTTTCGGTGTTCTTGACTGGCAATCAAGTTGCCCCATTTGACGAGCGACTCTAAATCCTGATGCAATCCGTCCATCGTGTATTCTTGAAATTCTATGTATTGCTTCAAGTACTCATAAATCTCTTCCGGATATAAAAATTCACGCATTCGTTCATGCTGGATGTAGAAATAACGTAAAATCGGACGATAGCTCCATGCCTTCTCCGCCGTCAAATACGTCGCTTCTTTGATTTTCTTTTGCAGCCCTGGTTGCATACGGTTGCCCCTCTCTGTGTTCTCCATGATTAAGCATAATACAGATCCGTGAGAGCGGAAATAGACAATTCCTATTTTTGGAAGGTGATAAACAATTCTGTAGTCGGTCTATGAATGACAAATAAAAAAACCTAAAAATTCAGCATTGAACTGAATTTTTAGGCTATCCCAACATTAATTCTGTTTTATCAAAAGTATTCTTTATTGATTTTATATTTTTGGTTAGGACTCGTCGGCTTTCCAGGAATCGTTCGATTGACGAGTCGTAGTTCAATTAAAGGATTTAAAACACTTTTTCTAAAAGTTACAGGATCTTTTAATCCAACGACTTGCATAAGATATTTTGAAGTATACGCTTCGCCGTTTTCTAAATAGTGCACTAACGCTCTCTGAGAATCACTTAAGTGAAGCAGATTCAACATCGCGTCTAAATCTCCTTGACCATCAATTTGCACTTTAAAGATGTCTTGATTCGAGATGATAGGGGATGATCCATACATGATTTTCGTGTATTTAAAAATTTTGTTAACACCGGATCCTAACTCATCAATCAACCCTAAAATGTTAAAAACTCTGGCGATAGTCGGATTTTTTGGATATGGGGCAATCATTCCTTCAGTGATGATGCCTGGGTGAATCGGTTTGTTCGCATTCTCAAAGGTTAAATGATCTTCGTAGACAGTGATTTTCGATACAAAAGCATTCGAATATTCCCGATGAACAAGCATATTTACTATCAGTTCTCTGAACAAAATGTCCCGGATATTAATTCGCTGGTCACCCTCTAGATGGAATTTGTCAGACGTATGCTTTTTAATAAAACTCATCAATCGACTATAGCTCTCAATCAAATTTGTTCTTATATTCTCACGATCGTCGTATCGTTCTATGTCTTTCTTTTTAACTAGAGCATCAATTCTAAAATATGGTAGTACAGCAGAGATGACTTCGTCTTTACCGAATGTGATGACAGCTGCCAAAGTAAAGCCTTCTTCACCAGTTGTATAGTCTTTACTATACATACCTAAAGATTTAAGGATTTCAAGGTGATCAAACGTTGTCCAGGCTCTATAATCTTCTTGTGCTAATGCCGTTTTCCTCAGTTGCTCAATCAAATCTATTCTTAAGTCTTCCATGCTCACATGAGAAAAGATTTTTCTCTCGGTATAGTCAGCTTGTTTTCGATTATACATTTGTTGTACTTGAGTCGTATTATGTGTAATGTCGATATCAGCGTCTTCATTCCGGTCGTAAATTTTCGTACGATTCAATCGATGAACTTGAGAACTACTCGGTACAAAAATATGTAAAATCATTTTATCCTCGATTTGATACTCTTGTATATCAAGGTAGAGAGGCGGTTCTATCTTTTGAGCTGACTGAGTGGTTGTTACAAAATCTTTTTTCATTTGTGCAACTGCTTTGGGGTCAACGCCAGTGATATCACCCTCATCAGATACTCCTAAATAAATATTTCCCCCTTGTCGATTAGAAAAAGAGCAAACTGTATCATATAGACTTTTTGGAAGTTTGTTATGCGCCTCTTTGAATTCAATAGTAATACTTTCATTGCCCATACTAATTTCATCTATTAGCTCTTTCCTCATCTTCCGCTCCCCTTACCTATTTCTGTGTTATTTTTCACGAATCATAACCATCGACGCAAGACTATTATACCTTCAATTATTTTACCATTGAGTTCGCAAAAGTTTAAAATCTTCTTATTTCCTCTAACATAAACCGATTGTCATTTAACTTAATTGGGTGAGTAAGTAAATGATAGCTTGGTGAGGCTTTAAGGGAACTTGATGGGTGCTTTGTTCATCTTAGTGGGGCTTAATGGGAGCTTAGTGGCTCCTTTGTTCAGCTCAGCGGGACTTGATGGGAGCTTGGTGGCCCCTTTGTTCAGCTCAGCGGGACTTGATGGGAGCTTGGCGGCTCCTTTGTTCAGCTTAGCGGGACTTGATGGGAACTTAACGGCTCTTTTATTCAGCTTAGTGGGGCTTGATGGGTCCCACTAAGCCGAACAAGAATTTTATGACTGTAACATGAATTATGTTAAGGTTAGAATTTTTATGTTAAAGACAAAAAACCACCCATCAGCTTTTCGCTGATGAATGGTTTCCATTAGAGCGTATGACTTACATCATACCGCCCATTCCACCCATGCCGCCCATGTCAGGCATGCCGCCGCCAGCGCCTGCTGGTTCTGGCTTGTCTGCGATGACCGCTTCTGTCGTGAGGAACATGGCTGATACGGATGCTGCGTTTTGAAGCGCTGAGCGCGTCACTTTCGCCGGATCGACGATTCCGTGAGCGATCATGTCGACGTACTCGCCAGTTGCGGCGTTGTAACCAATGCCGACCGATTCGTTCTTGAGTTTCTCGACGATAACCGAACCTTCTTCACCCGCGTTTTCCGCGATTTGACGGACCGGTGCTTCGAGGGCACGGAGGACGAGTTTGACACCTGTCGCTTCATCCGCTGTCACTTCTGCAAGCAACGCACGAACGGCTGGGATGACGTTGATGAAGGCTGTACCCCCACCTGCGACGATGCCTTCTTCGACGGCTGCGCGTGTCGCGTTGAGCGCGTCTTCGATGCGGAGCTTACGTTCTTTAAGCTCTGTCTCTGTCGCTGCGCCAACTTTGACGACGGCTACGCCGCCTGCGAGTTTCGCGAGACGCTCTTGGAGTTTCTCACGGTCGAAGTCAGACGATGTCTCTTCGATTTGGTTGCGAATCGTTTGAACGCGTGCTTTGATTGTCGCTTCGTCTCCAGCACCTTCGACGATCGTTGTCGTGTCTTTCGTGACGACGACTTTCGATGCGCGTCCGAGCTGTTGAAGCGTTGCCGACTTGAGCTCGAGGCCGAGGTCTTCTGTGATGACTTGGCCGCCTGTGAGCGTCGCGAGGTCTTCGAGCATCGCTTTACGACGATCGCCGAATCCTGGTGCCTTGACCGCGACCGCGTTGAACGTACCACGGAGTTTGTTCAAGACGAGTGTCGCGAGCGCATCGCCTTCGATGTCTTCCGCAACGATGAGGATCGGTTTCCCTTGTTGCACGACTTGCTCGAGCACTGGGATGATTTCTTGGATGTTCGAGATTTTCTTATCGGTGATCAAGATGAACGGGTTGTCGAGCACCGCTTCCATCTTGTCTGAGTCTGAGATCATGTATGGTGACAAGTAACCACGGTCGAACTGCATCCCTTCGACGACGTCGAGTTCAGTCGTGAAGCCGCGTGACTCTTCGATCGTGATGACGCCGTCGTTACCGACGCGTTCCATCGCTTCAGCGATCAACTCGCCGACTTCTTCGTCTGCTGCCGAGATGGCCGCGACTTGGGCGATCGCTTCTTTCGACTCGATCGGTTTCGAGATGAGCTTGAGCTCTTCGAGTGAACGACGAACCGCTTTGTCGATCCCTTTACGAAGGATCATCGGGTTCGCGCCTGCTGTCACGTTTTTGAGACCTTCACGAATCATCGCTTGAGCGAGGACTGTCGCCGTAGTCGTACCGTCCCCTGCGACTTCGTTCGTCTTCGAGGCGACTTCGGCAACGAGCTTCGCGCCCATGTTTTCGAAGTGGTCTTCGAGTTCGATTTCTTTCGCGATGGTCACGCCGTCATTCGTGATGAGCGGTGAGCCGAACTTCTTCTCGAGGACAACGTTGCGTCCTTTCGGTCCGATTGTGACTTTTACCGCGTCAGCGAGTGCGTCGACACCGCGAAGCATCGCGTGACGTGCGTCTTCTGAGAATTTAATTTCTTTTGCCATTGTTCATTTCCCCCTAAAAAGTTTTTGAAAAATGGTGAGTCTTAGCCTACGATTGCGAGAATGTCGCTCTCTCGAACGATTAAGTATTCTTTGCCTTCATGCTTCACTTCGGTACCCGCGTACTTCGAGTAGATGACCAAATCATTTTCTTTGACGTCGAGCGCGATTCGCTCACCTTGGTCCGTGACGCGGCCTGTACCGACTGCAAGGACGCGTCCTTGTTGCGGCTTTTCTTTCGCCGTGTCAGGAAGCACGATGCCTCCGATCGTCTTTTCTTCTTTCTCCACGACTTCGATGATGACGCGATCGCCTAGTGGTTTTAACATAGAAAAAACCTCCTCCGAATATGAATGATGTATCGTTGAATCGTAAGTTTTAGCACTCATCAAAAAGGAGTGCTAACATTGATTAGTGTAGTATGAGACGCCTGAAAATGCAAGCGGGAACATCGAAAAAATGCTCCCACTCGCGGTCAAGAGACCTTATTTGTTACAATAGTTAAAAGGAACGTTGACTCTTAGGAATAAGGACGTGTTGAATTGGCTACACTAAACTCAAACCAATCGATAAATACCCGTTTTTCGATGGCGCCTAACATTCGGATTCGGCATATCATCCCGATTCTGCTATACGCGTTTGTTCAATTCTTTCCGGTATTGATCAGCGAAGTGCGTCCGGAATGGATCACGCCGACGGCAACTGGACTTTGGTTCGCCATCGGGTTCAGCTTGACGATCATCATCTCGATTTTCTTGCTCTGGCCCGACTTGAAGCTGTATAAACAGCAAGGCATCCAATCAAATCTGAACGACACGGTCAAATGGATCGGGCTCGGGATTCTCATGCAATACGGGCTCGTCATCGTCGCCAACTTGATTGAGACGTGGATCTCGGGTGATGTCATGGGGTCACAGAACACCGAGGAAATCGCGGATATCGTCCGTCTCGTCCCGGTTATGACGCTCTCAGTCGTCTTGCTAGGCCCAATCATGGAAGAGATTCTGTTCCGCCACATCTTGTTTGGTAACTTGAGCGCCCGCTTCGGGTTCTGGATCGCCTTCGCGGTTAGCTCGCTCTTGTTCGCGCTCATCCATGGTGACAACAAGATTCTTGTCTATGTCGCGATGAGCTTCGCCTTCACGGTCGCGTATGCCAAGACGCGTCGCTTGATTGTGCCGATCGCGATTCACGCGTTTAACAACGCGCTCGTCATGGTCGTATTATTCTTAATGTAGAAATGAGGTGGCATTGATGCCGCGACACTTAAAAGTTATGTTTTTGTTCAGTCTCTCTTTCGGGATTCTGTTCACCGTCCTCGCCTACTACTCGGTACAAGAGTACGGCTTCAGCTTCTGGACGTACTTCATCATCGCCGTAGCCGCGTATGACTTCTTCAAGGTGTATCAGATTTTGACGCTCGCCCGAAAAGCGAAAAAAGAAAAGACCGATAAATCGGCATAACGAAAAGACCAAGCGCGCAGCTTGGTCTTTTCTTATGGATCACTTTCTCCCAAACCAAGGATTCAAGATTGTAAAATAAAGGTATTAATCATTTATAGTAGTATAAAAATGGTAAAGGGAGCTGGTTGTATGTTTAAGAAGATGATGAATAAAGTAGCGGTCACAGTCCCACTCGAGGCGTCCAAACTTCAATCGTTCATAAGTCCAAAAATCCCCGAGCTGTCGGATGTGACCGTCGAGATCACAAACGGACAATTGATTTTAGCAGGGTCAAAGAAAGTCGGGGTCGCTTTCTTCTCGAAAGATGTTCGGATGAAACTGACATTGGTGCCAAAAGAGATTCACGGGCGGAAAATTGTGTTCACTGTCGTAAAGGTCGAGCCGACGGATAAAGAAATCTTCAACGACAAGTTTTTAAACCACTCGCCTTATATCACTTACGATGCTCGAACACTGACGCTCGACTTGAGTGCGATCGGCCCGCTCCAAAAAGTGAAAGTCGGCAACATCAAGTCACTTGCGTTAGAAGAAGGACGTGTCGTTTTAGTCATCGGCGCATGAACATCCGCTCTGACTCATCCTGGCTCTTTTTTGAAAAAGAAATCAATCTGCGTTATATTTGATAGGTTAACTATCAAATAAGGAGAGGTATGATGAAGAAAGCAATTCTCGCGATGGTCGCTTCCCTGTTTCTCGTCGCCTGCTCAAACGAAGACGACTTGTCTACATACGAAGAGTATGGCGTGCTCGAGGAGACGATTGAAATCGCACAGTATGAACCGAAAGTCGAGACGGACAACGACGGCAACCGCGTCATCTTGTTCTATGCAGGTGAACGTGTCGCCTATAAGAGCGTCTACGTGAAAGAGGAGCGTCATTTGAAAGTCATCAGCACGAATGATGAGGCCCCGCTTTATAACGACACACTATGAAACACAGCCCTCTTCACACGAAGAGGGCTGTTCTCAATTCTCATAATGAATTTGTTGTTGGTGTTGTAGAGGATACGTAATCAATTGCTCACTGTCTAACGGTTCATGGAACAGTGACACGGCCGTGATTTGGTTGTTGTCATACGTCCGATAGTAATAGATACCATCATCGACGTTACAGCACGAGGAATAGATCGTGTACTCATACGTCCCGTCCTCGGCCTCGTTCAAGCCACGTGTTTGCATCACCGTATCCAACAGCTTGAAAAATTGCCCGACCGCGGACGCCTCGGTCGGTTCGCAGACCGAGTTAAATGTGGCGAACGTCGCCCGGACGAAGCGTGATGTCGACGATAAGTCGCCCGGCAAGCCTTGTCCGCCTAAACCGAGACAATAGGCATCGAGACTCAATGTCGGCGCGAACGTATTGGCCGGCAGTTTCGTCGAAACGTGCCGATAATCGTTCAGATTGAACAGCTGGTATTCAAAAGATGGATTATTCGTCAAGACCCCGACTGGATTGTCGTACACGCGCAACCCGTCCGTCATCGGCTCGACGACGATCGAGGTATCCTTGTCGGCGATCATCCAGTGCAGCGGGTGAAGCGGGAGCGCGTCGCTGAAATTGAGATTAATCAGATGAATCGTCGCCAGTCGTTCTTTCACTTCCTCGATTGTCGCGCACTGGCCGAGGATCCACGGGATGAACTCGAACGGGGAGACGTTGTCTCGTCCGTCGACTTCCGGCTTGAACACGGCATTCCCCGGGAAGTTCAACCCTGCCATGCTCAGTCCCTTCTCATTCGTCGCCTCGTAATAGAGAGGATAGTCTTCCACGACGGTCGCCATCCCGATCATCGCGTAATGGTTAACGTTCTCGCCCATCCGTCTGAAGTTAAACGGATAGTTTCGGGGCGTGATCGTCACTTGTTCGTGATAGGACACGTTCAAGTCTAAGTTTCTGCCGAAGTAGTGGGCGTGCGGAGCGTACGTGATTGCTGTACACATAACAAGACTCCTTCCATTCCAATGCATACAATAACAGCACTCTTTGTCCTATTCACGTTTTCGTCTGACATCAACCATAAGAAAAAACGATGAGGCGTGTGCCACATCGTTCTTCATATTAATTCAGTTCGGTTTCGACCGTTGTGTCCGGCATGAAAAACCAAAGTCCCATCCCTTTTAATCCGAATACGAACGCCAACCCATAATACATGAGTGCTTCGAGCGAGTAGGTCAACGTATCCATGAAGAACGAGACGAAGAGTCCAATCATCAAGGCAACGACGACACCTCGTAATGTCAGTTCACTTGATTCGCGTCCGATGGCACGAGATGCTTCCTCACCAAGTGTCGCCGCGATGTCACGGCGCCAAGCATAAAACAGAGTCGCAGCCAGCGCCAACGTCATATCTGGCACGTTACCACCTAAGACATCCATGATGGTGAGCCCGAGCATAATGAACATCCCGAGTTTCAATGCATCTTCATTTGTATAGGTCACTCGAGGTTTCAAGAAGTTGTTCATAGGACGATGAACCCCACCGTCAACAGACCATATACGAAACCGAGCACGATCATACTGATGGCGATCGATTTATATTGCGGATACTTATGTAAGACGACCGCTCCGGCGATAACGTGAATAAACGCGACGATGAACGTCACAATCGCAAAACCCATTCGGTTGTTCCTCGCTTCCAAAAATAAATAATAGAAAATCATGGGAATTCATCCGTTTCCCGGTACAATAAAGACTGCATTCATTATATCAATTTTTGGAAAGAAGGCACATCACATCATGAATTATTCACGTACCGATTTATCGACAGAGGAAATGCTCCTCGTCAACAGCGAAGTCGAGAAAAAGAAACGCAGTCTCGTCGTCGCGTACTTGCTTTGGTTCTTCCTCGGCGCGTTAGGCGCACACCGCTTCTATTTCAAGAAGACCGGGACGGGCATCGCTATGCTCTTAATGGTCGTCTTGACGATTGGTTTCGGTGCTATCATCACTGGTATTTGGGCGCTCGTCGACGCGTTCCTCATGCCAGGGTGGCAACAACGCGAAGTCGAAGCAATCGAACGCGAGACGATTGAGTCGTTGAAAACACGCTCTGAGCGTCAAGCTGCCTTTTAACGACCAGACGGTCACGCCAACGCGTGACCGTCTTTTCTGTTAGAAACTATTCTCTTTCAAGTAAAACGCAAAGTTCCGGTGCTTCCGTTCTTTCGTCGCGTAATGAATCCATAACCACGCGAGCGACTCGAGTTCTCGCGCCAGTTTCAAGTGACGCAGCGTATGGGCGTCGAAACCAATCTTCGAGGCAAGGTCTTGAACGGCTCGGACCGACTCCTGCTCGTCACCAGCGATGAACATCATCGACATGTTCGGGTTCTCCAAGTTCTCGACACCGGTCTGGTTGAACGCCTTGACGATGCGGACGTGCGGCGCAAGTTCCTGCAGATGCTCGGCCCCCGATTTCCCTTCCGGCCGCTCAATCGAATCAAACTCTTTGGCGATCGGATTCGTCACGTCGATGACAATTTTGTCGTCCAAGTCCCGAAGCGATTGAATCAAATCGATTGCCGCCGCGAATGGCGTCGTCAATAAAAGAATCTGTGCGTTTGACGCCACTTCTTGGAGCGACATCGTCCCCTCGCGCTCCGAGCGCGTCCCGTACAACACTTCATAGCCAACGTCCTCGAACTTGCGCCCGAGCGTCCGTCCGACTTTCCCTGCTCCTAAAATACCAATCTTCATATAGTCCGACTCCCCTTCACAGTTCTTCGTCTGCGTGCCGTAGCCTTTCTCTTACCCCTTCCCCGGCTTCAGACGAAGAAAAACCTGTGTGCATTGTACGCTTGCCACCAATTTATATGGTAAAATTTTCATATCATATGTGAGATAGGAGCCATGCTTATGCAACGTCCGCTTCGCAAATCCGCCACGAACCGCTCACTCTTCGGTGTCTGCGGCGGCATCGCTGAATACTTCGAATTATCCCCGCTCGGCGTTCGTCTGCTCTTTTTAATCGTACCGGGGAACGTCCTCATCTACATGATTCTCGCCAACTCGATGAAGGACGCCCCACGCTATCTATAAAAAAACTCGGAAGCCGCGGCTCCCGAGTTTTTTTATGCGTTGACTTTATCTTTCATCGCCGCGAGCGCCCCACTGTTGATGAAGTGCCATGGCTTGTTGTAGTGCGGTTGGAAGAAGAAGTCGACATAGGCAAGCTCTTCAACCGTCATCTCGTTTTGGATGGCGAGCGACAACGTGTTGACCGCTTGCGTCATGTCCGCTTTCGAGAGGACTTGTCCTCCGACGACGCGGTGTGTGCCGACTTCATAGACGAGTTTGAACTGAACCGGTTCCGCTGTCGGCATGAACTCCGGACGGTACGCATCCTCAATCATGACGCTCTCGACGTCAAGACCGAACAGGCCGGCCGCTTCTTCCGTGAGACCTGATGAAGCAATGTTCCAATCGTAGAGACGGAGACCTGACGTTCCTTGCGTCCCTTGATAACGGACACGCGGTGCAATCAAGTTCTCAGCGACGAGCGTTCCCATGCGGACGGCATTCGTCGCGAGCGGGATGTAGGCGTGTGTGCGCGCCGGGTTGTAATAGACGGCACAGCTGTCACCAGCGGCGAAGACGTCCGGGTTGCTCGTGCGCATATACTCGTCGACGATGATGGCGCCGTTGCCGAGCATGTCGACTTGGCCTTGAAGGAGTCCCGTGTTCGGGCGGAAGCCGACACAGAGGATGACGAGGTCAGCCTCGAACTCACCTTTATCGGTCACGACGTGCGTGACGTTTCCATCTGTCCCGCGGAACGCTTCGACCGTCTGGCCGAGCTCGAGGTCGATGCCACGTGACGTCATGTCCGCTTCAAGTTGATCCGTGAACGACTTGTCGAGGTACTTGTTCAAGATGCGGTCGGCGCTATCGATGAACGTGACGTGTTTGCCGTACACTTCGAACGCTTCGACGAGCTCGACGCCGATATAGCCGGCACCGATGACGGCGATGTTCGTCGCGTCTTTTGCCCGCTCGATGATGCGTTGGGCGTGGCCATAGTTTTTGCAGAGCTCAATCCCAGTCATCTCGATGCCAGGAAGCGTCGGGACGATCGGCCATGAACCAGTCGTGACGATCAAACGGTCGAACGTGTCATAGACGTCTTCTCCCGTGTCGAGGTTTTTCGCATGGACCGTCTTCGCTTCCGTGTCGATGTTCAATACGTCGTGCTTCATGCGCATCGTCGCGCCGAGTTCTTCGAGCTCTGTCGGTGACGCATAGAAAAGCTCTTCCGCACGTTTGACGACACCACCGACGTGAAGGGCGATCCCACACGAGAGGAAGCTGACGTTGTCGTTCCGCTCATACACCGTGATATCGAGATTGTCGTGCTTGGCGAGTAATCCTTTGACTGCTGCTGTTCCTGCGTGTGTACATCCGATGACTGCGATTTTCATATGGTTGTCTCTCCTTTGAGTGTTAGGCAAGTTAGCGTTTGTGATAAATATCACATTTACTTTCTGAACTTAGTGTACTATTTCACAAGAAGGTTTGACAATCCCTTTGCTCACTTTTTCACGTAATTATGTCTAAAGTTTGAACGGCTGATGTGACAACAAAAAAACCGCTCCGCAACTGAACTGCTCCCCGTCAAGTAGACAGGGCAAATAATGAAAACCAACCTAGGCGGCTTGAGACCTGTATTCGACAGGGCTCAAGCCGTTTAGTCGTTTCTGGAGACGCTCGTGGTTGTAGAACGATATGTATTTCTCGATGGCCGTCGTGAGTTCGTTATAGGCCTGGAACTGACGCAAGTAGTACATCTCAACTTTCAAGGTGCCCCAAAAACTCTCGATCGGGGCGTTGTCGATACAACGTCCGACCCGGGACATGCTGTGGGTCAGTCCCGCGTCTTCCACCATTCGCTTGAACCCTCTCGAGGTATATTGGAACCCTCGGTCGCTATGGATCATCGGACCCGCTCCTGACCGGAGCCCCGCGATGGCTGGCATCATCGTCTGGAAGACGAGAACGTTGTTGTTGGACCTCCCGATACGATAGGCGACGATCGAGCCGTCATACAGGTCGATGATTGCGCTGAGATATGCCTTTTTTCCGGAACCATATTTGAACTCGGTGACGTCGGTGCACCATTTCTCGTCCGGGCGGGACGCACTGAACTCTCGGTTCATCAGGTTCTCCGCCACATGCTGTGGCGTCGACTTCTTATGTTTCTTCCGCTTCCGGCGGATGATTGATTGGATCCCATGGATATGCATCAAACGATAGACTCGCTTTTCATTGAACGGGGACAGACCTTGTTGCCGACGCAGCCGATTGATTGTCATCGTGATCCGACGGTATCCGTATGTGCCGTTCGCCTGGTCATAGAGTAGAAGAATGTCCTCCAGAAGCTCCTCGTTCTCTTCTTGACGCACCGGTATGGTGCGATTCAACCATTTGTAATAGGCCGCCCGTGAGATGCCAGCGACCCGACAGAGGAGGACGATCGAAATGGCCTCCTCTTCGTATAGTTCTTTGATGGCGGTGTATCTTTGCTGTAGCCGTACCTGGCTGATCACGACCTCCTCTCGATCTCCTCTAACTTTTTTAGGTACAGGTTGTCTGCACGAAGAAGTTCGTTCTCAAGCTCCATTTGCCGGATACGGCGTTTCAGCTTCTCTTCTTCACTTAGTTCGTCCTCTGGCTTCGTACGCCCACGGCGGTCTAGGAGCGCTTCTGCCCCGTTCGTGTCATACTTCTTGACCCAGCCATAGACCTGGGCATAGGACACCTGAAATTTTTCCGCGGTCTGTTGGTAGTTGCGTCCATTCTCCAAACAGTATTTCACGATTTCAAAGCGTTCTTCGAATGTAGTTTTTCTTCCTTTTGTCATAGCTCGATCCATCCCTTTCCTCGAATCTGTTAACTCGCTATGACTAGTATACTTCTTAACCCATCTTCGAAGAACAGACCAATCACTGATCTGATGTTTGGAGAGAACTTCCATAGTAGTGATCCCATCTAGATAGTCGCGGACGGCCTCAATCTTCTGTTCCTTGGTGTAAGGTCTCCATGTCTTCGATTCCTTCAACGCATCGATCCCACCGGTATCGAATTTCACTTTCCATACCCGAAGGGTATGCTTAGAGACGTGATGGGCCTCCATGATTTCCTTCCAAGTATATTTTTCTTCATTCATCATGCGCAGCGCGCTCAGTTTTTGTTCGATCGAATGCCGACTTCTCGCCATAAAAAAACACTCCCCAATCAGATAAACAGATTTGTTATTTCATCTGTCTACCTATTGGGGAGCATATCAAACCGGAACGGTTCATTCATGAATGGGTCGTGCGTCTTGCTTTAAACCAGTGGTAAGTGACGACGCTGATATAGGTGAGGAGGCCGATCACGTACAGACTGAAGCCAATCAAAATCCAGCCCAGCGCGTCCCAACCACGGACGAAGACGAGTCCGATGATACACGATACGTACCCCACGACGAGCAATGTCAACGAGAAGGCGAGTCTCCGCTTGAATCGCGACTTCAGAAAGTTCAGCACGGCAATCAACAAAATTGTCGTCAACACGCCGATGATGATGAGTTCATCCCCGTAGTACTCCCAAGCCATCGCTTCTCCCCCTGACTGATGTTTAAGTAGTTTCATCGTATCACATGGGTCCAGTGTTTATCTTGTTGTTAAAAACATTTATTCCCAATCACAAAAAAAGCATCGTCCCGTTAAAGAACGATGCTTACTTCTCATTCATTTGTTTCATCAAATCGACTTGCTCTTTCACCATCGCCTCTTTCTCACGACGGAGCACGCCCCGGTACGTGATGCGTGAAATCGACAAGCTGATTTCATACAAGAAGAAGAGCGGCAGCGACACCATGAGGTGCGACGTCAAATCCGGCGGCGTGATGAAGGCCGCGATGACGAACAAGGCGAAGTACGCATATTTCCGAATCGATGACAGGAAGTACGGTGTCACGACACCGATGCGCGTCAAGAACATCGTCACGACCGGCAACTGGAATAACAGTCCGAATGGGATGGTCAGTTGCAGCAAGAACGTGAAGTAGTTCGACGCCCCGATGATTTGCGTTAGCCCGAGGTCTTGCCCGAGGTCCGTCGAGATATCGAGGACGAGCGGGAACAACCAATAATAGGCGAACGCGAGACCGATCAGGAACAAGATGAAGATGATCGGGATATAGGCGAGCGTCGCTTTCCGCTCGTTCGGATGCAGACCAGGTGCGACGAACGCCCACAGTTGATACAGTAGAAACGGACCGGATGCGACGAGCCCGATGACGAGCGCCAAGTTCAAGTAAATCATGAGCGGGTCCGCGACCCCAAAGGCGTTCAGTTCGAGCCCTCGTTCGACGAGGTCCGCCTGCAGATAGGCGAGCACGTATTTGACACTCGGCAAAGCGATCAAAAAGAAGGCAAAGACGACAAATGCCGACAGCATCAGTCGTCTCCGCAGCTCTGTCAAGTGATCGGACAGCGCCCGCTCTTGATCAGGTTGATGATTCATGATTACTGCTCTTTCTTCTCAAGTTCTTTCTTATCTTTCTCCTCATGTTCGTTCATCATGCCGTTTGTGGCATTTTTGAACTCACGGAGCGTTTGTCCGGCGGCGCGTCCGAATTCAGGCAATTTCTTCGGCCCGAAGATGATAAGCGCGACGATGGCGATAATGAAGATACTCGCTCCCCCAGGAATACCGACGACGAGCAACGATGATAGTAATTCCATTATTGATGGACCCCCTCAGCAGATGGATAGTGTTGCATAAAGTAAATGAGCGACTGGAGTTCGATCGACAAGTCGATGTGATGGACGCGGACCGTGTCCGGCACAGTAAGTCTGGCCGGTGTGAAGTTCAAGATGCCTTTAATACCGAAGCGGACCAAGTCGTCCGCGACCGGTTGCGCATAGGCAGACGGCACCGTGAGAATGGCGACGTCAATCTTGTTTTGTTTCATGATCTGTTCCATCTCATCGACGTGATGAATCGGGACACCGGACATCGTCGTGCCGACTTTTGTCTCGTCTGCGTCGAACCCGACGACGATATGTGTGTTATTGTTTTTAAGGAAGTTATAGTTGACGAAAGCTGTCCCAAGATGACCAACCCCGACTAAGGCGACGTTCGTAATCTCGTCCTGATTCAGTGTCTTACGGAAAAAGTCTAACAGATACTGTACGTTATAGCCATATCCCTTTTTACCGAGCGCACCGAAGTACGAGAAATCGCGACGGATCGTGGCCGAATCGACCTTGACCGCCTCGCTCAGTTCAGCAGAAGAGACACGCTGTTTTCCTGATGAATGTAGGCTTTGGATAAACCGATAGTATAGTGGCAACCGTTTGGCTGTCGCTTGCGGAATCTTTGGTTCGTTTTGACTCAACGGAAAGAGCCTCCTTTTTACGACGCGTTTCAAACGAATCTAATTTCATACACCTTGATTGTAAACGAATTCACATGACCACTCAATGAATATACCTGAAAAGGGGAAGAAATAAAGTATACTAAATAGAGAGAAAGGGGTTTTTTCACTTGATCCTACTGCAAGTCAATAACTTATCGAAATCATTCGGCGTCGAGCCGATTTTAGAGAACGTCAAACTAGAAATTCAAGAAGGCGAACGTGTCGCCCTTGTCGGCCGTAACGGTGCCGGCAAGTCGACATTGCTTAAAGTCATCGCCGGGGAATACAACTATGACTCGGGCGACATCATGAAGCCTAAAGATGTCACCATCGGCTATCTCGCCCAAGATTCAGGGTTAGAGTCGAACGAGACGATGTGGAACGAAATGTTGACTGTCTTCACCGATTTAATTGAACAAGAAAAGACGCTGCGCCGCATGGAGCAAGACATGGGTTCTGAGCGCATCTTGAACGACCCGGCCGCCTATGAGCGCCTCTTGTCGTCTTACGATGAAGAACAGCATACGTTCAAAGACCGTGGCGGCTATCAATATGAGGCGACGATCCGCTCTGTCCTTCACGGGATGCGGTTCTATCCGGACGACTTCGAACGCCGCATCGATACGCTCTCCGGCGGACAGCGGACACGTCTCGCTCTCGCGAAGATGCTGCTCCAAAGTCCGGACCTGCTCATCCTGGATGAGCCGACGAACCACTTGGACATTGAGACGCTCGGCTGGCTCGAGAAGTATTTGAGCGGCTATAAAGGCGCCGTCCTCATCGTCTCCCACGACCGCTACTTCCTCGACCGCGTCGTCTCGGTCGTCTATGAGCTGTCACGCCACCGGAGCCGTCGCTTCGTCGGCAACTATACGAAGTATCTCGAACAGAAGGCCGCCATCTACGAGCAAGAGAAGAAGCAGTTCGAGTCGCAACAAGAAGAAATCGCCAAAATGCAGGACTTCATCCAGCGTAACATCGCCCGGGCGACGACGACGAAGCGGGCCCAGAGTGTCCGCAAGCGTCTCGAGAAAGTCGACCGGATGGAAGCGCCGGACGGTGATGAGCGCAGTGCCGTCCTCTCGTTCTCGATCAAGCGCCAAAGCGGGAACGACGTGTTGAGCGGGAGCGACCTCGCCATCGGCTATGAGGAACCGATTGCCCAGCAGCTCCGCTTCCAATTGCAGCGCGGCGAATCGGTCGCCCTCGTCGGCCCGAACGGGGTCGGCAAATCGACGCTTTTGAAAGTGTTGACGAAACAACAGCCGGCCCTTCAAGGGGACATCCGCTACGGCACCGGCGTCGAGATCGGCTACTATGACCAGGAGCAACAGAACTTGTCGGACGCCAACCGCGTCATCGATGAGATTTGGAACGACTGGCCGCTCATGCGCGAGCAAGAAGTGCGGAGCCTGCTAGGCCAGTTCCTGTTCAGCGGCGACGACGTCATGAAGCGCGTCCATGAACTGTCGGGTGGAGAGCGGGCCCGTTTGACGCTCGCGAAACTGAAGCTCGAACAACCGAACTTGCTCATCTTGGATGAACCGACGAACCA
Source organism: Exiguobacterium sp. s56 (assembly GCF_018618255.1). NCBI lineage: Bacteria > Bacillati > Bacillota > Bacilli > Caryophanales > Exiguobacterium > Exiguobacterium sp. s56. Next base: position 8,573 of record NZ_JACSLR010000010.1, on the reverse strand, counting down.
CTTGGACCTCGACTCGAAGATGATTCTCGAGAACGCCCTCGTCGACTATCCGGGCACGATCCTATTCGTCTCGCATGACCGTTACTTCATCGACCGGCTCGCGACGCGCGTCTTAGAGATCACGCCGAACGGGATTGACGAGTACCTCGGCGATTACTCGTATTACGTCGAGAAGAAAGAAGAACTCGAAGAGCTGGCCCGACTCGCCCGCGAAGAGACGAAACAAGTCATCGTCAAGAAACAGCGCGTCGACAAGGAACAGCAACGCGAGGAACGCCGGATGAAACAACGGATCGAGGAAATCGAGCTCACGATCGAACAACACGAGGCCCGCCTCGAGGAGATCGAGCAACTGTTGTGTGAACCGGACGTCTTCAACGACTTCGCTCGGGCGCAAGAACTGTCGACCGAGTCCGACGCGACGAAAGAATCGATCACGGCACTGTACGCAGAATGGGAGGAGCTCCATTCATGATGCGATTCCGTGCGATGCGAATCGAATGGATGCACGCCTTTCTTACCGGTCTCGCCTATATCGTGCCGACGGGGACGGAATTCGTATCCGAGCTGATTCGCGGGGAACCGACGATCGTTCCGTCGTTCCTGTTTTATTTCCTGCCGGTCGTCATCGGCTTCATCATCCAGACGTGGAGCGGGATTGTGATCAGTTTGTTGAGCGGCCTGCTTATGAGCACGCTGTTCATCCGCCTCGTCGTTTGGCCGGTCGACGTGACCGTCCACAACTTTTACACCCCAGGCTCGGTGTGGGGACACTTCTATCAGTCGACTCTCCTCATGTGGGTGCTCGCCCTGATCGTCTTCATCGTGAGCTGGGTGAACATGTGGTACAAACAGAACAAACATCATCCGGACGTATAAAAAAGGGAAGCCGTCTCCAACGTGGAGACCGGCTTCCCTTTTAACAGTTAGAAATAACGTAGCGGCTGGAATCCGCGTGTATGGAAGTCGAGCTTGAGGCCGTCTTCCGTGATAAAGAACACGTACTCGTTCGTATCGACATCACGGACGAACACTTTATAAAACGTGAGTGTCTCCTCACGGTTCGTCACATACTTCGCCTCATGCGTCGAGATCACTTGCGCGAACAATTGCTCTTCGTCAAACTCGTTGACGATATCCTCGAACTTCGCCGCTTCTTCTTCGGTCGCTTCTCGTCCCGGCGCAATCTCGTAATATGCGTCGCTCGCTTTCGGCTGAACGCCGAGGTTGCGGTCGACGACGATGACGCTCTCGATATTTTGATCGTCTAAGCTCTTATAGCCGTACAACGTCTCGACGAGCGTGTTCTCACCCGTGACCCGGCCGATGCCTTCGAGCGATTCCGCTCCTGTGAGTGAAAGGACGCGTGTCGCTTCCGGCACGATTTCTTCTTGATAGGCGATATTATAGGCGCGGATAATCTCCCGTACTTGCAAAAACGTCGCGACGACGAGCAGTACGACCAGACCTCCAATAATGATGCGTTTCGTCATGTCTCTATTTCCCCCTAGACTGTCATGCTCTCTTCTAAGGATAACCCAGGAACCGCATTCATCGCCAGTGTATCGCGCTTTCCGCGCACATACGCGTGATGTGCCGCCACCCCGATCATACCAGCATTATCTCCGCATAGATCAAGTGGTGGGATGACGAGGCGGATGCCTTCGCGGTCCGTCGCTTCTTGAAGCGCAGTACGGAGTCCACGGTTGGCCGCGACGCCACCTGCGACGAGCAATTGTTTGGCTCCTTTTTCTTTTACGGCACGAATCGCTTTTTCGACGAGCACTTCGACGACGCTCGCTTGGAAGCTGGCCGCCAAGTTTTCAGGGATGACCGTCTCCCCACGCTGTTCGGCATTGTGGACGGCGTTGATAACTGACGACTTGAGCCCGCTGAAGCTGAAGTCAAAACTTCCTGCCTCGAGGCGAACCCGTGGGAACTTATACGTGTCTTCCCCGTTAGCCGCGAGACGGTCGATGGCCGGGCCGCCCGGGTAAGGCAGGCTGAGCGTTCGTGCGACTTTGTCGTACGCTTCTCCGGCCGCATCGTCACGCGTCTCACCGATGACTTCGAACACACCGTGCTCGGGCATATAGACGAGCTCTGTGTGTCCGCCTGAAACGACGAGACAGACGAGTGGGAACTCCATCTCCTCGACGAGTTCGTTCGCGTAAATATGTCCGGCGATATGGTGGACGCCGATGAGCGGTTTACTATGGGCGAACGCGAGCGCTTTGGCCGCACTGATGCCGACGAGCAGCGCCCCGACGAGACCAGGTCCTTGTGTGACCGCGACGGCGTCGACGTCTTGCATCGTCACGCCGGCTTCACTGAGGGCGTCATCGATGACGTACGTGATTCGTTCGACGTGGTGGCGCGAGGCGACCTCGGGCACGACCCCACCGAACCGTTTATGACTTTCAATCTGCGACGAGACGACGTTCGATAAGAGCGTCTTGCCGTCACGCACGAGCGCGACCGACGTCTCATCACAGCTCGACTCAATCGCGAGAATGAGCGATGTGTTCATTCTGATTCACTTCCTAACTTCGCCCAGTAGATATAGGCGTCTTCATTATTGTCTTGATAGTACCGTTTCCGGCGACCGGCGTTTTCAAAACCGAACTGTTCATACAGCTTTTGGGCACCGATATTCGAGACGCGCACTTCGAGCGTGAGCGCCGCCAATGACTTCGAGCGGGCGAATTCAACGAGTTGCGTCAACAGCAGATTGCCGATACCATGCCCACGATATTCCGGCAAGACGGCGATGTTCGTGATATGTCCTTCGTCCACGATTTGCCAGACACCGACAAATCCGACGACGCGGCGTTCATGGACGGCGACGAAATAGACGGCCTGCTCATTCTTGAGCATCTCGTTCATGAACGCTTCTTTCGTCCATGGGATGGCGAACGACGCTTCTTCGACTTTGGTCACTTCCTCGACATCGAGCCAGTTCATGCGCCGGATTTTAATGTCAGCCATGGTTTTGTCCCTCGAGCCATTTCGCTTCCGCTTCAGCAAGACGGAGATATTCAGGCTCAAACGCATGAACATCGTTCGTGACGTCACCTAACGCGACGAGATCGCTTGCCCGGCCATAGCTATGCGCGGCCGGTGCTTCGGTATAGTCGTAAGACGCGAGTACGTCACGGAACGGCTCGACATCACCGACGACGACGAACGGTCCTGTGATAGTGGCTTCAAGCCAAGCAGCGACCGATGCGTGACGGTCGGGCGTCACAGCCTCGTTCTGCTGATAGTGACCGATATACGCATTGCCACGACGGGCGTCGATGAGCGCAACGACCGGGAGCTCCGTATTCGGGGCCGCCGCCATGAGACGGAGCGCCGAGACCCCGACGAGCGGGAGTTGAAGCGTGTAGGCGAGCGTCTTCGCGGTCGTGACACCGATGCGGATACCCGTATACGATCCAGGCCCCGTCGTCACGACGATGCGCTCGAGCTCGGTCGGTGTCCATTTGACCGCGTTCATCAGTTGTTCAATCATCGGCATGAGCGTGACGGCATGGTTTTTCGAGACCATGACCGTCGCTTCGGCTTGGATTTGTCCATGTTCGCTCAAGGCGACAGACAAACGAGTCGTCGACGTGTCCATCATCAATTGCTTCATGCGAGCACCTCCTTCACGAGCGCATCATAGACGTCGCCGACGGGCGCGAACGTCAGTTGACGTTCCTCGTCCCCGATTCGCTCGATTGTGATGGCGAGCCGTTCCGTCGGAAGTGATGACTCGATCAAGTTCGACCATTCGACGATGGCGACACCATCGCCGTTGATGTATTCTTCGAGGCCGATATCGTCCCCCGTATCTTCGAGACGATAGACGTCCATATGGTAGAGCGGCAAGCGCCCTTGATATTGCTTCATGATCGTAAACGTCGGGCTGTTGACGTTGCGCGTCACACCGAGGCCTTTACCAAAGCCCTGGGTGAACGTCGTCTTACCGGCACCGAGGTCGCCGTTCAACGTTATGACCGTCCCGGCTTTGACAAGTGTGGCCAACTTCTCTGCCACTGCCTGCGTCTCAGCCGCAGAATGGGTAATCAATGTATACATGATGTTTCTCCTTTAGTCGATTCTAGCGATACGTACTCATTGTACACTCAATTTTACGCAAAAAAAAACACGAAACGTCATCGTTTCGCTATCTCATTTAAAAAATTGGTTGCGGGGGCTGGATTTGAACCAACGACCTTCGGGTTATGAGCCCGACGAGCTACCAGACTGCTCCACCCCGCGACGACATATGAAATTAAATAAAAATTGGTTGCGGGGGCCGGATTTGAACCGACGACCTTCGGGTTATGAGCCCGACGAGCTACCAGACTGCTCCACCCCGCGATGGTTTGAATTGTTTCGACATCCTCTATAATAAGTGAAGTAGTTATATAATGCAACCTTTTTCTTCATGTTTTTTCAGAATTGGAATCGGGAACATTTAAAAGAGTGCAATCTATAAGAGAAAAGGAGCGCGACCGTCATGTCGAAATGGGGTAATCGCTTTAAAAAATGGTTCTTTTCCGAACTGGACGCATCCGTCTATTTTCACACCGTCCCGTTCATTCCGAACGAGACCGTCCATGGAACGCTGCGGGTGTTGAACACCACTTCGCATGTCGTGCGCCTGCAAGAGTTGACGCTCAATTTTATGACGACGTTCAAAGATATCACGCTCGAAGGCAATGAATTCAATCGGGAGGCCGACTTGCAAGAAGTTCCAATCGCCCTATCGGCCGTGCTCGAACCAGGTGCTGAAGAACACATCCCGTTCACGTTCGATTTGACGATGTATGCCCCCTCCACCGCCGGAGCTCCATATAGCGTCGAAGCGACCGTTTGGGACACCGATGGAAAACGGGTCTGGTTCGATGTCATCGAGAAAGTCGAAGTCGAACCGCTCCCTGCCTTGAAACGATTATTGGAGGCGACTGAACACGCCGGGCTCGAGCTCATGTTCGTCCGTAACGTTATCGACCCGATCGGAGAAGAACGACCGTATCCGTTCGTCGAGAAGTATGGATTCAAACCGGTCGGTGACTGGGCCGACGAGTTCGAAGTCGTCAAATCGTTCTGGCGGGTCGACGAGGACGGGGTCGACGTCTATTACTGGCTCGACAATATCGAGAAGCAACGTACACTCGAGTCAATCGCCAATGACGTCACGATGCGCCATCGCTCGCTCACGTGGGACCAACTCGAACGCGAGCAAGACCGGCTCGGCCTCGGCATTCAAGAGACGTTACGTAGCCACCGTTCTTCATGAGCGGTGGTTTTCAATTGTCCAAACATCGTTACTCGTCGAGACGATCGTTTGGAACTTTTCGCGCTGCGGATGCATGAACAGCTCGTATTGGAGTCGACGCTCGTCGTGTGACGCCTTTAAGTACGCCACGTCCATTCCTCGTTGTTGGACGTCACGCACGGAACGTCGCGCAAACTCGGTGTCGCTATCGGTATATAGATAAACCGACACATCCCACCAATCAGATGCAAGAAACGCGACGCTCATGCCTTCGATGATCGTGATCTGCTTTGTCGGGTCGATCCATGTTCGTTCAAGGTATGGAACATCAATCGTATAGAAGCCGATGCCTTCACGTACCATGCGGACATCACGCTCAAGTGACAGCAAGTGATGTGCCGCCGGATGACAGGCTGTCATCTTGTAATGATGTGCCTGCCCGTCGATCGTGTAATCGAGCATAGCGCTCTTCCGTAACGTCGAGTCCGTAATATACGGGTCGGTGTTAATGTGGTTCACGTCCCCAAGACGCGCTCGTAAAGCGTCTGCAAATATCGTCTTCCCGGCACCCCCGTGTCCCGAGATGGCGATAATCGTGCGCTCCTCTCGTTCGGCCTGGGCAACCATCATATCAATCAATTCATTCATAATGCTCCCCCTTTTGGTACACTTCATATAGAAAGGAAGTGTACCAATCCGATGTCAACTTGTCCATTTTGTCATCCTCAACTTGACCCGTCTCAGACGATCGTCGCCGAGAATGAGACATGCTACTTCTTGATGCACGACCGTGAGCAGGACTTGCTCGTCGGCTCTGGCGTTATCGTCCCAAAACAACATCGGGCGACGACGTTCGATCTCACGCCTTCGGAATGGCGCGATACATACGAGTTACTCCACGAAGCAAAGTCCTTCCTCGAGAAGACGTATGGTCCTGATGGGTATACGCTTGGCTGGAACGTCGGAACGGCGTCAAACCAGACCGTCCCTCACGCCCACCTGCACGTTATCCCTCGATACGCCGACGGACCGCACGCGGGTAAAGGTTTACGCCATTGGTTGAAACGACCAGAATAACCAAACAGCTCATCGTGTGAGGATGAGCTGTTTTCGTTTCGTTTCTATTTCTTCGAGTTGTTGTTCTAGACGTTCTACTTCTCTCGTCATTTTCTCAATCAGTTGAGCGATTTCACGATCGAGTCCTTTTACCTTGTCTAGCGAATCATTGATTCGTCCATGCATCGTCCACTCAGAAAAGATGTCATCGAGGAAGTAGTCAGCGAATTGAATGAGCGAACCGCGTTCGATTTGTAAGCCACTGACGACTCCTTTCACGTCAGCCAACTCCCGCGAGAAGCGCTCGAGCGCAGCTTGAAGTTCATGCATCTTCCGTTCCGAAGCATCGATGGCATCATGTTTCATCGCTGTCGCAATCAAGCCGCCTCCAAAGAACGTATCATACGTCGACCAACCTTTCGCACTGTCGAGATGTTTAAGTGTTCTCGAGATGGCCGTCCGTGCTGAATTTCCAGCGACGATGGCTTCTTTATATTCAACAAGCACCTCATTCATTTTTACCTGTTGATCCGTGAGTCGATATAATTCTTCCCTAACAGTAAAATCTTGCTTCAAATGAGTTTCCTTCTCTTTTAGGAAGGTCTCCCATTTCGCGTCGATTCCACGATACGTCTCAAATGTTTCATATAAGTCACGACGCTCAAGCGCTAACTCATCCACCATCGCCTCATGTTCCCGTAACTTCAATTCGGCCCGGGCCGCCTCTTCTAATTCAATCGTTTTTTGTTCGTTGAATGTTCCCCTTAGCTTACGCCATGCGTTGACGAGCGAGAATGAATCTAAGTCATAGACATCGCGCTGTTCCTTCGTAAACGAATTGAGAAGTTGCTTTCGCACAGCTTCATGTTCGGCAATTTGCTTGTCGAGTGTTTTTAATTTACGGGCGAGTCGGTCCCGTTCTGCCATCTGTTGTTGTAAGTCGTGTTGGGTTTGGTAGAGATCACTCATAACGTTTTATTCCTCCAGTTTCTTTTCGATAATATTCTAACAGGTCTTTGACGTGTACCCCGTCAATCGATGAGTCCTTGATTTGGACACCATCGAGCCGACAGTTTTCAAAAAATGTATTCGTCAGGTTTGTATGGAAGAACGTCGTCGGCCTCCCTGATTCGTACATGGTGACGAAACGATACTGAGAACCAGATAGATTCAAATCATCAAACTCCGTCTCTCTGAAGTTGATATTCCGAAATTGGCTCTTCGTGAAATTACAGTTGTGCGCCTGAAGCTCTGAGACGTTACTATTCGTGATGGAGACACGACTCGCATCCATCCCATACGCTTGAGCACCTGTAATGGAACGCTCTTCATAGCGCAATATCATGTGATCTGTCCGTTGCTTCACTCGTTTGACGAAACAAACTTCCTGATCTGATTCGAAGACGGATTGGTAACCAGCTGCTCGATAAAATGCCACGTTGTTAGGTTGGGCTGTGGATGTCTCCAACTCCCAAATTCGAACAGTCGGATGAAGCTCCTCGATTGATTGTAGTGCCCGTTTCCCAATCCCTTTACCTTGTCTATATGGATGGATAAAGATGCGGTCTATCCGGCCATAATCTTGCCCTGTCAACGTCACGACGGCTCCCCCGACGACTTGTCCTTCAAGCTCGATGACGTAGCATGTCAATTGTTCAATCAAGTACAGGCTCATCGCCTCGTCATCATAACCGGGTGGTTCAATATTTAAGTCTCGATATGGTAGTCGGAGACGGTCTGCCTCTTGTTTAAAACTTGCCCGTGAAACCTCAGTGAATATCGTCTGGTCCGAGGTTGTAGCTTCACGAATGTGCATGATGATTCCCCCTCTTCACGTGTTTATACGCAAAGAAAGAATTAAAGGTTTCGAGAACGACAAAAAAGGATGATCGAGCATTTGCTCAATCGTCCTTTGCGTTGGCCTAGCAACGTCCTATCCTCACAGGGGGAGACCCCCAACTACTTTCGGCGCTGAAGTACTTAACTTCCGTGTTCGGCATGGGAACGGGTGTGACCACTTCGCTATCGCCACTAGACAATTATTATATTAACATACCGATTAGGATAAAGCAATACTATTAGGTAATTTTGTTTAAAATAATCACATAAAGAAAGACGACCGAGCGGATGCTCGATCGTCTTTCGCGTTGGCCTGGCAACGTCCTATCCTCACAGGGGGAGACCCCCAACTACTTTCGGCGCTGAAGCGCTTAACTTCCGTGTTCGGCATGGGAACGGGTGTGGCCGC
>NZ_JACSLR010000009.1:0-118453 GCF_018618255.1 Exiguobacterium sp. s56 | reverse complement strand
AATTCACTCCCAATATGATTTAGTCCAGTGTACACAAAAAACCTGAGCAATAGACTTTTTTAAGTGTCTACTACTCAGGGTACAGTTTAGACGGAGCCGCTCGTTTTTTCATGCGAAAATATCTTGCTCGATTTGTTTCAATCCATAGAATACACCGCGGGACTGCATCAGTTCATCATACGTTCCTGTCTCTACGATGCGACCACCTTCCATGACGATGATGTGATCGAAGCGCTCGAGCCCGGTCAGACGATGGCTGACCATGACGAGTGTCGATGACTCGGCACGGCGGAAGACTTCGGCGAACACGTCCGCCTCGGTCCGCGCATCGAGGGCCGACGTCGCTTCATCGAGAATCCAGAGCACCCCGTTCTTCAAGAGCGCCCGGGCAATGGCGAGCCGTTGCCGTTCCCCGCCCGACAAGTTCGCCCCTTTCTCAAGGACAGGCTCATCAAGCGAGAAACCGAGCCGGACGCTCGCGAGCGCCGCTTCCATCTCAGCGTCGGTGAACTCTCCGGCTAACGCCAAGTTCTCCCGTACCGTCCCGAAGAAGAAGTGATTCTCTTGAAGGACGACGCTGGCTTCACGCCAGACCGATGCTTGGGTCACATCGTCCAAGCGTTGCCCATTCAATCGGATTTCACCGGAATCGGGTCTGACGAAAGCGAGCAACAGTTGGAGGAGCGTCGATTTCCCTGAGCCGCTCGGCCCGACGATGACCGTCTTCGTCCCGCTTCGTAACGTCACATCCACGTCGCTTAGGACGTCGCGGTACGTATCCGGATAGCGATAGGTCACGCGCTCGAACGATACGTCCGGAGCGGATTCGAGTACCATGTCCTTCCGGGTGGACTCGGCCGCGACGATTGCTTCACTCGGCTCGACGACTTCGAGCAGTCGATCGGCCGCTTGCTTGCTGTCGGCAAAATGGCCTGGGAAGACCGCCATCGGTGTCGCGTTCTCAAACGCGGTGAGCGACATCATGATGAGCATGGCCAAAAATAGGCCGTTCAACTCGCCGTCGACGACGAGATACGCCCCGATGGCAAGAACACCCCACGAGACGAGCAGGGATGCCGCCACGACGAGTGACGAATTGAAGAACTGATTCGTCACATCCCGTTTCTGTGCTTCGGCGTAACGGTCACTCTGTTCGAGCAGCTCGCCGCGTGTCCGTCCGAGTTGATGATGAAGCAACAAATCGCGATATCCGTACATCATCTCTGTCATCCCACTCGACAGGTCACCCCGTAAGGCGCGAAGCTCGCGGTCGTGCTTGGCACGGATTCGGGCGAAGAACGCCGGAATCAAAAAACCGGTCACGAACACACCGAACAAAATCCAAAGGCTGACCCACATCGAGAAGTATGTGACGAAGAAAATCGTGCTCAAGAAGACGAGCACCAAGATAATCGGCGGATAGAATACCCGTAAAAAGTAGTTTTGCAAGCTCTCGACGTCACCGACGACGCGAGCGAGCAAATCCCCACTCCGATACTTGGCAAAGATGCTCGGCACGAGCGGTTCGAGCTGGCGATAAAACCGGACCCGCAACTCGCTCAAAATCGTGAACGTCGCCCGGTGCGAGGCAAGGCGCTCTTGATAACGCGCACTTGCCCGAATCACACCGAACAATTTAATCAAGACGACTGGCACCATGAGCGCATAGAGCGGCGGTACGAGACCGGCCCGTGAGACGAGATAACCGCTCGCCGCGAACAAGGCGACGGCCGCGATGCCGGCCACGTAACCAAAGAAGATCGAGAGGATGATATCTTTCTTCTCTCGCATCATCCATTTCGTGATCGTCCAAAGTGAATTCATCCTCTCACCCCTTTCTGTAGCGTGAACAAGTCAGCGTATTGCGGAACGCTGAGCAGTTCGTCATGCGTGCCTTGGGCGAGGAGCTTCCCATCGTCCATGAACCAAATTGCATCCGCCTGCTTGATTGTATGCAACCGATGCGCGACCGTGACGAGCGTCGCCTCGCGCGACAACTCCTCAATCGAGCGCCGAACGATTTGCTCCGTCACTAAATCGAGCCCTGTCGTCGGTTCATCGAACAAGATGATGCCCGGTCGTTTCAAGAAGGCGCGGGCCAAGGCGAGCCGTTGCCGTTCGCCTCCGGACAACCCATAACCGCCTTCACCGAGTTCAGTATGAATGCCGTTCGGCAATTGCGCGATGACATCGTTCAATCCGGCTGCATCCGCGGCTTCAAGGATGTTTATCTCGTCGGCCGTTTCCCCGAGGGTGATATTATCGGCGACGGTACCGGCGAACAAATACGGATTTTGTGAGATATAGCCAATCGTGTCATACCATGACGAATCGGTGTATGTCTCGAGCGGTTCTCCATCGACGAGGACACGTCCACTGTCCGGTTTCACGAGCCCGGACAACACGTTCAAGACGGTCGTCTTGCCGGACCCGCTCGCCCCGACGAGCGCCACATGGGCGCCGGCAGGAATCACACCGCTCAAAGGCTGCAGCGTAAAGCGTCCACCTTCATAGGCGAACGAGACGGCGTCGAGCTCGAGGTCGGGTGTCCGGCTCGTCAACGTCCGGTCGCCCCAGGTCAAGCGTTCATCCGGTGCATCGAGCGCCTCGAAAATACGGTCGGCCGCCCCCATGCTGCCGCGTCCGGTGTGGAACGCACCGCCGAGGTCTTTGATGGCCAAATAGTATTCCGGGGCCAAGACGAGAATCAAAAAGCCGGAGAAGAACGTCAAGTTCTCCCAGACGACCATTTGGAGCGCCACTTCGAGTGCGACGACGCCCGTGCTGAGCATCGAGATGAACTCGAGCATGAGACCCGACAGGAACGCCGTCTTCAAGACGACCATCGTCGCGTCGCGGAAGTCGAGACTGCTCTTTTCAATCGCTTGCGCCTCACGCTCGGTCCGACCGTATAGTTTGAGCGTCGTCAATCCTTGCAACACGTCCAAGAACTTGCCGGAGAACTGATTCATTTTCTCCATCTGCTGTTCTGACTTCTTCTGGGTCGCAATCCCGATGATGATGAAGAAAATCGGGATGAACGGAGCCGTCACCATCATGATGACGCCTGAAATCCAATGTTGGCTGAAGACGACGACGAGAATGAGTAGCGGAATAATCGACGTTTGAATGACTTGCGGCCAATATTGGCTGAAGTAGGCATCGACTTCGTCGACCGCGTCCATGAACACGCTCACCTTTTTACCGGATTGACCGGATAGTGACGTCTCAATCGGATTCGACGTATAGCGGTCGAGCAGTTGCAATCGGAGTGTTCGTTTCGCCTTTTCTGACAGGCTCGCTCCAATCCTCCCCGACATATAGCCGAAACCAGCTCGTGTGACGAGCGCGAGGATGAGCCAACCGAGCGTCGGAACGACGCTTTCAAACGATGCATTTTTTAAAAAGACTTGATCGACAATGTCGACAATCAAATAGGCTTGAGCTAAAATCGACAACCCGATCATCACTGCCGCGATGATGAGTCCGACGATATGGCGTTTTTCTGCTAAAGCGAGAGCTTGCAGTCGTTTCACTGCGTTCATCCTTTCTATCAATCAGGAGACTTTTTCTTTGTGAGGATTCTCACTAATTATACCTGATGCACCCTTGCAAGGCGAACGCTTCGCTTCCTCAGACATGCAAAAAACGCCACGTCCCACACGCGGCGCCATCACAGCGACTGTTCAAAATATTCAGGATGACCGATCATCAATTCCCGCGCATCAAATTGAAGCACGTCTTCTTTTCGCAACCGCGATAAGATGTTCGACACGGTCTCTCGTGACGTACCCGACAAGCGCGAAATCTCAATTGTCGTGAACGGGCAGCGGACACGGACGCCCGTCGCTTCCGGCTCCCCGAGGTCTTCAATCAAGTAATGAATCGTGTTGAGCACCCGGTCAGTCGCACTCGGTGTGATGATGTCCTGGACACGGCGCTCGTGCAAATCGAGAATACGGTTCATCTGTCCGACGATGTGGAGCAACATCGATGCGTTCCGCGAGACAAGCTGTTCGAAACGGTCGGTCGGCATATAGATGACCTCGATATCGGTCAACGCCTCGGCTGAATGTTGATAGTACGGTTCCGTCAACAAGCCACGATACGGGAACAATTGCTTCGGTTTCAAGTAGTCCGTATATTGATGTGTCGCCGTCTCGTTGCAACGCTCGAGCTTCACATAACCGCTAATCAAGAAATAGACCCGTTCCCGGGGATCCCCCTCTATGAACAAGAGTTGACCTTTCCGATACGTGCGGCAATAGACATGCGGCAACAGCGCCTCGAGCTCTCGTGTGGCACATTTGGCGAACACATCAAGCTGTCTCAAATCGTCCACCGTCCATTTTGGTTTCATGTCGCATCCTCCAATCCATCTTGCCTCTCTTTTAAGTATAAAACGACTCTTTTGTGAAAACGCTTACAAAATCCAACGATTTTCTGACAAAAAAAAGAAGGGCATGAACCGCCCTCTTCGTCACAATAAAGTATTCAGTCGAGCATCAATTCCATAATCGCGTCTTGCAGGTCGCGATCGAGTTCGAGCGCATGTAAATCGAACAGCCATGCTTCGAGTCGCGTCTTCGCGGCCGCTGACCGGTATAACCGGTCTTTTAAATCGTATGAGATTTCCGCACGGTCCAAGAAGCGATACAACCGATCGAGACGATGGTCGTTCGCCGTCACATCGACCGGGAGTTCCACGGTCAGCTCGTCTCTGATCGGTCCGAGCTCGAGGCGCAGCGTCTGTGTCTCCCGTTTGTATTCACCAGACCCGGTCACCCCTCGAAGCAGCAACGTGACATGGCGGTCCACCGGTAACACAGACCGGTCACCTGTCACTTGGATATGAAGGCTCCGTTCATCCCAATCAAGCGTGAACGTCGTCTCGGCGTAGGCTCCCGTCTCATAGCCACGGTCCTTCCCATTGTCTTCATAGAGCGTGAACGTGTTCGAGGCGCCTGGGAAGATGAGCACTTCCAAATCGGCTGGGTTGTCGGTATCGTTTCGACCCGAATGGTGTGGGGCCATCGGGATGATCGCCCCGGCTTTGGCGAACACCGCCTGATCTTCGAGCCCGCGGAACACGCGAACCGATTTGTCCCCGCTGTAGCGATGACCGGTAAAGAAGTCGAACCAGTCACCTTTCGGTAGCCAGACGTTCGTCGCCGCCACATGGAGCTGTCGATTCATCGGTTCGACGATTGGGGAGACGATGAGTTCACTGCCGAAGTAATACTCATTCGGTACCTCATACGCCACGTCTTCATCCGGATGCTCATAATACATCGGTAAGACGAGCGGCAAGGCGCCGACATGATTTCGCCAGTTCATCGTATAGATATATGGAATCAATTGATGGCGCAGACGCAGGAACGTCTTCATCGACCGTTCCGCCTCGAGACCGAAGCGCCACGGCTCCTTGCCGTTGAACGTACTAAAAGTCGAGTGCAACCGCATGATCGGGCTGAATACACCGAATGCGACCCAGCGCGCGGCGAGTTCATCATCTTTCGACCCACGATAATGGCCGCCGATGTCATGACTCCACCAGCCATAGCCGATATTGGCCGCCGTCGCTGTAAAGTATGGTTGGAAGGCCAGGGACGCCCACGAAATCAACGTGTCGCCCGAAAAACCGATCGGATACCGATGGCTGCCCGGCCCGGCGTAACGGGAGAAGATGAGCGGACGGTTGCCGTCACGGGCGATGTCGGCCGCATGGTAATGATTCAACATCCAGAGCGGGTCGAGCCCTTCCATTTTTGAGGTCGAGCCTTGTTGCCAGTCAATCCACCAAAAATCGACGCCGTCGACTTCATGCGGATGGTGCATCTGCTCGAAATAGGCTTGAATGAAGCGTTTATCAGAGAAGTCGAACGGAATGCGGTCACCATGCGACGGATCGATGCCCATCGCCTCGGCCATCGCCGCATATTGATCTTCAAATGCACGTACACCGTCCGCCGGGTGCAAGTTCAACGTGACGAGCAATCCTTCTTGCTTGAGCCACGTCAAGAAGCCTTTCGGGTCCGGAAACAGGTTTTTATTCCATGAATAGCCCGTCCAGCCGCTCCCATATTCCTCAGGGATATCGGTGATGTGCCAGTCGGTGTCGATGACACTGACCGAGAACGGGATGTCTTCTGTCTTAAACCGACGCATGAGTTCTTTATATTCCGTCTCGTCGTAGCGCCAATAGCGGCTCCACCAGTTGCCGAGCGCTTTTCGTGGCAACAGTGGCGTCGGGCCTGTCAGTTGATAGAAGTCACGCAGCGCCTGCTTATATTCATGTCCATATCCGAAGTAGTACAAGTCATGGATGTGTTTCCGTCTCGGTTCAACAAAACGATCTTCGGTCATGATGAACGAATCGGAATCATCGATGACAGCATACCCTTGTTTTGAGGCGATGCCCTCACCGAGTTCCGTCGCCCCGTCGACATGGTCGAGCGTGCGCGCCGTCCCTTTCAACGTCCGTTCCGGTCCGTTAAACGTATAGCGGCTATAGTACGTACTGAAGTTCCCTTTCACATCGACGTAGAGCGTGTTCGGCGCGAACGGCCCTTTCGTGTAATAGAGGTGGACGTGTTCCGTGATGATTTGCAGTTCTGTCTCATCTTCGATCACGCGAAACTCCGGGACTGCGAACGCCCGGTTAAAGACGACTTGGGTCGGCCGGTCCTCGAACACCCCATCTTCCGCGTATTCCATCCGAATCAGTTGGCTCGTCAGCACCGTGAAGCGATAGCAGCTCCCTTGGACGATTGCTCGATTATCTGCCTGTGGTTTCATTTGTTGCGTATAGACGTTCTCCTCTTCAAATAGACGCATAAGCTCGAGCGTTACCGCTCTTCGTCACTCCCCTTCTAAATTGTGCAAACGTTTACACTCAAAATGATAGCAATGTCTAAATCGACATACAACATTCCTTCCCCATGTCGGACCATAAAAAACGACGAGCTACCAATTCAGAAAAAAACCACAGACGCTGATGTCTGTGGCGTTGAGCTTATTGTTGGAGCGTCGCGGCGAGTCGGACGCGCGTCCCGACCTCACCTCGGACCGCCGCAAGGGCTTGTTCGAGCGACGTGATGACGGCAACCCGGTCGTGTCCTGATTCGGCGAACTGAAGGGCCGCCCGAACTTTCGGCAACATACTGCCCGGTGCGAATTGCCCCTCGGCGATATACGTCTCGAGCTGTTCTTTCGTCGTCTCCTCGAGCGCCCGAGCCGACGGGGTCCCAAAATCGACGAATACGTGCTCGACGGCCGTCAAAATGAGGAGCATGTCGGCGTCGACGAGATCGGCGAGTTTCGCAGCGGCGAAATCTTTATCGATGACCGCCTCGACACCGACATAACCATCTGGTGTATCGATAACGGGAATCCCGCCGCCGCCAGAGGCGACGACGATGTGCTCATGGGCGACAAGGTCACGGATGACCGCGTGCTCGAGAATCGCCACTGGAAACGGACTCGGGACGACGCGGCGATAGCCGCGACCGGCGTCTTCTTTGAACACATAACCGGTCGTCCGTTCCATCTGTTGCGCTTCCGCCTCGTCGTAGAAGGGACCAATCGGCTTCGTCGGGTGACTGAAGGCACTATCGTTCGGGTCGACGACCGACCGCGTGACGATTGGCGCGACCGAACGTTCCAAACCGCGCGATCTCAGAGCTTTCGTGAGGGCATTCTCGAACCAATAGCCAATCATCCCTTGTGTCATCGCCCCGCAAACGTCGAGTGGCAAGGCCGGCGTCGCCGGACTATCTGACGCAGCCTGTTGCAACATCAAATTCCCGACTTGCGGCCCGTTCCCGTGGGTGATGATGACCTCAATCCCTTCGGCGACAAGCGCGGCCAGAGATTCAGCCGTCGCCTCGACGGCTCGAATTTGAGCCTCGGCCGTCGCATCTTTTCCTTGTTGAATCGCATTTCCACCTAGTGCGATGACTACTCGTTTATTCCGCATATTGGTTTCCCCCGATCAAAAGACTGAGATATTTCCTGAGACGATGCGCACGACGGCCAAGATGGCGAGCGCGGTCAAGACCCCGGCCACAATCCATTCCGTCTTCGTCAACGTCTTGATGCCGTTCTCACGCTGTGCCTTGATATAGAGCAACGTACCTGGTGCGTACAGTAAGGTCGTCAAGAGCAGATAGTCGATTCCAGCCGCATAGATGAGCCAAATCCCGTAAATCGAGGCGACGGCTCCGATGATGAGGTCGCGAGTCCGGCGTTCACCGGCGTTATAGCCGATGCCGTTCTTCGCGACTTTGACTTGATAGAAGGCCGAGAAGACGTACGGAATCAAGATGGCGCTCGAAGCGAGCGAGAAAGCGAAATTATACGCCGCATCCGAGAACAGGAACGTGAAGAGGAACAATTGAATCAATCCGTTCGTGAGCCAGAGCGCGTTGGCCGGCGCGCTGTTCTTATTCTCTTTCGTGAACCATTTCGGGAACACGCCGTCTTTCCCGGCCACGAATGGAATCTCGGCGGCAAGTAACGTCCACCCGAGCCACGCCCCGAGGACAGAGATGACGAGACCGCCGTTGATGAGCATCGCGCCCCACGGTCCGACCGCCGACTCGAGCAAGTACGCCATCGCCGGTTGCGAGGCGTTCGCCACGTTCTCTGGATTCATGAGACCGAGCGACATGACCGAGATGAGCAGATAGATGACGAGTGTCCCGAGCAACCCGATGACCGTCGCTTTCCCGACGTCCGAGCGCTTGCGGGCCCGTCCGGATAAGACGACCGCCCCTTCGACACCGATGAACACCCATAGTGTGACGAGCATCGTCGAGACGACCTGGTCTCTCACACTACCCCATGAGAAACCACCCTGGCCCCAGAAATCGAACGTGAAATTATCGAGGTTGAAGAAGAATAAGGTGATGGTGATAAAAGCAAAAATCGGTACGAGTTTCGCAATCGTCGTGATGATGTTGATCATGGATGCTTCATGAATGCCTCGTAAAATGAGCGAATGAACGAGCCACAGCATAATCGAGGCGCCGATGATGGAGGCGATGTTTTGACCGCCTTCGAAGATTGGGAAGAAATAACCGACCGAACTGAACAGGAGCGTCGCATAGGCGACGTTACCAAGCCATGCGGAGAGCCAGTAGCCCCACGCCGAGTTGAACCCCATGAACTGACCGAAGCCGGCCCGGGCGTAACTGTACACCCCTCCGTCGAGGTCTGGACGACGCATGGTCAAATTTTGAAAACTGAGACCGAGTGCGATAATCCCGATTCCGGTGATGACCCACCCAATCAAAATCGCCCCCGCGTTCGCACCTTGGGCCAAATCGGCCGCCAAGTTGAAGGCTCCCCCGCCAATCATCGAACCGACGACGAGTGCCGTCAACGCCCCGAGCCCTAATCGTCGATCCTTTTTCTCCGGTTGTACGCCAGCCGTTCCACTTGAGTCATGCGCTATTTTCGTAGACATTGAACTCATCCCTTTCGTTTAGTACGAACCGGAGGGGAAACCCCTCCCGTCCGTCAGCGTTCAAGCCATTCGTTCGTGTCGGTGAGCGTCGCCGCCATCACAGCTTTAATCGTGTGCATCCGATTCTCCGCCTGATCAAAGACGAAGGAATGACGACTCCGGAACACCTCGTCCGTGACTTCCATCTCGGTCAGACCGTATTCGGCATGGATGGCTCGGCCAACCTCGGTCTCCAAGTCGTGGAAGGCTGGCAGACAGTGAAGGAACATGACGTCTGGATTATTCGTCTTCGTGAGCATGTCCATGTTCACTTGGTAAGGATGGAGCAACTTGATCCGCTCGGCGAATTCCGCCTCTTCGCCCATCGACACCCACACATCGGTGTAAATCACGTCGGCGTCGGCGACAGCTTCATCGATACTCTCGGTCAACGTAATTTTCGCTCCCGTCTCAGCAGCGACCGAGCGGGCAAAATCGACGACCTCATCTGACGGCCAGAGCGATTTCGGCGCGCAGATGCGCATGTCCATCCCGACTTTGGCCCCACCAATCAAGAGCGTGTTGCCCATATTGTTGCGTCCATCGCCGACATAGACGAAGCGAATGCCAGACAACTCGCCTTTCTGTTCTTTGACGGTCAAGAAGTCGGCCAAGATTTGAGTCGGATGATATAAGTCCGTCAACCCGTTCCATACCGGGACACCGGCATCTTTGGCCAAACCTTCGACCGTCTCATGGGCGAACCCACGGAACTGGATGCCGTCGAACATACGTCCGAGCACGATGGCCGTGTCTCGCACCGATTCTTTTTTACCGAACTGGATATCCGATTTCCCGAGGTATTCCGGATGCATGCCGAGATCGATGGCCGCCACAGTAAACGCACAACGCGTCCGTGTCGATGGTTTTTCAAACAAGAGTGCCACGTTCTTCCCTTCACAGATGCGATGCGGGACGCCTTGTTGCTTTTGACGCTTGAAGGCGGCCGATAAATCGATCAAATAGTTCAACTCGTCTCCTGAAAAATCGTTCAATGATAGAAAATGACGGCCTTTCAAATCAAAGTTGTACGTTGTGGACATGCTCGTTTCCTCCTCGTTAAATGTCTTCGCGGATAATCGGACAGCTCATACAGCGTGGACCCCCACGACCACGCGACAGTTCACTCGACATGATTTCGATGACTTCGACGCCCTCGGAACGGAGCAACTCGTTCGAGACGTAGTTGCGGTCGTAGGTGACGACGACGCCTGGGGCGATGGCGAGCGTGTTCGACCCATCGTTCCATTGCTCGCGGGCAGCGGCAATCGGATCCCCGCCCCCACATGGGATTAAGACGATCTCATCGAGACCGAGTGCGGCTTTCAACACGTTCAACAGATCCGTGTGCTGCGTGATGTGAAGTTCGCCTTCGGCGTTCAACGTCAGTTCAAAGATATTCATCTTGCCTCCTGGACCTTGGATGAACGGATGAATCGTGAACTTGTCATGGTCGACCATCGTAAAGACCGTGTCGAGATGCATGAACGCACGCGATTTCGGAATCTCGATGGCGATGACTTTCTTGAATGTACCGCCTTTTTTCAACAAGTTGAGGGCGACCCGTTCAATCCCTTGGGCCGTCGTTCGTTCGGAAATCCCGATGGCGACGACTTCCTTCGACAACACGAGCTCGTCCCCCCCCTCCATCGCGAAACGATAGTCGCGGTCCGACCAAATCGGGATGTCGTGTTTCGCGAATCGCGGGTGATAACGCATAATATATTGTGTGAACAACGATTCACGACGACGAGCCGGCTCTTTCATCCGGTTGATGGATAGCCCGTTGCCGATTGCTGCCGCCGGGTCACGGGTGAAGTATAAGTTCGGCATCGGATCGAGATAGAACGGATACGTGTCCTCAATCATCTCGTGTAAGTGGCGCCGTTTTTCGGGCTTAATCTCGGATTTCCGAATCCCGGCCATGACGGTCTCAATCAACTTTTCATTGTCGTAGGCGAGCAAATATTCTTTCAGCGTCTCGTACGAACCGTTGATATTTGATTTGGACTCTGACAAGATATCAGCGACGAAACGTTCACGGACACCCGGCAACGACAACGTCTCAGCCATTAAATTTTCTAGATAAAGCACTTCGACGCCTCGGTTTTGGAGCACGCTCGCAAAGTAATCGTGTTCTTTTTGAATGACTGGAAGATGAGGAATGTCGTCAAACAGGAGTCGTTCCAAATATTCCGGGGTCAAATTTTCGAGTTCGCGTCCTGGACGTTTTAAAAGGACGGTCCTGAGTTCACCAATTTCTGAATACACGTGGATCGGATGTTTCAGCGTAGTATCCCGTGCGGTTTGTTGATCCGTCATCGATATCATCTCGCTTCCTCCTTGTGATTCGGGTGTGTTGCTACCCTTACATTATCAACTTACCCATTTCCACGATGGGCAAGTCCGACGTTTGGACTGTGGTGGATTCCACAGAAAAGTGCATAGATCATGACGTGACATGAATGAACAATCACTCGAGAAACTGTGTGGCCCCTCGAATCGAGAGAAAGTGACGTATACACGCTGTATAGATTGTGAAAAAAATTCATAGCTTTTTTTTGATTTTGTTTGAGACCGCTCAAACTCGTGACATAATATAGACAAATGATGTGAAAAGGAAGTGAGTCGATGGCAATCGAACGTACAGAACGCGCCCGTCATGAAGCCCAAGTGACAGCGCTCATTCAAAAAGGGGACCCGGTCGATTTCCGCGACGTGTTCCTCACCCTCCACCCTGGTGAACAGGCCGACCTGTTCATCGAACTTGAACGTCCGGGCCGTGAGTTCGTCTACGAGGCGTTATCCCCGGAAGCGTTCACCGACTTGTTTGAAAAACTTGAACTGGACGAACAGGAACAGTTCATTCAAGAGATGCCACGTCCGTTCGCCGTACGTGTGTTGAACGATATGTTCTCGGATAACGCCGCCGACTTGATGACCGAGCTCCCTGACGACTTCATGAACGAACTGTTCGAGTTGATGGACGAGACCGAGGCGACCGAGGTCAAAGACTTGATGCGCTATCCGGACGATACGGCCGGTGCCATCATGACGACCGAGTTTATCGTGTTGAAGGCGGACAAGACCGTCGGTGCGACACTCGAAGACTTGCGCGAACTTGGACCGGAAGCCGAGACAATCTATTACCTGTACGTCATCGACACCGATCGCCGGCTCGTCGGCGTCGTCTCGCTACGCGACTTGATCGTCTCCCCGCTCGACGTGCAAATCGCGGACATCATGGGCCGGCGCGTCGTGTCGGCCCACGTCCTCGCCGATCAGGAAGACTTGGCCCGGACCGTTCAGAAGTATGACTTATTGGCCCTGCCTGTCATCGACAGCGAGGACCATCTGCTCGGGATCATCACGGTCGACGATGTCATGGACGTCATCGAACGCGAGACGACCGAGGATTTCGAAGAGCTGTCGGCGACGAAAGGTTCGTCGGACATCAACATGGGACCGGTCGAGGCGGCGATGAAGCGCGCACCATGGATTATTAGCCTCATGTTCCTCGGGATGATCACTGCGTCGACAATCGGTGGTTTCGAGGACACGCTCGAAACGATCGTCTTGCTCGCCGTCTTCATGCCGCTCGTCATGGGTTCGGCCGGTAACGCCGCCACCCAATCGCTCGTCGTCGCCGTCCGCTCAATCGCGCTCGGGACGATTAATCGAAAGAACGTGTTGAAGATGATTCGCCGTGAGTTCGGGACGGGGCTATTGCTCGGTCTCGCCTGTATGGTCGTCATCTTCGGCGTCATCACCGTCCTCTATGACAGTGCCTTAATCGGCATAATCGTCGGTCTGTCGATTTTTGCGTCGCTCAGCGTGGCGACCATCGTCGGGACGCTCGTGCCGCTCTTGATCAATCGATTGAAACTCGATCCAGCCGTCGCGTCGGGTCCGTTCATCACAACAGTCGTCGACAATCTCGGCTTAATCATTTATTTCACGGTCGCGACTTCGTTGCTTCGCTTTTTTTGACACCTGACCTCTCAGGTGTCTTTTTTTGTTGTGAGGTTTGTTACAGTTCTTTTACAAAAGAGAAAACGGGAAATAATCATACTTCCTGAAGGGTAGTTATGAAAAAGTACTTATAAATAAGAAGAAGTTGAGGGAGGGAATGTCGTTGACCATTCAACAAGTTGTTTACATATTAATCACAGGGGCCTTATTCATGGGGCTCGTCGCTTACGTCTCTTATCGCATGACGAAAGGGAAAGTCGAGAGTGCCGACGACTATTTCTTGGCAGGACGGGGGCTAACCGGCATCTTTATCGCCGGATCACTCTTATTGACGAACTTGTCAGCCGAGCAGTTGATTGGCTTAAACGGGCAATCGTTCGCCGGCAACATGTCGGCTATGGCGTGGGAAGTCACAGCCGGAATCGCCGCCATCATCATGGCGCTCTTTTTACTGCCGCGTTTTCTCGGAATCGGGATTTCGACGATCCCTGAATTTTTGAGCCAACGGTATGACGAGGACGTCCGCCGCTTGACGGTCCTGTTGTTCTTGTTCGGCTATATGTGCGTCACGATCCCATCGATGCTCTATTCCGGCGGATTGGCCGTCCTGCAACTGTTTGACGTACCGGAATTACTCGGAATCAGCTTCGAGCAGTCGCTCTGGCTCGTCATTTGGTTCATCGGGATTATCGGAGCCGTTTACGCCATTTTCGGTGGTCTCCGCGCCGTCGCCGTCTCCGACACGTTGAACGGGATCGGATTAATCATCATCGGTTTCCTCGTCCCGACGCTCGGCTTCATCGCGCTCGGTGACGGCAACCTCGTCGATGGGATGAAGACGATTGCAACCGAGAATCCAGAGAAACTGAACGCGATCGGTTCAGAGAACGATTCCGTTCCGTTCTTGTCCATCTTCACGGGGATGATTTTTGCGAACTTGTTTTATTGGGCACTCAATCAATATGTCATCCAACGGGCACTCGGGGCGAAGAACTTGGCCGAGGGTCAAAAAGGGGTACTTTTCACCGGTTATTTGAAGTTGCTCGTCCCGATTTTCATGCTGCTTCCAGGGATTATCGCGTTCCATTTGTATGGCACGAACGTCGATAAGGCGGACCTCGCTTATCCGAGCTTGATTGCCGACTTGTTGCCGATGTGGCTCATGGGCTTCTTCCTCGCCGTCTTGCTCGGTGCCGTGTTCAGCTCGTTCAACTCGTTGCTCAATAGTATCGCCACCTTATTCGTGCTCGATATTTATAAGCCGAAGTTCAAACCGGACGCGTCTGACAAAGATTTGATTCGTGTCAGCAAATGGTTCGGGACGTTCGTCGCGCTCGTCTCGTTCTTCGTCGCTCCGAACTTGATGTACGCACCGGACGGACTGTGGGACTTGATTCGCCGCTTCACCGGTTTCTTCAATATCCCGATTCTCGTCATCGTCTTAATCGGGATGCTCGTGAAGCGCGTACCGCCGATTGCCGCGAAACTCGTCATCGGCTTCCACGTCGTCACGTATTACTTCCTCGTCTGGGGAACGGAGCAGTGGTTCGGCTTCGACCTTGGCATCAACTTCATTCACATTTACGGGATTTTGTTCGTCCTCGAAACGACCATCATGCTCGTGTTCGCAAAAGTTCGACCGATGCAACACATCAATCCGATTCGCATCGATCTTGGCCGCGTCAAGCCATGGCGTCATGCAATTTCGACTTCCATCATCCTTGTCGCGTCGATGATTTTCGTCTACTTCGTCTTCTCACCGATCGGTCTCGCCTACGCGGACGGGATCGTCTCGAGCTGGTTCTGGCCGGCGACCGTCGCCTTGTTCGTTGTGACGGGTGGCCTCGTTTGGGCGTCCTATCGCTACTGGCTCCCGAAATATGAGGCTTACTTGACGAATCTCGGTACGACAGACACTGAACATGAAGAAGCGATTGGTGAATAATCAGCGTCTCCTCCGCCTTTGACGGAGGAGACATTTTTTTGTGTGGTTAGGGATTGATTGGCCGTATGCTATGCTAAAAACACTAGACAATCTTTCGGAGGTGCCCGATGAACAAGCTTTTGCACGACGACTTTACTGACCTTCCCATTAAACCTGATTTTTCTGGATCGACGCTCGTCATGCGACAAGACGACATCCTGTTCGACCATCAACAAGGTTATGCGAATCGTGCGGAACGAATCGAAAATCGAACGTCGACCCGATTCGGTATCGCTTCGGGCTGTAAGTTATTCACGGCCATCGCCGTCTGCCAGCTCATCGAACAAGGCAAGTTGGCATTCACATCGACGCTCGGCGAATGCCTCACCATCGATTTTCCAACGTTCGATCCGGCCGTGACAGTCGAACAGTTGCTCACTCACACGTCCGGCATCCCCGATTATTTCGACGAGTCTGTCATGGACGATTTTGAGGAATTGTGGCAGCAACGTCCGATGTATCACATCAGGCAGCTACGTGACTTTCTCCCAATGTTCCAGCACGAGCCGATGCGACAAGAACGGGGCGTGTTCCAATACAATAATGCCGGTTATATCCTGCTCGGCCTCATCATCGAACAAGCGAGCGAGTTGATGTTCTCGGACTATATCGAACGATTCGTGTTCAAGCCGGCCGACATGACCGATTCGGGGTACTTCTCGCTCGATGCCTTGCCGGCGAATACGGCGCTCGGGTATATCGACAACGCGGACGGCTCTTGGCGGACGAACCACTATTCCATTCCCGTCAAAGGCGGAGCGGACGGCGGCGCGTTCGTGACGGCACAAGATATGGCCAAACTTTGGTGCGCCTTGCTCGCTCATCGCCTACTTGGCGAGGAGATGACATCACGACTGCTGACTCCTCATGTGAAGGTAAACGATAAAGGCGGACATTATGGCTACGGTCTGTGGATTCAATTGGATGCGAAGCGACACGTGTTCAAATATCATGTCATGGGTTACGACCCCGGCGTCAGTTTTCATTCTGCGTACTACCCGGCCACAGACATCGTCTCGGTCGTCTGTTCGAACGAGTCAGATGGTGCGTTCGACCTCATCAAAGCCATTGAAATGAAAGTAGGTGAAGGTTGATGGTCATTCGTCCTTATGAAGAATTTGATTTTGAACAGATTCAAGCGTTGAATGAAGCGGAAGGTTGGAGTCAACTCGTGCGACAACACGAGTTGACGAAACAGGCGTGGCGGCAATCGAACGTTGCCTATGTCGTCGAGTCAGAAGGACTGGTGATTGCCTACTTGCGTGGGTTGACCGACACGACCGTGAGCCTGTACGTGTGCGAACTGCTCATCGCGGCCTCGCACCGTCGCCTCGGGATTGGCGAGCAGTTGTTGTCACACGTCCATGCGCTCTACCCTGAGACGCGCCTCGAGATGCTCGCGAGTGCTTCATCCCAAACGTATTACGAAAAACTGAACTTCCGTCCGTTTTACGGGTACCGGAAGACGATTCACGAATAGGAGGAACTGTCATGAAACTAGCCATCGTGACCGGTGCGTCGCGCGGTCTCGGCCGTGCCATCGCCGAGGAACTATTGAAGCGGGATTACGAGGTCGTCAATTTTTCACGGACGCAGGCGACCGATGCCTCGTTCCGTCACGTCGAGGTCGATTTGGCTGATCCGACAAGTACACTGGCCGCGCTCGAACACGTGAAGCCGCTCATCGAGACGGCGACATCCTTGCTCGTCGTCCAAAACGCAGCCTTGATTGAACCGATTCACCGGGCCGGCCAATTGGACGCCGCGCAGCTCATCGCCCACGTCCAAGCCAACCTGCTCGCCCCGATGCTCTTGACGAACGCGGTGCTCGCGTACGATCTGCCCGTCTCGCTCATCCACGTGACCTCTGGGGCCGCCAAGCGCCCGATCTCGGGCTGGAGTGCATACTGTGCGACGAAAGCCGGGCTCGACCATTTCACCGAGACGGTCGCCCTTGAATTAACCGGTACGAACGATAAAATCGCCTTGTTCAACCCAGGCGTGATGGACACCGCGATGCAGGCAAGCATCCGGGCCTCATCAGAAGACGCGTTCCGTGACGTGGAACAGTTCCGTTCTTACGTGACAGAAGGCCGATTGCGCACCCCGGAGACCGTCGCCCATATCTTGGCGGAACACTTACTAGACGAGCCGTTCGAGAATGGCAAGACGTATTCTGTATATGACCTCGCTTGATTTTTGACCTGGTATAAAATTAAGTCACCCTTTTCTTACTAGACCGCCTACACTAAAGGCAGACGAAACAAGAAAGGATGAATTAATCATGAAGACGATTGCAGGAGGATTATTATTTTTCGGCTTGTTCAGTCTGACGCTGTCGTTCACGATGATTGGAGATACCGCCATCGTCGGCGCGTTAGTGAGCGGTGTCGCCGTCTTGTGTGGGGTCGGGCTCTGGTTCGGCGCGACGGAACTGACACGCATCCGTGCCTCATTCCTCGACAACAAAAAAACGTCTTTCCCTGAATGAGGGAAAGACGTTTTTGGATTCATTGATTGTCTTCGTCTTCGTAATCATCATCCACGTATTCTTCGAAATCATACTCTTCGAAGTCCGCTTCGTCGATGAAGATGTCGCGGTCATTGACGACGTGAATCGGACCGTTGGCCACATCGATTCGAATCGTCCATGCCCATGGAATGCGCAATCGGCTATAAACGCCTGTCCAGAATTCCATCGATTCTTGCTCGTATCGCTCGAACTCTGCCAGCAACTCTTTAAAAGTGATTCCTGACAACTGGAAGTTTGAGTCTTGGATTCGCTCAAGCGCATTATGCGTCGCCTCGAGCTCCGCCGCACGTACCATTTCTTCGGCCGTAGCCATCTCAAGAATGGTTCCATCCGGTGGCAGAATGTCGTATACGTTAAACAATTCGCCTTCTTCTACTTCTTCATCAAACTCATAGTCGTCGTGCCGCATGCTTCATTCCTCCTCACTCTAGTTGAATCTCTTTCATTGTACCATTCCACTCCCTGTTAGAACGAAACATTCGTGTATATATTTTGGCAGGTGGGGAATGATAACAAAAGAATAGAATACGTATCAGCGAAAGGGGCCAATTGACCATGAACGAATCATTTCAAGCACTCGTCCTCGACAAAAAAGACGACCGTCTCCATTCCACGGTGACCGACGTCAAATTCGACGCCCTTCCGAGAGAAGAAGACGGCAACGTCCTCGTCGAAGTCCATTATTCAGCGCTCAACTACAAAGACGCTCTCGGGCTGACCGGATCCGGCAAAATCGTCAGTCATTATCCGTTCATCCCCGGGTGCGAGTTCGTCGGGAAAGTCGTTGAATCCGACCATCTCGATTTCAAAGCCGGCGACGATATCATTGCGACCGGTTTCGGCATCGGCGAACGACATTTCGGTGGCTTCAGCCGTTACGCTCAAGTCCCTGGGAACTGGCTCATCAAACTACCGAAAGGCATGGCGCTGCGAGATGCAATGACAATCGGAACGCCAGGACTTACCGCCATGTTCGCTGTTGAGGCGCTCGAACACGAGGGTGTACATCCTGGTCAAGAAGTACTTGTGACCGGTGCTTCCGGGGGAGTCGGCAGTTTTGCCATCGCCTTGCTCCACAAGCTCGGCTATCACGTGATTGCCTCGACCGGCAAACAAGACCCGGCGTATTTGCGCGACCTCGGTGTCGAGAACGTGATGGCCCGAAGCGAGCTCGAAGGACCGGCCCGACCGCTGGATGAACAGCGGTTCGATGCTGCCATCGACTCGGTCGGAGGCGAGACGCTCGGTAATATCCTCAGCCGAACGCGCTATGAAGGGACGGTCGTTGCGTGTGGGCTTGCCGGTGGCCATGAGCTCCACACGACCGTCTATCCGTTCATCTTACGAGGCGTACGGCTCATCGGCATTGATTCGGTCATGCAACCGATCGCCCGTCGCGTGAAAGCGTGGGAACGGCTCCATGAACTTATCGACACACGCGTGCTGAACCATATGGTCCATGAGATTCCGTTGCATGATGTTCCGCGTCACGCCGAGGCGATGATGCGCAGTGAACTGAGCGGCCGGACCGTCGTCCGCATCCACGACTAATACAAACAGGGCTGAATCCTTCGATTCAGCCCTGTCTCTGTATTCTCCATGGTGGTGGAATTATAATGTGAATCCGGCTGGTGCGTCTTTGACGACGACAATCACCTTGCCTTGATCTAATTTCTTCTCAAGTTGATCGGCTTCGGTCGATGAGAAACCGAGCTGTTCGAACTGGGCTCGGAGCTCGTCCCCTTTTTTACGGAACAAGTTTTTCGCGGCCGTCCCCAGGCCGACGTCCGATGCCGTCACCGTATTCGCGTCGGCGTTATCGGCCACACGGTCGGTCCGGTCATCGTCGTGGGTGATGACATAAATGTGCTTGTCCTCAATCCCTTTCGCTTTCATCGATTGAATGGCGGTCACGACTTCTTCATCATTTGTAAACTCTTTGTACAAAACTGACATGTCTGTTCTCCTCCTTCGATAGCGTTACATGAATAGTTATTACCTTTTTCTGCAAAAATCACACATTAAAAAACGATGACAGCTGTCATCGTTTCGTTAAACGGCCGGTTCTTGGCCCTTCAATTTTTTTAATTCATCGAGCAGGATGTCTGATTCGTTGAACGGAATCGACTCTCGGCCGACGCGTTCGACGTGGTCATGCCCTTTTCCGACGACGACGATGCGTTTGCCGTCGAGCGCTTGTTGCGCCGCGTGGCGCAGGGCGTCCCGTCGTTCCTCGAACGTCACATAATGCGTGTTCGCGTCGATTCCGGCGAGCAGTCCATCGATGATGCGCTTCGGTTCTTCCGTGCGCACGTCATGCACCGTCACAATCAAGTCGTTCGAATAGTGACTCGCGATGCGACCCATCTCCGCCCGTTTGGTCGGGTCACGGTCGCCCGCCGCACTCAACACGACAACGAGTTCACGTTCCCCTTGCTGAAGCGTCGACAGACACTTCTCGAGGCCGTCCGGCGTATGGGCATAATCGAGATAAATCTCGGCGTCTTCCGTATCGAGTCGTTCGAGCCGACCTTTCGGAAGCGTGAGTCCCGGCACGTTGGCGATAATCGATCGCAGCATCAGTTCCGATGTGGAGACGAGACCGATGGCCGCGGCCAAGTTAGCGGCATTGAATGCGCCCATGAAGCGGACCGGAGCCTCAATTGTCAGCGCGTTCATTTTAATGACGACCGTCTGGTCATGCCAGATGACTTGAATATCAGCCGGTACGTCCGCATGGGTGCTGTACATGATGCGCCGACGAGTCGGGGCAAACGCGGCCATCGTGTCACTGGCCGAATCTTCAGCGTTTAAAATGATGGCATCCCCGTCCGTCGTCTCGACTTGTTCGAACAATCGGGCTTTGGCTCGGGCGTACTCATCCATCGAGCGATGGTAATCCAAATGGTCATGCGTCAAGTTCGTGAACGCCGCCGCGTGAAACCGGACACCTTCGACACGTCCTTCCATCATTGCATGCGAGGAGACTTCGACGACACAGTCGGTCACGCCGGCATCCGCCATCTCGGCCAAAATACGATGTAAGACGACGGCTTCCGGCGTCGTATTTGGTGTTTTTAATGTTTGATCTCTATAACGTGCTCCAATCGTACTGACAATCCCGACCGGCCGTCCGGACAGACGAAATAAATCATATGTCAATGTCGCGGTCGTCGTTTTGCCATTCGTACCGGTGACACCGTAAATACGCATCCGATGTGAGGGGTGGTCATAAAAGGCACTGGCCACCACGCCGGCTGTCCGCTTCGTGTCCGCGACGACAAGGTTCGGCACCTCAAGATCAAGCGGGTATTCCGAGATGACAGCAACCGCTCCTTTGGAGACGGCATCCTCAGCGAATTCATGTCCGTCCACCGTATAACCGCGGATACAGATAAATAAATTCCCTGGACTGACCTTTCTGGAATCTGTCTCAATTCCGGTCACCCATGGATCGCGTTCGATGTCATCCATCTCATTTTCTAGAATGGCGGATAAACGTTTCGTCCTCATGCTGTGTACTTCCTTTCTCATGGGTGTCGCTAGGTTCGCAAACCTTATCGTCATGGTACTAGATATTAGGCTGTAATGGAGATGACAAATATATTACTTCCCTTTTTACGTGCAATGCAATCGCCCAACCAAAAAATTCCTAGTCCAGGACGGGACTAGGAATGTATTTCGCTGTCGGTGAACCGAAGTCCTTGCTCATGAAGCGCGGTTTCCAAGATTCGCAGCACACTTGGCCCGACCCCATGTAAGGCCGCAATCTCTTGCTTCGTATACGTGGCCAACTGTTCGAGCGTATCGATATAGGCGGCCTTGAGCGCCCGTTCGGCCGGCGCCGAACATTTCGGAAGTGGTGTCATCCAATTCCCTCCTCTCGTCCTGAATCTCGTTCGATCGTCGGGAGACAGGCGAGGACACGTTCCATACAAAATGTCCGACGGGCCTTCTTGCGTATATCCCACGCGACAAGTCGATCGCCTTGTAGCTTCATCAGTTTGACGCGTCGCTTTGAAATGACCCCGTTCCGATCGATATACACCATTTCTACGACTTGTCCGTTCCGCATCCAACGCATGACCTCTTGCCTCATCTGATTTCCCTCCTTTTGTTACCTTTATTATATCGAACATTTGTTCGTAACTCCAGTCTAGAGGTGTGCGTTTGAGCGATTTGCCGTATGCTAGAAGAAATGAATCTTTTGCGAAAGGGGTTTACCCGATATGACCTATTTGCTGTTGGCCGTTTTGGCCATCGTCTTATTCATTTCCATGATTTATGCGGCCAAAGCCTTGCCAAATTTAAGCAATGTTTTATTCAACCGCGGCAGCCTGTTCGGTCAAGACACCGAGACCGTCACGTGTCCGAACTGTAAGAAAACGTTCAAACGGTCCGGCGGGAACACACAGACGTGCCCGCACTGTTATACGTCGTTTTAACTACAAAACAGCCAACATTCCGCTCATCAGCGGAACATTGGCTGTTTTTGAATGTGCTCGAATCGGAAAGTAACCGTTTACGTTCACCTTATAAGTGAAATAAGAAGGTTACGTCATTTGCCCGCAACCCAACCACGAGAGAGTCTCATTCTGAAGGAGTCCACCATGTCATTCATATCCGATCACGATTTATACGCACGCATGTTAAACCGCGACACTTCTGCGCTCGAACTGCTTTACGACCGCTATGATCGCATCTTATATTCACTCGCCCTCCGCTTGACGACGCGAGCCGACTTGGCCGAGGCCGTCCTCTCCGAAGTGTTCACAGAGCTTTGGAAACGTCGTCTGCCGCTCGATTTGACGACCCATCGGCTGAAAACTCATTTGTTCGAACGTGTGGAGACCGCAGCGCTACGTCTAGTCGCCAGCGCTTAAATCCGTCTACCGCACCGCTCGATGCAACACTTCTAGAATCCCATCCGCATACATGCCCTCGGTGACACGACCATGTTCTCGTTTGGCTTCTTCGGTCCCGTTGCCAAGTACATAGCCGTTGCCGACATACCTCAACATCCCTAAATCGTTCCCACTGTCCCCGAACGCATAGGCGTGCTCGGTCTGAAACGTATATCGGTCGCACACGTAGTCGACTGCAGCGACTTTCCCCGCCCCTCGTGGGATGAAATCAATATCGTAGGCGTCTGCCGGATCCCCGGCGAGCGGGTTGCAACGACTAACGTTGACCGCGATTCCGAAGTCACCGGCACTCGAACGAATATGCTCGAGCTCCTGTGCGCTCTCGCCGAAGTAATAATAATTGTGCATCCAGCCGCTTGTGCCAAGATTCGTCTGTGGTTCAATCGTGAGTGTTCGCCCTAGCCTGTCGACGACTTGGGTGACGCGGTCTGAAAAATCATCGGGAAACCGTGACGAATAACCGGGATCAAGCTCCAGTTGTCCGGACGCCGTCACTTGATACAGCTCTGTCCCGAGACTCGCCGCGATTCGATGTGGGAAGTAACGCATCTCGGCCCGCTTCACTTTCTCCATAATCGTCTCGAGCGAACTCCCCGTCACCCACATCGTCGATAAGTGATGTGAATGATGATCGAGAAAATCTTCGAGTTGCCGCAAGTGCTCCAACTGCTTTGCGGAACAAGCATGCGGGAAGTACGTCTCGTCGAAATCAAAACAGATGAGCGTCCGTCCTTCCTTTGTAAATCGTTTCATCGTCATCCTCCTTGTGTCGCCATACCCCCTTCTCGTATAGTAAAAGGAGAAAGGACGTGCAACATGAAAAATCGTTTAAGCCGCTACTACTGTCAGTATAGCGGAATCGTAATCGGGTTCGGGCTCGTCTTCACCTTTTTGTTCGGCATACGGACATATTCATTTTGGCAACAATGGCTCCCGAACGGATTTGCGCTTCTCATCACATTCCTCACAGCAACGCTGTTCAGTTACGTGACCTACCGCCTGCTCAGCGCCTTGAATCTACGCCTGTTCCGCCGTATCGGAGGGATGGCGTCCAGTTGTTCCCGTTAGACGCGGGAAAATCTTGACTGTTCACAAAATAGTCACGTCAAATAGGCATCCATTTCACGGTTTCATCCGTTAGATCAATACAAGGGATTCCCTTATGTGTAAAGGAGCAAGCCATGACTGATATTGAATTGTACGAGCGCGTCAGGCAAAAAGACAAACAAGCGCTCGAGACACTTTATGACCGCTATGAACGAATCCTCTACGCGTTCGTCATGCAGTTGACGAAAGACCGCGACCTCGCCGAAGAAGCGATGCAAGAAGTATTCATCAAGCTATGGCGCGGTGGCGGCGTGTATGATGAGACAAAAGGAAAATTCAAATCGTGGCTGTTCACGATGAGCCGTCACGTCACAATCGACTTGATTCGCAAACGAAAACCTGACCTGCAACTGGATGAGTCCTACGCGGAAGCCATCCCGTCCCCGGCCCCGTCCGTCGAGACCGAGGTCGAATGGCAAGAAGAGCGGACCCAAATCGAGACGGCGATGGCCGAACTGCCGGCCGAGCAACAACAAGTCGTCCGTCTCATGTACTTCCAAGGGCTCAGCCAACAAAAGATTGCCGATACGTGCGGCATCCCGCTCGGTACTGTAAAAGGAAGGATTCGATTAGCGTTGAAACAGTTACGAAGGCATTTATCCCATGATCTGAATGATAAGGAGGTGGAACGATGAACGCTTGTGACCAATTGATCGATTATTTCAACCAGCATTTGACAGAAGACGAACGCATCCGGTTTGAAGCGCATCTCGCGACATGTCAAACATGTCAAGAAGAGCTCGAACAACTCGAGGCCCTCGTCGGCGGCGTCGCGTTCCTCTCTGAACCGGCTGAACCGCCAAGCGGGATGAAGGCACGCATCCTCGACAACGTGTTCGCAGAAGACAAGACGGAGACGGAGTCGAAGCAAGACGAACCGACCCCGATCACACCGTTCACAGCCACGAAGAAGAAACAGAAGACGCCATGGGGGGCGCTCGCTCTCGCGGCCGCACTCATGCTCTCCTTGATCGGGAACGGCTATCTGCTCTTGAACCAAGATGACCCGAGCGGAATCGCCTTGACCGAGACCGTCCCGCTCGAAGGCGAATCGGAAGGCGTGGCTTACCTCGCCGAACAGGACGGCCAGCGCCAGCTCATCGTCCAGACGAACGGACTCGATGCGCTCGAAGCGAACGAAGTGTATCAAGTTTGGTTGTTAAAAGACGGCTCGCCGATTCCGACCGGGGCGTTCGTTACGGACGACAAAGGGAACGGGACCGTCATCTATACGCTCGATTCGACCGAATCAGAGATGGACTGGGATACCGTTGCTGTCACGAAAGAACCCGAACGGGGCAACACGGCACCCGAGGGCGACATCGTGCTCAGTGCCAGCCTATAAGCAAGGACCGAATGACCTGACGCACCGCGCGTACGTGTCATTCGGTTCTTTTTTCGTTATGATGATAGAAAAGGAGTGGTACATATGCGTCAGCCTAAAATTGGTGTCGTCGGTCTCGGCGGCATCGCTCAGAAAGCGTACTTACCGATTTTAACGAACAGCACGTCGTTCGAACTCGTCGGTGCCTATTCCCCGACCGTCGCCAAACGTGAGGCGATCTGTCGGGCCCACCGGATGGAATCATTCACGGGACTGCCCGAGCTCGCGGCAGCCGTCGACGCGGCGTTCGTCCACAGTTCGACCGAGACGCATTTCGACGTCGTCTCTTATCTGCTCGCAAACGGTGTCGATGTGTATGTCGATAAACCACTCGCTGCGACAATCGAACAGGCGGAACGTCTCGTCGAGCTGGCCGAGCAGAAGAACCGGAAGCTCATGGTCGGCTTCAATCGCCGGTTCGCCCCGATGTATCAGCACGTGAAAGCAGCAGCCCCATTCCACACGCTCGACTTCGTCAAGCATCGCGGGGACGGATTGCGCGGCCATGACTATCAGTTCACGTTGCTCGATGACTATTTGCATGTCGTCGACACGCTCCGGTACTTCGCCGGAAGCGAGTTGCGCTTAGTGACGGGCCAAATCGCGACGACCGAGGCGAACGGTCTCCACTTCGCGCGCCATATCTGGCAAGACGAGCACGGACTGCACACGACGTCGATGCACCGTAAAGCCGGGACGAATCATGAAGGACTCAGCGCCATCCGCGACGGACTGCGCGTGACGGTCGATGAGATGGTGACGCTTCAACGGTTCGAGCACGGCGCCCATTCAACGAAGACGTTCGGGTCATGGGACACGCTCCTGACCCAACGAGGCTTCCAAGGGGCAATCGACCACTTTATCTCGGCAGTGACCGAGGATACAGCCATCATGACGGACGGTCGTGAGGCGCTCCTCACACAACAGCTGGTGACGGATTTGTTCGGCTCACACTAAAAGGAGGCGTATCAAATGGATTTCTTTTTCTATATTATGGTCATCGTCGTCGTGTCCATCGCCGCAGATACATTTAATAAGACACGGAAGGCTCGTTTAGAAGAACTTCGACTCAAAATCGAGCAAGAGAAACTCGCGATTCAGCGGCTCGAACTCGAGATGAAGCGCGACGAAGACAAACTCGATCATCACGGATTTTAAAAAGACGATCGGCCCAGAGCGGGTCGGTCGTCTTTGGTTATAAGATATGGCGCTCCTCAGCTTGACGTGTCTCGCGGACACGCTTTTGCCGTCGCTCGGCGAGTGTCGACCACGTGACGGCCGTGACGATACAGGCGGCGCCGATAAAGAAGTTGCGGTCGAGTCGTTCGTCGAGGACGAGCCAGCCGAGGTAACCCCCGACGAGGGGTTGGAAAAAGAAGAATAATGACCCGACGCTCGCATCCATGAGCTCGAGCCCTTTGTTCCAAAAGAAGAACGCCCCGGCTGTCGAGATGATGCCGACATACAATACGCTCATCCACAGCACCATGGTCATATTCGGTAAGCCGGATGCGGCCACTTCCATTCCCATGAGCGGCGTCATCAACACGAAGGCGATACCGATGGCGAACGTCGTGATCGTCAACGACGACATCGTCTCGGATGCGATTTTCACATAGATGGACATGAGCGCCCACGTGATGGCCGCACCGACCAAGACGAGGCTCCCAATGAAATACGTGCCTTCAACGTGCCAACCGACGACGATGATGACTCCGAGCGTCGCCAACAGGAGTGACCCGATTTTGACAGGTGTGAGCCGCTCTTTCAAGATGACTCGGGCGAAAATCACCATGAACGCCGGTGTCGCCGCCGTGACGAGCGATCCCGTATGGGCGTCGGATAGTTTCGTGCCGATGAACTGAAACGAAATCGAGGCGACGTATCCGATGACACCGACGAGTGCAATCCATTTCCAGTCGCGTCGACCGATTCGCTCGCGCCCGAACGCCCACCACATCGCGAACAGGACGACAAACGCGACGGCATAACGCATCCAGATGAGCGTGAACGGTTCGATATAGCCGAGCGCATATTTACTGACGACGTACATCCCGCCCCAAATGCTGGCGGCGAGCGTTAAACTGATAGCACCTAACCATTCTTTGCGCATGACGTCTCTCCTCTCTGATGCCTAAACAATACGACATTGCCCCCTAATATTCCTGTCTCACTAGTTGTCGAGTCGACCGAAATCGCTTACAATGAGCGTAATGATGATAGAAAGGAGGGAGAAAGGTGAACTTTGTCGGACGTACGCATTGGTCAACAGAACATTTGTACATTTTGCGTGCGATTTTTCACGATGTCGCATAATCACAGGACCCGTCTGTCCTTTTTTAGACATTGCTGAAATACGACAAAGCGCCTCTCTCTCTTGCCGAGCGCTTCTTTGCGCTCGGCTTTTTTGATAGGCCTCTACTTTAGGAGGAACCACTCATGTTAATCGAGTTACAACACATCCAAAAACAATTTGGCGGCCATGCCGTCTTGACCGATGCCAATCTTCATGTGAACGCCGGCGAACGAATCGGGCTTGTCGGGCGAAACGGGAGCGGCAAGACGACTCTTCTGCGTCTCATCGTCGGTGCCGATTCGCCAGACGAAGGGACCATTTATCGCAAGCAACGGTTACACATCGGCTATTTGGCCCAAATCCCGGCCCATCCCGGTAAGTCAGGTCGAGACGTGCTCTACACCGCGTTCGCCGAGTTGACGCGACTCGGTGACGAGATGCGACAGCTCGAGGAACAGATGGCCTCAAATGACGACATCGACGCGCTGCTCGAGACGTACGGTGCCTTGCAGACGCGCTATGAGAACGGCGGCGGGTACGTCATCGATTCGAAAGTGAACGCGATGATCGACGGGCTGCGCCTGACCCGCTTCGTGGACCGACCGTTCGATACGCTCAGCGGCGGCGAACGGACCAAAGTCGGCCTCGCCTTGGCATTGCTCCAAGAACCGGAACTGCTCATCCTGGATGAACCGACGAACCACCTCGATTTAGAGGCGATGGCTTGGCTCGAGTCGTTCCTGCGTGACAGTCCGTCCACGTTACTCCTCGTCTCGCACGACCGTGTCTTTCTCGATGCGGTCGCCACGCGCATCGTCGAGTGCGAGGACGGTGAATTGACAAGCTTCGACGGCAATTACAGCGCGTTCGTTGCGCAAAAAGAAAAACGGCTGCTCGATCAGTTCCACGCCTACACGGAGCAACAAAAGAAAATCAAGAAGATGAAAGAGACGATTCGCCAGCTTCGGCAATGGGCGAACGAGGGCAATCCGCCGAACGAGAAATTTTACCGCCGCGCCAAATCGATGGAGAAGGCGCTCGCCCGCATCGAGACAATCAAGCGCCCTCGCCTCGAAGCCGTGCAACCTGACATCCAGTTCACAGCGCACGGACGGACCGGCCGCGATGTGTTCGAGGCGACCGATGTGACCGTGAGTTACGACCGGACCGTCTTCGAGCATGTGTCGTTCTACACCGGTCACGGGGAGCGTGTCGCCATCGTCGGTCCAAACGGGAGCGGTAAATCGACACTGTTGAAAGTGTTGCTCGGCCAACTCGAACCGACCTCGGGTACGATAAGACGAGCGGAACGCGCCCGCATCGGCTACTTGTCCCAACACATCGACTTCGAGGACTCCCACCGGCTCATCGAGGCGTTCCGCGACCGGATTGCCGTCGACGAGGGAAAGGCCCGTCAACTGTTGGCCCAATTCCTCTTCTATGGTGCGAGCGTCTTTAAACCGGTCAAAGATTTGAGCGGCGGTGAGAAGATGCGGCTCATGCTCGCCATTCTCATGCATGAGGATGTGAACGTGCTCGTCTTGGACGAACCGACGAACCACCTCGACATCGAAGCACGCGAAGCGCTTGAAGACGCGCTCGATCGTTTCACTGGAACGCTCGTCGCCGTCTCGCACGACCGCTACTTCTTGAACAAACTGTTCCCCGTCACCTATTGGCTTGACGTTACAGCGACACGTTTCCCGGGAAATGTCACGTATGCGCTCGAAAAACGCCAGTACGAACCGGAAGCAGTCGTGGCGGTACCGAAGAAAACGAAATCAACAGAAGCGCCCGTGACGGCGGTCGAGGCTCGAGACATCTCGGTGGATGAGGCTCGTCTGTCTGCGCTCGAAGAAGCGCATCAGGAACTCCTTCATCAAATGAATGAAACGAACGACCTCACCGAGCTGATGACGTTGCAACACCAGGCCGATGTCCTCCAGTCTGACATCGACACGTTGCTTGACCAACTCCTAGAATCGATGTAATGAAAAACGACGCCGGCTTAACGGCGTCGTTTTTGTTCGAACCAAGATTGAATGAGAAACCCGGTCACACCGAGCGCCATCAAAAAATAGGGAACGATCCGCGGGACTCCGCCCGCTTCTCCCATCGTCGTCAGAATCACTCCGCTCGCGAACGTCCCGAGCCAATAAATCTTTGGCATACCCTCACTCCTCTACAACTTTCCTCTACGTCTGCTACTCGACTAAGATTCAGCAGCTAACCCGCCTTGCAGCAACAGCTTGCGACTCATTATAACATTTCAGGCGACACGGGTATCCTCTCCCTAGACTGGTACGTGTACGGTTTAACGTCCGCGGACGGGGCGGACGCCGCCTATACGTTTCAAGTCAAGCGAACGGCGAACGACCGGTCCGCGTCACAACCTTCGCCCCATAAGAAAAGCGCCACGAACGTGGCGCTTACCGGTGAGCGTTTCTAGAATAGCGGACTTTCAACCGACCGAGAATTTCCCCGGCCGACCGTCCCATGCGGTACATGAATATAAACTAGAAAACGGACGTGGTTCAGAACGTGATTTCGGGGCGTACGTTCGTCTGAACAGCAATCAAGTCCTTGACGGGAATCTCGTCTCCACAATGACTCTGACTGCGTTTTGACGGATGTGGTTGAAATCAATCATGAACCTCATCGGGCCCACCTTTTTTTGAAACACCGAGTTGCCTAAACGTCTAGTCTCCCACCGATTCTCTTTTGTCTGCCCCTCACCCCTTACGCGAGGTCAGGTGGACGACAGCTTGAACGAGGAGAGTCGTCTAGTCAGCCGATGCTTCATCCAACATGTCTCTCATTTCACCGAGCCGGCCTCAGTTAAACAACGATGGAATCTTTGTTTCATCCGTTGCCCCCTTTCAGCTCAACACGTTGAATGAGGACTACACAGATACATTAACCGTTTTATCGATTGACGAATCCTTGTTCACCATTTCTCCAAAAATTAGTTATCGATATAGTGGTCGAGCGCATAGGCGACGCCGTCCGCTTCGACATCTTTCGTGATATGGGTACTGATGTCTTTCAACGGATCGACGGCGTTCCCCATCGCGATCCGTGTTTCCGCCACTTCAAACATCGAGATATCATTCAAGTTGTCACCGATGGCCACGATGTCTGATTGCGGGATGTTATGATGCTCCGCTAACTGCGTCAACGCCATCCCTTTGCTTGCGTTCGGATGACCGATTTCAATCTTCGTCCAGCCCGCCGTCGTGATTAAAATATCTGTCCGTGGTTCATACAATTTCCGGAGCTCATGCAGCTTGCGCCGGTCGAACGAATAGACGAACACTTTATACACTTCGTCGGCCTCGAAGTCGATGTCCTCAATCGCATCGACGTATGTCAACCCGAATTGTTCGTTTTGAATCTCGATCTCCCGCTCGCCCCACTCTCGTGTGAACGATTGATCATGTGGCAACACCTCGTCCAACTCACCCTTCAACAAATCGGTGCCCGATCGGAGCACTTTCACTCCGGCGTTCGTATAGAATTCAACGTACGCTCCGTGCTCGTGGGCCACATCCCACAACTCTTGCACGACATCTTTCGGGAGCGCATGGTAATAAATCCGCTCATTTTCATAGAAGGCGATTGCGCCGTTCCCTGACAAAATCGGGCACGACAAATCGCTCCGCTTCAACAGCTCCTCAATATCATGAATCGAACGTCCGGAAGAAATCGAGACTAAATCCCCTTTGGCCTGACGCCGGCGAATTGCCTCTTGGTTCGCCTCCGTGATGACACCTGTCCGAGATAATAGCGTCCCGTCTAAATCGATGGCAATTAGTTTCATGTCCTCTTCTCCTTTCACGTGGGTCTGATCACCCAATTCCCTCAGATTGACTCTCTCCATTTCATCATCACATATACACGCGCGAGAAGCACGTGCGAACCATGCCCGAACTGCGGTCATTCGTGTTGACACGCCATGCCCTGATTGCTACGCTTTTGTCAGCATGACACGCAAGTCAAAGGGGGAAATGATATGGCTCAAGATTTCACACGGGCGTACGCAGAAACACGCGACGCCAGCGACTCGCTCGCACCATACCGGGGAGAATTTTATTTGCCGCAAGACGGCATTTATATGGACGGTAACTCGCTCGGCCTGTTATCGAAACGGGCCGAACGGACGTTACTCGAATCACTGAGCGATTGGAAAGAGCTCGGGATTGATGGGTGGATGTCGGGACGCCACCCTTGGTTCAACTTATCGGAACAATTAGCCGCACTTAACGCCCCACTCGTCGGAGCCAGAGCCGAAGAAGTGATGGTCACCGGGTCGACGACGGTCAACTTGCACCAACTCGTCGCCTCATTCTTTAAACCCGAAGGCAAGCGGACGAAGATTTTAGCCGACACGCTCACCTTCCCATCTGACATCTACGCCTTGAAGAGTCAACTCGAGCTCCGTGGACTCGACCCGAGCGAACATTTGGTTCAAGTCTCGAGCCTGGACGGACGCTATTTGAAGGAAGAAGACATCATCGCAGCGATGACGGACGAGATCGCCTTGATCGTCTTGCCGACCGTCCTCTATCGCAGCGGACAAATTCTCGATATGGCCCGTCTCGCCAAGGCGGCGCATGAACGGGATATCTTGATCGGCTTTGACGCCTGCCATTCGGTCGGCGCCATCCCGCACGCATTCCACGACTGGGGCGTCGATTTTGCCTACTGGTGCAACTATAAACATTTGAACGGCGGACCGGGCAGTGTCGGCGGCCTGTTCGTCCATGAACGTCATTTCGGGACGACACCTGGCCTGGCCGGTTGGTTCGGTTCACGCAAAGATAAACAGTTCGATATGGATCACACGATGACGCCGGCCGATGACGCCGGAGCGTTCCAAATCGGGACACCGCACGTCTTGAGCCTGGCCCCGCAACTTGGTGCCCTCGAGATGTTCAACGAGGTCGGGATGGACGCCATCCGTGAGAAATCACTCGCTTTGACGACGTATATGACTGCATTAATTGATGAGGTGCTCGCCCCATACGGATTCGTCATCGGCAGCCCGCGCAACGAGACGCAACGCGGTGCCCATTTGAGCCTCGAGCATCCGGAGGCGGCCCGCATCTGTAAAGCGCTCAAACAGCATCGCGTCATTCCGGATTTCCGGGCCCCGAACATCATCCGACTCGCACCGGTCGCGCTCTACAACACGTTCACCGATGTGTATGATGTCGTGATGACGTTACAGACAATTATGGAAAACAAAGAATACGAGGCGTTCGAGAACGTCCGCGAAGTCGTGGCCTAAGGAGAATCGATATGAGTGAACGGATTGAACATAAAGTCGAGCAATCGATTCAGACAGACTTTTCAAAAGACATGTCATACGGTGACTATTTACAACTCGACCCGATTTTATCGAGTCAGCACCGCTTATCGGACCATCATGACGAGATGCTGTTCATCATCATCCATCAGACGAGTGAGCTCTGGATGAAATTGATTTTGCATGAACTGACGGCAGCCGTGACCGCCATCGAGACGGGAGAGCTCGAGCGTTCGTTCAAGATGCTCGCCCGCGTCTCGAAGATTCAACAACAGCTCATCCAGTCGTGGAGCGTCCTCGCGACGTTGACCCCGGCTGAATATTTGGAGTTCCGGGACAAGCTCGGTTCGTCTTCTGGTTTCCAATCGTATCAGAACCGCCAAATCGAGTTCGCGCTCGGCTTT
This sequence comes from Exiguobacterium sp. s56, assembly GCF_018618255.1. Lineage (NCBI taxonomy): Bacteria > Bacillati > Bacillota > Bacilli > Caryophanales > Exiguobacterium > Exiguobacterium sp. s56. The sequence goes on along the minus strand of NZ_JACSLR010000009.1, from coordinate 85,032 downwards.
AAGAACGCGCGCACACTCAGCGTGTACGCCCATGACGAGAAATTGTATCCGCTTCTCGAGTCGTCGCTACAGGCACCGAGCATCTATGACATGACCGTCCGCGAAATGCATCGCCGTGGTCTCGCCATCGATGACGCCGTGCTCAACCGTGACGTCACGAAAGACTGGGAATGGAACGAAAGCGTCGAAACGGCTTGGGCCGAGGTGTACCGGGACGTGGACAAGTATTGGGACTTGTATGAGCTCGGAGAGAAACTGCTCGATATCGGCAGCCAGCAACAGATGTGGCGCTTCAACCATATGAGCACGGTCGAGCGAATTATCGGTCAAAAGATGGGGACGGGTGGATCGTCCGGCGTCAACTATTTGCGACGCGTCCTCGACCATCGCTTCTTCCCTGAACTTTGGACCGTCCGGACAAAACTGTGAGGAGGACGAACACGATGACATGGATTGATGTTTCGCAACCGCTCGAAGATTCCATCACGACATGGCCAGGTGACACGGCGTTCCGTTACGAAATCGCTTGGCCGATGGCCGACAGCGGTTCGGTCAACGTCGGGAAAGTGACGATGAGCCTGCATACAGGCACGCACATCGATGCCCCGTTCCATTTCGACGACGCCGGACAGCGCGTCATCGACCTTGATCCCGGTCTCTATATCGGCCCGGCCCGAGTCATCCATCTCCCTGGCCGCGAACGGATCGAGGCGACAGACTTGGACGGCTTTGACTTGACCGGCGTCGAACGATTGATTTTAAAGACGGACGGCTGGCCGAATAAGCAGGAGTTCCCGAGCCATATCCCTGAACTCACACCTTCACTCGCCGACCGGCTTGGCGAACTTGGGATTTACTTGATCGGTCTCGATCTGCCGTCGGTCGACGCGATCGACAGTAAAGAGATGGCGGCGCATCATGCACTCGCCCGGAACGGGGTCCATATTCTCGAAGGACTCGTCCTCGACCATATCGCCCCTGGTGATTACGAATTGAACGCCGTGCCGCTCCCGATCGTCAAAGGAGATGGCAGTCCGGTGCGCGCGCTCTTGCGTTCGCTCGATTGAACAAACACCCCTTCGCTTGAAGGGGTGTTTTCACTCTTCCTGCATGACTTCACTCGAACTTTTACGATGATCAAACCGTTTCGAGATTTGCACTTTGTAAGCCATGTTCGCCTCATAGTCTGTCGAGAACACACCAGCGTACAACAGGTCGAGCAGACAATGAATCGAATCGTTCGTCGTGAAGCTCCCAATTTTCGAGTAGAGGCGCTCACGGGTCGTCAAACGGAGCGTGCAGTCGGCCTGATGCGAGATCGCGTTCTCTCCGAGACTCGTTAAGGCGAGCACCGGCACACGTTGTTTCTTTAAGTAAGGAATAAGCCCGACCGTATAATCACTTTCCCCCGTATAGGAAATCAGGAGCGCGCACGTCGTTTCGTCCGAGTTGGCCGCTTCGAACTCGGCGTCGAATTCGCAGAGACTGACTTGCTTGCCGATTCGGTTCATCTTTGACTTGAAGTCGTGACAGAGCAACAAATTATGGATGACAGAAAAGACTTTAATGTGCCGCGCCTCACATAACATCGTTACGGCCTGCTCGAACGCCTCGTGATCGAGCAACGACAGCGTATCCTCAATCGTCATCTGCTTGAGCGCCGCCAGCTTGTTCGCCACGACCATCAAGTTGTCCTTGGGTGAGAATGGCTCATTGGCATCGATATCCGAGAAGTGACGATTTAAATACTCGATTTCTTCCAAAAACTGTTCCTTCAACTCGAGCCAACCCGCAAACTCCAATTTCATGGCGATACGACTTAATATCGACGGGTGTGTATACGTCACCTCGGCGATTTGTTTCATCGTCTTGTCGTGGATTCGCTCCCGTTCGGCGAACAAATAGTCGATGACGGTCCGTTCCGATTTAGAGAACAGGTCTTGTTTCATTTTCTCGGTCAATAGCATGTCCGGTCTCCTCTCGTAAATTGAATTCACAAAAATAAGTATATATGTGTTTTATTTTGTAAACGCTTTCGGAGTTGTCTGTAAATCTATTGTGTTCATTTTTCTTTATTTTATACTGAAATGGACATGAGGAGTTGTATTCAGCCAGCAAATATATTTACACATCCAGAACTTTTTTTGTGAACAAATGAGGAGGAGATTGAAATGACAACCGGAATCAAGCTCGTCACCATCGGGGGCGGCAGCAGCTACACACCAGAATTGATGGAAGGGTTCATCAAGCGTTACGAAGAGTTACCCATCCGTGAGATTTGGCTCGTCGATATCGAAGCCGGCCAAGACAAACTCGACATCGTCGGACAGATGGCGCAGCGGATGTGGGACGCATCCCCTTATGACGTCAAAGTCCACTTGACGCTCGACCGTCGAGAAGCGTTACAAGACGCCGACTTCGTCACGACCCAGTTCCGTGTCGGTTTGCTCGACGCCCGAATCAAAGACGAACGAATCCCGCTCTCGTACGGTATGGTCGGCCAAGAGACGAACGGGGCCGGCGGCATCTTGAAGGCGTTCCGTACCATTCCGGTCATCCTTGATATCGTCGAAGACATGAAACAGCTCTGTCCGGACGCCTGGCTCGTCAACTTCACGAATCCGAGCGGAATGGTGACCGATGCGGTCATCCGTTACGGCAAATGGGACAAAGTCATCGGCCTGTGCAACGTGCCGGTCAATGCGATGATGGCAGAACCGGAACTAATCGGCAAGAAACCGGAAGAATTGATTTACTCGTTCGCCGGATTGAACCACTTCCACTGGCACCGGGTTCATGACGTCCATGGTCAAGACGTGACACGCGACATCATCGACAAGATGTATGATGGTGATTCCGGCATCCCCGCCAATATTCATGACATGCCGTTCTTCCAAGAACAACTGCAACAGATGAATTTGATTCCTTGCGGCTATCACCGATACTACTATCGTGCCGAAGAGATGCTCGCCCACATGCTCGAGGAATATCGGGACCCGTCCGTCGGCACGCGGGCTGAGCAAGTGAAGCAGACGGAAGCCGAGCTGTTCGAGCTCTATAAAGACCCGAACCTCGACCATAAACCGGAGCAACTGTCTAAACGCGGCGGTGCCCACTACTCGGATGCGGCGTGTGAGACGATCGCCTCGATTTACGCCAATAAGAACACACATATCGTCGTCTCGACGAAGAACAACGGGGCCGTCCCTGACCTCGCCCCGGACGATGTCGTCGAAGTATCGGCCTATATCGGTGCGACCGGTGCGAAACCAATCGCGTTCGGCGCGCTCGCCCCCGCTGAAAAAGGATGGCTCCAAGTTATGAAGAACATGGAGCTGTGCGTCGAAGAAGCGGCCGTGACCGGTGACTACGGACTCGCCCTTCAAGCGTTCATCATCAATCCGCTCATCCCGAGCGGCGAGACCGCGAAACGGGTGCTCGATGAACTGCTCATCGCCCACAAAGCGTACTTGCCGCAGTTCGCCGATAAAATCGCTGAACTCGAAGCGAGCGGCGTCACGATCAAAGACGAAGTCGTTCAAGCACTCCAACCCATTAAACAAGCATAAAAACAGCCGACGCACCTCGAATGCGTCGGCTGTTCATATTATTTAATCAATTCGAGGTCGACCGGGATGTTCTCTTCCACTGTCTCCCCTTTTAAATGGTTCACAGCAGCCTCGACACCGAGTTTTCCAATCTCCGTCGGTTTCTGCGCGACCGTCGCGGCCATCGTTCCGTCTTCGACCGCCTTGACGGCATCATCCGTCGCATCAAAGCCGATGACTTTGACATCGTTCAAGCCAGCACTGTTCAACGCTTGAACGGCACCGAGCGCCATCTCATCGTTATGAGCGAATACCGCGACGATGTCTTTATTGTCTTGTAGGATGTTCTCCATGACCGTCAACCCTTGGGCCCGGTCAAAGTTAGCCGACTGTTTGGCAACGACGTCAAGTTTTCCGTCAATCGCTTCGTTGAACCCTTGACCACGGTCACGCGTGGCTGACGCTCCTGGAATGCCTTCGAGCTCGACGACTTTCCCGCCTTCACCGACGAGTTCGACCATATATTCACCTGCGAGCTTCCCACCAGCGACGTTATCTGACGCCACGTGCGCGACCACGTCGCCTGACTCGGCGTTACGGTCGACTGTGATGACCGGGATGCCCGCATCGTTCGCACTTTGAACGGCTGCACCGACTGCTTCCGAATCCGTCGGGTTGATGAGAATCAAGTCCATCCCTTTTTGAATCATGTCTTCGACGTCGCTCACTTGTTTGGCTGCATCATTTTGCGCATCGGCCACCGTAAGTGTCGCATCTAGTTCAGTTGCTTGCTCTTCCGCACCGTCTTTCAACGCGACGAAGAACGGGTTGTTTAGTGTCGAAATCGAGAGCCCGATTTTGAAGTCCCCGTCTTTTGTCTCTTGCTCCGAACTTGTCCCCGGTTGTTCCGTCGAACAAGCTGCCATGACGACCATTGTCAATACGAGTAGCCAAGCTGTCCATTTTTTCATCTTCTGTTTTCCCCTTTCGATGATTAAGCGTTTTGTTTCCGATCAAGTAATACCGCGAACAAAATGACGGCACCTTTCACGACAAGTTGGAAGAACGATGAGACGCCAAGAAGGTTCAAGCCGTTGTTCAACGTTCCGATAATGAGCGCCCCAATGAGCGTCCCGACAATCCAGCCTCGTCCACCCGCAAGACTCGTTCCCCCGAGAACGACCGCTGCGATGGCGTCAAGTTCATAAGACGTCCCGGCCGTCGGTTGGGCCGAGTTGAGACGCGATGTTAAAATGATGCCGGCGAGCGCCGCTAACGTACCCGACAACGAGTAAATCAAGACTTTGACTTTATTGACCCCGATGCCCATCAGTTTGGCGGCTTCCTCGTTGCCGCCAATCGCGTACGTATGACGACCGAACGTCGTCTTTTTCAAAATGAAGTACAACACACCGAAAGCGATTAACATCGTCACGGCTGGCACCGGGATGATCCAGAAGTAACCGCGTCCGAGCAGTTCGAACCACGTCGAGTCGCCTAACCCGGTAATCGGACGACCGTCCGTATAGACGAGCGTCAACCCCCGGTAAATCGTCATCGTCGCGAGCGTCGCAATGAACGGTGCGACTTTCCCGTATGTGATGACGGCGCCGTTGAACGCACCGAGCACAGCACCGGCGATCAATCCGAGGGCGATGGCCATGACCGCATGTTGTCCATCGACCATCATGCCGGCGACGAACGCCGAAGACAAGGCGAGAATCGAACCAACCGATAAGTCGATACCGCCTGTCAAAATGACGAACGTCATCCCGAACGCAATCAAGGCGTTGATGGACACTTGGCGTAGGACGTTAAAGATGTTGTTCAACGAGAGAAAACCTGGTTCGAGCGCTGTCACCACAACGATGATGGCGAGCAATCCGAATAACGGTCCGAGTTTTTGTCCCCAACCGAGCTTTTGCGGTCGACCTAATGCAGTCGCTGCTTTCAATTCCATATCATTGTCCTCCTGTCGCATATGTCATGACTTTTTCTTGCGTCGCCTCGTCTTTTGCCAACGTTCCGGTGACGACACCTTCTCGCATGACGACAATCCGATCGCTCATCCCGAGTACCTCGGGTAAATCCGACGACACCATGATGATGGCGACGCCCGACTCAGCAAGCTCACTCATGATTGTATAAATCTCTTTTTTCGCCCCGACATCGACACCACGCGTCGGTTCATCAAGAATCAAGACGTCCGGCTCGGCGCCGAGCCATTTGCCGAGGACGATTTTTTGTTGATTCCCGCCCGAGAGCGACTTCACTTTCTGCTCCATCGAATGATGTTTGACGCGCAGCTTTTTCAAATAACCGTCCGCGAACTGTTCTTCCGCTTGCCTTGAGATGATGGTCCCCTTCGCTCGTTTCTCGAGCGTCGGCAGCGATAAGTTCTCACGTAACGTGAAATCGAGCAATAACCCTTCGCCTTTTCGGTCTTCCGTCAAGAAGGCGATACCGTGTCGGATGGCGTCGGCCGGTTGCTTGATTCGGATTTCGGTTCCGTTCAGCTTGACGATGCCTGCTTTGGCTCGGTCGGCTCCGAATAAGGCACGCATCACTTCGGTGCGTCCAGCTCCCATGAGTCCCGAGAAACCGACAATTTCACCGGCCCGGACATCAAACGAGACATTGTGGAACCGGTTACCTATCAATCCATCGACTTCAAGTACGACGTCACCAATCGTAGCGTTCCGATCCGGATAGCGTTCCCCAATCTCTCGCCCGACCATCTCTTTAACGATTTCTTCGAACGATGTCTCATTGATGCGGTGTGTCCCAATCGACACACCGTCGCGGAGGACCGTGATGCGGTCGCATAGTTCAAAAATCTCTTCCATCCGGTGCGAGATATAGATGATCGACACGCCTTGGTCACGTAATGCCCGAGATACCGAGAACAGCGCTCGAATCTCGCGGTCGGTGAGTGCGGCGGTTGGTTCGTCCATGACGATGACTTTCGCATCCGTCATGAGCGCTTTGGCGATCTCAATCATCTGCTGTTGTCCGACAGATAATTGTTTGGCAAGCTGATCGACTTCCATGAACACGTTCAACTCGGCCAAATACTCCCTCGCCCGACGCTTCATCTCTTGCTGCTTGATGACACCGAACGGACCGGTCAATTCCCGTCCGAGAAACAAGTTTTCCATCACGGTCAGCTCCGGTAGTATGTTCAACTCTTGATGGATGAACGCGATACCGGCTCGCTCGGCTTCTTTTGGATGTTTGAACTGCCGAACAGCTCCATCGATGACGACTTCCCCTTCATCGAGCGGATGCAGCCCGGTCATCACTTTCATGAGTGTCGATTTACCGGCCCCGTTTTCTCCCATCAACGCATGAATTTCGCCGGGTAACAATTCGAAGTCGACGCCTTTCAATACACTGACCGGACCAAACGACTTATGGATGCGCTTCAACTGGATGTGCATCGAACCCCTCCTTAAAATATGACGCCGGCATGTAAAATGACGTTCGCATACGGAGTCGCTTCCCCTGTCCGGATGACGACTTTCGCCTGTTCGACCTCACGCTTGAACGCTTCATGTGAACAAGTTTTAACCGTGTCAAATCGATCGGTCAACGCTTTTGCGATCGGCTCGTTCTCCGTGAACACCTCATCGGCTACGGTAATCTGTTCGATGACCATGTCCGCCTCGACCGCATCTAATACATCGAGGAACGACGGTTCACCGAGACGAAGCGCCAAATCGACTCGCGCCACGCCGTTTGGAATCGGTAGTCCACAGTCCGCGATGACGACCGTGTCCGTATGACCCAAGTCCGCAAAGATTTTGGTCAAATGGCTATTCAAAATCCCATGTTTCTTCATCACACTCGCTCCAATCGTCTCATGACGTCATTTCGGTTCGGCATGCCGCCTTGTGCCCCGAACCCTTCCACGCTCAATCCTGAAGCGACGACAGCGAAGCGTACCGCTTCACGTAACTCGCTTCCTTCCATCAGGGCGGCTGCGAGGGCCCCGTTGAACGTATCCCCTGCCCCCGTCGTATCGACGACATCGGCTTGAATGGCTGGAACGTGCTGAATCGTCTCGCCATCAAAGAAGCGGACACCGTTGACCCCTTCGGTCACAATCAGTTTGTTCGGATAGCGGCGCAGTACCTCATCAAGCGAGACATCTCCGAACAAATCTCGGCACTCATGCTCGTTGGGCGTCACGTAGGTCACATGCTCGAGCAGTTCATCCGTGAGCGGTTGTGACGGAGCCGGATTTAACAGCACCGGGATTTGGCGGGCGCGACAGTATGCACTCACGTGTTCGACCGTCGCAATCGGAATCTCGAGCTGGAGCAAGACGAGCGACTCGTCATCAATCAACTGTTCGAGCTCGGCTTCCGTGAAGACGACCTGTTTGTTCGCCGATTGGACGACGACAATCGAGTTGTCGCCTTCGGCGAGCACGATATGCGCCGTCCCGGTCACTTCGCCGTCAATCGTCCGCAGCTGTTGGGTCCCGACTTCATTCTGTTCAAAGTTTTGGCGGATACGTTGCCCGAACTCATCGGAACCGACGCATCCGACCATCTCGACTCGTCCTCCGAGTCGAGCGGCGGCGACCGCTTGGTTGGCTCCCTTTCCTCCGGGCACCGTCTGAAACGCCTGTCCGATGACGGTCTCCCCTGCCTGCGGACGTTTGTCTGTCGTGACCACTAAATCCATCGATACACTACCGATGACCACAATTCGCTTCATGTGTCATGCCCCTTTCGGATCGTCGTCTGTCGCTCCGTCAACGTGACGGGCAACAAGATTTCTTTCGTAACGGTCTCCTTCTTCTCAATCAAATCAAGGAGTCGCTCGGTCGCACGTCGTCCCATCTCATAGATGGGTTGCGAGATCGTCGTGAGCGGCGGCGATGTCATCTCACCGAGCTCGATGCCATCGTAGCCGATGACTTGCAAATCTTGCGGCACACGCACATTCCGACGCACCGCTTCCTGCAACACCGCGGCCGCGATGACGTCATTGGCGGCGAACAATCCATCGAACGGCCAATGCTCATCAAACAGCGTTTGCGCCGCCGTGAGCGCTTCTTTGAACGTGAAACTCGAATGCGTCATGCCGACGAGACGATCTCCCGCGACGTCAAGGAACCCATCCGTCCGTCGCTTCACCGTCTGCAGCTGTTCAGGTCCGCCGATATGAGCGAGCCTTGTCGCACCACAATTCAACAGCGTCTCCGCCGCCAGGCGACCGCCTTCATACCCGTCTGAGATGACGGCGTCAATGCCAGACTTGACGATTCGGTCGAGCGCGACCATCGGCAACTCTAACTTTTCGTAGTTCGGGTTGTCTGAATGGTTCGTCGTGATGATCAGACCGTCGACATGCATCGTCTGAAGCGCGACCAAGTACGACTGTTCTTTCGCCAGTTGCTCGTCCGTGTTGCACAAGACGACTTGATAGCCGTGTTGATTGGCCACGTCTTCAATCGCGCGGGCCAACTGCGGGAAGAACGGGTTGGTGATGTCTGGCATAATCAATCCGATTAGCCCGGACGTTTTGGTGAATAACGAACGAGCCACCCGGTTTGGGGCGTATTCGAGCTCGGCGATGGCCCGTTCCACGGCTTCCCTCGCTTCAGCGCTCACATAGCCGTTATTGTTCATGACACGAGACACGGTTGCGACAGAAACGTTCGCCCGTTTGGCCACTTGTTTGATTGTTGCCATCTCGTCCCCTCCTTTTGGTAACGCTTACAAACACATCATAATGTGTAACCGGTTACATATCAAGTGTTAATTTTCCGGCATCAAAAAAACGTCGGGCTCATCATTGAGCCCGGCGTTCCTCATACTCGTCTTTCGTCACGACGTAGATGAGGCTCTGCACAGTGCGCCCATCTAAGCGCGTCAACTGTTGGGATGTCGTGAACACGTATGTGAATCCTGTCTTTTCGACGACACGGCGCGACTGGTCGTTGAAGTCGAAATGACCGCACCAGATGCGCTCGAGGTCGAGGTCGTCAAAACCGTGACGCATCACTTCATGAACGGCCTCCGGGATGTACCCTTGCCCCCAATGGTCCGGGCTGAGGACATACCCGATCTCGCGTTGCCGGTCATGTTGAATCTCAGGGTCCGGCCGGCGGTCGTGCAACCCGAGACTGCCGATGATTTCACCCGTCTCTTTTAACGTGATGGCCCAGACGTCTTGGTCTTGTTGGAACAGCCGGATGACGTCACGCGTCTCCTCGACCGATTGGTGCGGCGCCCATCCTGCTTTTGGTCCGACCCGCTCGTCTTGCGCGTATCGAAACATCTGTTCAGCGTCCTCGAGTTGAAACGCCCGCAACTGGAGCCGGTCTGTATCAAGTTGAATCATCTTGTTCTTCCTTTCTGTCGTTTCCCTCGGATTCGTTCCGGGAATGAGTCCATGAGGAGGGATGACGATGCCGTTTGATTATGATTTAGATTTTGAAACGATTGATTTCCGTAAACAACCGGAGCTGTATCGAGTCGGACGAGGTGAACAAGGCGTCCTACTCGTCGAACCGTATAAAAGTGAGATTCTCCCCCATTGGCGTTTCAAGACGCCAGACATCGCCAAACAGTCCGCTGATGAGATTATGGAGCTGTTCGAAAAATACCGGGCCAACGATGATTTCGTCGGAATGGATATGGCCCGCAAATTCATCCAGATGGGCTATACCCGGGCGAGACGTTACGCCAACTATAAAGGCGGACGAAAATATAAGGACGACGGCGACATCCACGACCGACAAATCGATGAAGAAAAGGCGGAATCGGCCCGCATCTTCAAGGAACGATGGGACCAACTTCGAGCAGATGAAGACTATTTGAAGCGAAAGAAAGCCCACCAGAAACAGTACGGATGATTACCGGGTCATGACGAGAAAACGGGTCGACCCTTTTTCAAACGAAGTGACCTGTTGAAATCCTAGCCGCTCATAGAGATGGATCGCCCGCTCGTTGAACGCGGCCACCGTCAACCGGAGCGGTTTGCCTTCGCGCGCCGCTTCTTGCATCACCAACTGGACGAACGTACGGCCGTTTCCCTTCCCCGTTCGGTCCGGATGCATGCCGAGCCCGAGGTCGATGTATGTGTCATCGTAGACATATGTATCGTTCGGCACTTGTGCGTATCGGCCGAGACAGTAAAAACCGATCAGTGTACCGTCATGGACGGCCTGATAGGCCATCAGTTCATCCAGCCCTTCCGCTGAAGCTTCTTGATTATAAAAGTCATATGGCGACTCATACGTCCACGCTTGAATCGCGTGGGCGTCTTGTCGCGTCATCGAGCGAATATCCATGACAGCCTCCTTTCTCATGTCTCTTTTTGTTCGTGCTCGTCGGCAAACATTCCTGTCTGCATCAAAAAAAGGATGGGTCGCCCCATCCTCACTTCCGTGTCCACGTCGCCGTGATGTCGACGTCGGCCGCATGCATCAAATTATGGATCGGACAACGAGCTTCGACGCCTTTCTGGAGCGCCGCAATCCGTTCATCCGATTCGGTCGTATCGAGGACGATGTTGACGTGTACTTTCTCAAAATACGTCCGTACTCCTTCAACGCCTTGGAAGCCGCGCGGGTCGAGCGTTCCTTCAGTTACGAACGTCACTCCGTCGTAGTTGAAATCTTGATCTTGCGCCACGTAGGCAATCATGATTGTCGTACACGACGACAACGCCCCGAGCAAATATTCGAGCGGATTCGGACCGGCGTCCGTTCCGCCGAGACGTTCCGGCTCATCGACGACGAACGGCTCGAGGTCACGCACGTGCACCGTCGTCTTCACACTCGTCGCTTCCCCTTCGGCGCGCATCGTCACTAACGGTTTTTCAGTCATATCGTCTCCTCCTCTATCAAGGTACCATCTTCATTCTCGTTCCCGTTATTTCGGTCCGTGTAACACCTCGTCATAAATCGCATAGTCGTTTTTACCGTGTTGCTTGATTTGATACATCGCCTGATCGGCTTTGTGAATAAGCGTGTCTAAATCTGACCCTTGACCCGGTGCGACGCTGACCCCGATGCTCGCTCGAATCGGAATCGTCTCCCGTCCGAGTCGGAACGGCCGCTCGGCCAATTCGGATTGCAATCGTTCGACGAACGCGACGATCTCGTCTGCTTCGACATCCGTCAAATACATATAAAACTCATCACCGCCAACCCGCGAGGCGAGACCCGTTTCCGGCGTCACCGTTTCGAGCAGGACACCGAGATGAACGAGGAAATCATCACCGACCTGGTGGCCGTACGTATCATTGATACCTTTAAAACCATCGAGGTCGAGAATGACGAGCGCGAGCGTATCCGCTTGCAGTAACGCCTGATCGGCCTGTTCATAAAACGCGCGACGGTTCGCGAGTTTCGTGAGCGGGTCGTGATAGGCGAAGAAGCGAATCGATTGCTCGGCTTCTTTGAACGTATGGACGTCCCGAATCAAAATCATGCCATGAATCTTCTGGTCGATATAGACGAAGTCCCCGTCGATGACGACGTACCGCTCTTGTCCTGATTTTGTCTGAATCTTCGTCTCGAACTCGAGAAACTTCTTTTGCGCATTAAAATGTTGAGCGTAGTGTTCACACCATTCGTCCCGCTTTTTCTCGGGCAATAAATCGATGAAACGCTCATTGACGACTCGGACGGTATGGAACAACATACGCGCAGCCGGGTTCGCACTCTCGATGCGACCGGTGTCGTCGACGAGGAGAATTGCCGATGGATTCAAGTTGTAGAGGGTACCGTATCGTTTCGCATAAGACGCGAGGAAATCGAGTCGGTTCATCGCCACGACGAGGGCGACCGTCCAGACGAGGCCCCCATACATATACGCATACGGTGGCATGATGCCACGGAACTGGAAATAGCCGAAGACGATGTCCCAGATGAGGACGGCGACAGCGGTCCAAATGAGCATGCGCAGGACACGTTGATGCTCGGTCCGATCGGCGCGTTTGAGTGCATAGACGAGTAACAGGATGATGAGAAAATGGAACACGTTGCCGACGGTCATCGTCGTCAAATACGATGCGTTGAACTCAGGATAAATCCAGACGCCGACTTGGTCGAACCGCTGACTGTTCAAAATGTTCTCTTGGCGGATGAACGTCAACGCGACCGGCACGAGCGGCAAATAGATGACATACGGATACATCCATTTCGGCAGTTTCGCCCCGACTCCCGTCACTTTGACGATGAAGTGGACGGAACACACAAAAATCAAAATGCCAGCGTTGCCGAACCAATAGGTGACGAAGGCGGGACTGGCTTCAATTGGGGACAGATGTCGTCCAAACTCGGCCAAGAACAACATCGCGTAGCCAAATACGAACAGGCTGAGCAGTCGATGCTCGACTTGGCGAGGGTTCCGGAGCAAAACATCAAGGGCAAGGTGGCTCAATAAGAAAGCCGGAAGTAAATAAACGGCCATATAGAGAAATAGTGTGGTCACGGATAGACCCCTTTCTTCAAACAAATCCATCTCTTACTTTCTCTATCGGTCGAAGCGAATCCTTTCTCGAGTGCGCGGACACATCCATACAAAAAGCGAGCGGAACCAAGTCCGCTCGCAGTCGTCATCTCTTTTTATAACGTGTCTTCGATTGCCGTGTCGCCTTTGACGAGGTCAATCGCTTGATTGTAGGCCGCGTCATGACCGATGAGGTGGGCCAAGAAGGCCGCCACGTCTGCACGTGGAATCTCACCCGTTGAGACGTCGCCCGTCTTCACTTTGCCCGTGCCAGCGTCGTCCGTGAGGGCGCCCGGACGAACGATCGTATACGTCAGTCCGCTCTCCTCGAGCAAACGATCGGCATGATGCTTCGCGACATAGTATGGTTTCATCTCTTCCGGCCATGCCGAACGATCTTCCGCCTTCAAGGCGCTGACCATGACGAACTGTTTTACATTCCCGTTCGCCTGAGCCGCCTCGACACTTTTCGCCGCGCCGTCAAGATCGATTAACAGCGTCTTGTCGGCTCCGGTACTACCGCCCGAACCGGCCGCAAAGATGACCACGTCCATCCCAGACATCGCCTGTTCAAGTGACGACACGTCACCTTCGAGGTCGCCTAATACGGCTTGATAGCCTTTCGATGTAAAGTCGTCGAGTTGCTCTTGTTTCCGCACCATCGCCGTGACTTGATGCTTCCCTTCCTCGTGCAATCGTTCGACGAGCTGTTTTCCAATCTGTCCATTCGCGCCTATTACAAATACGTTCATCTGTCTTCCTCCTCAAGTTGAATTCAGAGACAAGCGAAACGCCGTGTGGCCATGGCCACATCCGGTGCAGAAGCGATGGCCGAGATGACGGCGACGCCGTCCGCCCCGTCGTTCCGAATCATCGAAACGTGTTCCGGTGAGATGCCGCCAATCCCCACGATTGGCAGCTCTCTATACAAGGCTCGAACTTGGCGGATGAGCACCGTCCCGTTCACTGCCCCGGCGTCTTCTTTCGAATTCGTCGGGTAGACCGGACCGATGCCCACATAATCCGCATGCTCGATGGCCGCCGCTACTTCTTCGAGCGTGTGCACCGAGACACCAAGCCATTTGTTCGGGCCGATTCGCTTACGAACGCGTGCGGCCTCGGCATCATCCTGTCCGATATGCACGCCGTCGGCATCGATGCGCTCTGCTAGTTCGACGTCATCATTGATGATGAACGGAACATCGTATGAGCGGCAGAGTGTTTGCAACGCTCTCGCCATCGCTTCTTTTTTATCCCCATACAGTGCATGTTTACCTTTTTCACGAAATTGAAAACATGTCACGCCACATTGAAGTGCCGTTTCCACCGTCTGGAGCATGTCTTCCGCGTTCGCGGTTCCGCAAATAAAGTAGAGCCGCAACTGCTCAGCGATGGTTCGTTGTGATGGATTCAAGCGTCACACCTGCCTCTCCATGTGTCGCATACGCCCAGTGATTCGTCGGTCCATGTCCGGCACCGATATCGAGTCCATGCGTGATGGCACTTTGAATGAATCGCTTGGCGGTCACCGTCGCCTCGAGGATAGAATGGCCTTTGGCCAGTTCCGCCGTGAGCGCTGCCGAGAACGTACAACCGGTGCCATGCGTGTCACTCGTCTGGATGCGCGGGGCCGACAGGAGGAACGCCTCTGACGCCGTCATGACCAAATCGTCCGCAGTTGCGCCATCGAGATGTCCCCCTTTTAAAATAACGGCACGGACACCGTACGCTAACATCCGTTCTGCTGCTTCGATGCTGTCTTCAAACGTCCGAATCGTCATGCCCGTCAACACTTCCGCTTCCGGCACGTTCGGTGTGACGACGGTCGCGAGCGGCAAGAGGGATGTCTTGAGCGCCTGGACCGCCGAATCCTGAAGCAGCGAGGCCCCGCCTTTCGCAATCATGACCGGGTCAACGACGAGCCGATTGAATGTGTGACGCCGCACCCCGTCAGCGACCACCTCGATGCGCGCCGCATCGAACAACATCCCGGTCTTGCACGCTGCAATCATAAAGTCTGAACCGATTGCATCGAGTTGTTGCGTCACGAGTTCTGGTGACACCGCCTCGACCCCATGCACCCCACGCGTGTTTTGGGCCGTGACAGCCGTCAAAACACTCGTCCCGAACACACCGAGCTCTTGAAACGTCTTCAAATCAGCTTGAATGCCAGCGCCACCGCCCGAATCCGAACCGGCAATCGTCAACACTTGCTGCCGTATCATGACACCACCTCGATGCGGTCACTCGGCAACTCGACCGCCGTCATCTTGCCGAGCTCATTCAAGAAGTGAACGGGGAAGTCACCCGGCCCGTCGGCCAAAGCGGTAGCGAGTTCCCCGCACCGGGCATAACCGGCTAGCGCTGTCGCCGTGGCCGTAACCGCATCCCGTTCGACCGCAAGGAACGCACCGACGACCGCACTCAGTAAACAACCGGTCCCTGTCGTCCGGGCCATCGCGCCAGTGCCGCCTTTAATTTCAATCGTCACGTCCCCGTCACTGACGATATCCGTCTCTCCGGTCACGGCAACGACACAGTTGTAGCGCTTAGCCGCTTCACGCGCGATGTGATTCAAATCATCCCGCGTTTCCCCGGCGTCAACGCCGCGCGCCGCCGCGTCGAGACCAATCAATGTGGCGATTTCTCCGGCATTCCCACGGATGACCGTCGCACGGACAGATTGCAGAATCGCCTGGGCGACGTCGCGCCGAAATGAGGTCGCCCCGACACCAACCGGATCGAAGACGATCGGACTACCTGCTTGATTCGCCGCCTGTCCGGCTCGAATCATCGTACGTTCCGTCATTGCATCGAGTGTACCGATATTGAGCACGAGCGCATCGCTTAAAGACGCCATCTCGGCCACTTCTTCAACCGCTGACGCCATGACCGGGGCCGCCCCGATGGCGAGCAACCCGTTCGCTGAAAAGTTGGCGACGACGATATTCGTGATGTTGTGGATGAGTGGCCGTTCGGCTCTGACTTTGTCCCATAAGTCGCGCTTCATCGTGTCACCCCCGCCGGTAAATCCCACGACTCGAGCGTCCACGCCATCTCCCAAAACGCATGTTCATAATAACAACTCTTCAAGAACAACTGTTGATACCGAAAGCGTTCTTCCGCCGTCGCCTGCCCAGCGAGCACGTCGAGTCGTTCAATCTGTTCCTCGACGAGGTCGCGGAACCATTCCGACCCGTACGTCGCAATCCACGTCGCATAAATCGGATGATCGGGTGTCGCGTCTTTCATGCGTTCGCCAATCTCGTAATAAACCCAATAGCACGGCAAAATCGACGCGAGCACATCACCGAGCGTTGGACCGGCCTGTTGCATATGGAGCGCATAGGCGTAAGCCGTCGGGGCCGGCTCAAACGTCGCCCACTCCGCCTCCGTCACGTTGAGCAAGGTGAAAAACTCACGGTGAAGCGCATGCTCTGCTTCGATGGTATGGAGCGCGTGCGTCAAAAAGCGGCTCGCCACTTCCATGTTCGGGGCGAGTGTCGCGCCTTTCGCCTGTACTTTCGAGAACTGGTTCAAATAATACGAGTCTTGCATGACGTAATGCCGAAACTTCGCCTCGTCGAGTTCACCCGTTCCGAGCTCGCGGACGAACGGATGGTCAAAGCTGGCTTGAAACAAGGCATCGGCCTCTTGTCGTAAATGTGCGGTGAATGTCATGTTTTCTCCTCCTTTGTAATCAAAAAAGACGCCGCCTTCCATAACGGAAGCGGCGTCGGATTTACACAAAGTGTACGAAAACAATCGGTTCGCCCACTTCCCTACGCTAGCGTGAACTAGATCAGGTTCAAAGGGTCTGGACCTCGTCCATCTCAGCCGCGTCACGCGACTCCCCTAGTGGTAAACATTATGAAATTCGGTCGTCTACGACCACATCATATCAGTCTTTCCCTGTACTGAAAACCCTTTATCGCGAAAAGCGCCGGTTCAACAACGTCCCCATTTGCGAGAACCGCTCGGTGCCGAGCTTGCGACGGTTCGACGCGGCGAACACGTAATAATCGACTTTGCCCATATAATAAATCAAACGCAGGCCGGCCAAGAAGAACGTGATCGTCGTGCTGACGGCAAAGCCGACACCGTACCAATCGATGCCGCGCGGCAAGAGCAGTAACGCGAACAACGCGTTCAACGTGAAGAACGAGATGTTGACGAACAACGCGCCGCGCCGGTCCTCGAAATAGAGCAACAACAACGTCAAGATGAGAATCATCGCATTCGCGAACGCCGCGAGCGTCGTCATCCGAAAGATTTGACCGATCTCATCCGGGACACCAATCCAACTGACGAACACGCCCGCCATCAGGATGGCGAACAGCGTCACCACGCCTTGGCTCCGTGCGAGTCGAATCAACTCATTTTTCAATACGGACGTCATCGTCTGTTTCGCCTTCTCGATTTGATGGAGTGCCCCGCCGTAGTTGATTAATCCATAAAACGTACGGTAGCGCTCATAAAACCGGGTCTCGACGGCAACGACGAACAACAGTTGCGTCGGGATAATCGTCAAGTACGACCAGAAGATGGCCGTATCATAATACGGGTTGAACAGGAACGAGTCCGCGATGATGACACGTCCTTCACCGAACCAGATGATGAAATTCGTGACCCAAATCCCGAGCACGTACAACACGCCGATGGCGAACAAGTCCGGATAGCGGTCGAAGTACTTGAAGTACGAGAACTCTTTCACCGCGTAACGGAGTGGGAACGTCCGGAGCATCGCGAAGAATAACCCGAACAACGTCACAATCATCCCGACCGTGAAACCGAGCAACAGCTCGAGACTCGACGGGTCGACCATGAGACGGCTGATCGCATAGACGCTCCCGACCGAGATGAGTCCACCGAGCAGGAAGCTATAGGCCACCGCTTGATAATACTTGGCGGCACTGAGAAACAAAAACATGACCCAGATGACGTTAATCGTCATGAATAAAACGAACAACGTCAGTTTGTACAGAAAATCGAGCGGCGACAATAGCCAAAAGATACTATACAGCAAGCCTGCAGCGAGAATCGTCACTTTGAGCATCCCGGTGAATACCGGGAAAATCTCATGTGCCTTCTTCTCATAAAACAAGTCCGCCACGTATCGGGTGACGACGAGCTGTTGAAAACTGAACAAGATTTGCGAGAAGATGAACGCGTACGAGACCGAGATCATGAAGAGCGTCCGTTCGGCGAGCGACAACGTCGGCATTTGGAACGCCAACCATTGAATCGTACCGACGACCAAGATGACAATCAACCACGGTCCGGATGTGACGAGGCCGGAGAACGTGTACGCCTTCAGCCGGGACGAATAGTAGTCTTCTTGGAACAACTTCTGTAACTTAAACCCGATGCCCGCCATACTGTTCCCTCCTCGCTTCATAGATAGCCTTATAGCGGTCCACGACTTGTTGGAGACGATAATATTGGCGGACCCGCTCCCGTCCGTTCTTGCCGAACCGCATTCGTTCCTGCGGGTAATCCATCATCCATTCGACTTTGTCGGCGACCGCTTCCGGATGAACCGGTGGCACGATGAAACCGGCCGGACCAAACGGGTCATCCGCTCGTCCGTATAAAAGCTCGGAACAGGCGCCGACATCGGTGGCGACCCACGGAATCCCGGCGGCCATGCCTTCGAGAATCGCGAGCGGCTGCCCTTCCGAGATGCTCGTCAGGAGCAGTAGATCAAAGGTCGGCAAATACGTTTGGACGTCCACTTTCCCGGCCAGTTCGACATAATCGCTCAATCCGCTCTGTTCGATGAGCAGACGGCACTCTTCCGCATATTCTTCATCCTCGTCGAGTGGACCCATGATTGTCAGTTTGAACAGACGATGCCGCTCCTGCAAAATCTTGGCGGCGTAAATCATCGTCTTCAAGTCTTTGATGGGAACGAGGCGGACGATGGCACCGATTTGAAAGAGGTCGTGCTCCGGACGATTGACCGTCGCCTGGATTTGTCGGTCGGCAATCCCGTTGGCGATAATTTTCGTCTTCTCGCTCGGGGCGCCGATCCATTCCTGATATTCGCGATTCCGCTCGAACAAGGTGATAATTTCATCGGCCGCGTTATACGCCTCGCGGGACAAGTGGTGGAAGAACCGGACCCATCTCGGCTTATACGGCGCCGGAATCCAATACGACTGTAAAATTTCTTCCTCGCGTTCACGGGAATAAATGCCATGCTCGGTCAAGATGAACGGGATCCCTTGCGTCTCTTTCATGTAGGAAGCGACTACCCCGGCATAACCCGTCGATACGGAATGGACGAGGTCGACTTTCGGGAGCGGCTGATGGAGCACCCGCAAAATCGGGGTGTACATGCTTTGCCACATCCAGAAATAGTCGATGAACGAGCCGCCGTTCATCTCTTCGGCGTAGGCGGCCTTCACGTTGCGCCAAAAGAACTCGCTCGCGAAAAACGCCTCGCTCGAAGGCACTTCTTTCCCGAGTAGTCGCAACGCTTGCCGGTTCGGGCTTCTTAACATGAGCCAATCCGACACGTTCTGTTCGTCGTCGGCACCCCACTTCAATCGTCCCCTCGCGCGTTCACCTACGTCGTTCAAATACAGATGGGTGATGCCGGAGACGTTCGGAGGGAGCGCGTATTTCATGTCTTCTGGCCGTTTCTCGGTCGGTTGAATCGAGATGATTTCAAACGACACCTCGGGCATCGCCTCGATTAACGTCTGCGTCCAGCTCGATACGCCTCCGCTCACGTACGGATAACTGCCCTCTAAGACAAGTCCGATTTTCATTGCGCTTCCCCCTTGATGTCGATCTCAGCGTTCGCCGATGTCAGTTTGACGAGATAGAGCGGTCGGTCGGCCTCCCACTGCTCGACCGTCCCGAAATCAAACTTTCCTGTCTCGAGTGACTGGCCCGGTTTCAGGCGAATCGTAAAATGAGACGGGTTGACGAGCCCTTCCCCGGCCAAATAGACCGTCGACTCATCGAACGTGACGTTCAAATCAGCTTGTTGGTAGGTGATCATCTTTTCGGTCGCGTAATGTTGCGTATACGCTTCGAGATGCGGATATTGGTCTCTCACGTCATGGACGATTTTTCGCAGGCTCGTGAACATCGTATCCCAGTCCCGTCCGAAGGCCCGGTCTGGATCGATGACATCATCCGGGTGAATGAAGTGTGAAAACACGCCGAAGTTGGCGATTGCATCGACCATCTGAAAAATCGAGCCGCGCTCTTCCCCGTAATCGCTCGTCACGCGCGGGAAATGATAGAGATTCGGGTGCGTCGCATCAAATTCGAACTCTTGCACGAAATCCCCGCTTTCCGGTTCTCCGGTGTAGAGCGAGGCGATTGTACGAAGTTCCGGCAACGCCTCGGCAATCGCATCGACTCCCGTCCGGTTGAGCGCGTTCGACGGTGGGACGTATGACTTGAGCGTCTCGGCCGGGAAATAGTTCGCAAATACGGATTCGGCCTGTAATAACGACCGTTTCATCTCGTCTTTATCTTTCCACGGGATATATCCATACGTCGGATCAATCGGTTCATCGGCCGTGACGAGCGACTGATGATTGTAGCCATGCAGGCCGATTTCACCGCCGTGGGCAATCAGTTTTCGCCCGAAATACAACATCGGAAACTCGCCGCGCTTAATCAACTGCTCATCGACAAGTTCCATCTCTTCCTCATACGTCCCAATCATGGCACCTGTATAAATCACATCGTCGTCTTTCGCTAAATCGACCATGTCTTCCCACCAATCTTCGGCGAAGAAGTCTTTGACGGATTTATCAAGCGGGGTGGCAGAGACATCTTTCATCTTCCCATCCATGACCGGTGCCGGGAAATCATCAATGTACATGAGTTTGATGGCCGCTTGTGCCGTGACGAACGCCGGTGGCATCGTGCCGAGCGTCTGCACGAACAGTCCGCGAATCATCTTTTGGTTCGTGATGGTCGTGTTCCAGTATAGGACGTTCCCTTCGCCGACTCCGTATTCCCACAGGATTGGGAAACCTTCGGCTGACAACATGACGTTGGCGTCATCCGCGATTGCAAAGTCGACGACGCTATGAACGAACAGGTCGTCCGGCGGATTCAAGTCGACATAGCCCGGGAAAATCGTCTCCTCGAAATTCAAGCCGTATACGTCCGGCACATACTCACCAATTTCTTCAATCCCGGTCAACGCGTTCCACGCGGGGTCTTTGAACCGGTTCGCGAACACGAGGTTGCCGCCCTGTTCGACGTAACGCTTCATCGCGACGAACGGCCATCTCGATGAATCTTCTCCGGTAAAAATGATAATCGTATACGGAGAAGGCGCAATCGATCCGACGGCACCAGGACTGACTTCACGCACGTCGAGCTTCGCGTACTGCAAGCCGTGACGCAGATTGTCCGCCGTCTCGACCGCCAAATCTCCTTCATCCCGGACGAGATAAATTTGAAGTTGATGTTCGCCCGCTTTCGCTGACGCATCACTCTTCAATTGATCGATATTCATCTGCTGCTCGGCGACGTTCGGCAGTAACGTGTGCAGCGAATGAATCCGTAAGTATTGAATCGCACCGACGATGACTAGAAATAAGACGATGAAGAGCGAGAATGAGATTACAGTTCGTTTTTCCATGATGTCGTGTCACTCCATTCTTCAAACAACAGTCGGTACTCATACGGCACATCCTCGAGCGAAAACTGGGTCTGCATCATAAACATGACCGCCTTCACTTCGTTCCAACGCTCCCGCTCATAATAGAAGTTGATGAGCATGAGGTGGGCCTCGATTCGTTCAGGGAAATGATGGACGTACTCCTTCAGGATGTTCAATTGCTCTTTTGGATGCTGTAACGTGAGATAAATCTCGTTCAAGTCTTCATAAATCCATGGCGTCGGGGGATAGAGCGTCTTCGCTTTTAACAATTCTTCGAGCCATGCGGTCTGCTTGTCCTTCAACATGACCTCAGTGATGAGCTCGCTATGAATCATCCGTTTATAGATTGTCGCGAGCCGTTGAATCGTGTCGGGATTTCCCAAATCATACTCGCGTTTTGCCAATTTCAGTTCTTGTTCATACTGGTCGATTAAGATATTCATCGTCGCTGCCGCATAGTGGACGGTCTCACTGTCCGTACTCTCGAGACCCATCTGCAAATACTTCCCTTGTTGGTCAATCGACTGATTGACGTGCGTCAAAATCGAATGTTTCCGAATAGCCGGATCTTTAGAATTGATGGCATCGTTGAGCGGCAACAAGTGCGCGCTACTATTCGCTTCATGACGAATCTGTTCATAGTTGACGACTTTGAAATCGATATAGTCGTCATAGTCTTCAATCAGACCGCTCCGGCCAAAGCGCTCGGCCAAACGATACACCGCATAGACAGCAAATTCAGCCACAAACGGCAGGAACAGTCCGAAACTGAGGGCCGCCACCGCGACCCCATAGTCGGGTGCTTTCATCTTTCGTTTCAATACGATTAACAAGACGAAGGCGAGCACGGCGTGAACGACATAAATCCCAATCAATCCGAAACGAACCGTCGGCTCCATCCCGTCACACTCCCTTCTGGATCAAAATCCCTTCGATCCGATCATAAATCCGTTGACGGTGTTCTTCACTCGTTCCGGGGAGCAACAGCAACAGCTTGTTGTCTTCGGGATCGTAGCCGACGACATCGATTTCCCGTAAATACGAGTGGACGATGGCCTCGATACTCTCGAGCGAGACCGGTTCATAGCCGAGCGCATAATCGAGCACGATATACGGCTGTCCGTGGTGAAGTTTCTTTTGTTCTTGAATGGCGACCAGTTCCGTGAACGCCTCTTTCTTATAGAACGAGGTGCCTTTATGCATTTTCTCGTGCTGCTCTTTGCGAATCAGGTTTTCGGCGTTTTGGACGCGCGTCCCAATCCACGAGAATAAGATATTCAAGACGTGCAAGTCATCGGTCGTCAACTTGCGGAGCGGCAAGCGTTTGATGACGACGACTTCACGTGTCTGTCCGTCCACGACGATCGGCGCGAGCAACATCGGGTCCGTGTCCTCATCATCGAGCTGACGGAGTGTCGTCTCTTGCACTTGGAAGAACCGTTTGAACATGCTTGACGCCTCGTCGAGGAAAATTGTTTGCGGGAACTCTTTCTTTTCGGTTTGCCGAATCAAGAGGCGCATCGATTTCTGGGAGCGGTCGACGTGGTAAATGGCGACATCGCTCGCTAAAAACGTCTTTTTCAACAGGCGAATCGTTTCGCTTCGAATCAGTTCCGGGTGCGGCAAGTCGAGCGATACGGCAAGTTCATACAATTGGTTCAAGCTGTATTCGGATTGAAGTAGTTTTTGACGAAGTGTCGTTTGCGAAGTGTTGAGTAAATCGACGGTCTCTTTCAAATACGTGTTCTCATCTTTCAGTTCCTCATTGCGGAACTGACTGATTTCATAACGCTCTCGAAATGAGGTGCTGAACAACCCGACGATGACGGTGATGGCGAAGTAGTAAAACAGTGTAAGAAGTGAGTTTGTATCGTAGAACAAGAGGAAAATGTCCCCTCCCATTAAGCCGGTGTATAACACTTTATAGAGGAGCAAGATGCCAAAACTGATTAAGCCGAAGATAGTGCCGTATCGTAAGGCGAATAAGATGGCGGCCGCATAAAACATGTTCAACTCATTTTGAATCGTGCCTAGATTAAAGAATAGATCGATTCCAATCAACAGCGCGAACACGACAAGAATCTCAACCCATTTGAGCCACGGACGGTCTTGAGCGTATAAAATGATAATCCCCTCCTCGCGATTGGTTCCTCTTTACTGGTCCAACACATAGGCAGACGAATGTAAGTAGTGGATGACGGCATCTTCTAGTTTCCTCATACCCTAATCAACACCTAAAAATCCCACGTATTGTAATACGTCGGCTCGTGATAATGGATAAAACCGTTCGCTTCGGCCATGTCCCGACTGGTCGCTTCCTCTTGATCGGACACGGTGAGGACGGCAATCCCATACTCGTCTTGAATCACGTTCATCCGGTCGAGCATCTCCATCGACCACGAATCAGATGTGATTTCGGTGTAGTTGAAGCCTTCCCACATGAAGCCTTCCACATATGGGGCACTCGTCCGTTCGAGCGTCTCGATGCCCCAATTTTGAACGACCGGAACGCCGGGATACGCACGCTCAATCGCCTGCAGAAAATCCTCGAGCCCAGCCAACTGTTCCGCTAAGTCTTCTGGATAGTCCAAATGGACGTCATCGATGTCCCCAACCGTATCAAGGAAAATACCGTCCAAATGCTTGTTGATGACTTGTTTTTGAATCTCGCGGATTAAAATTTTGCGAAAGTCGGCCGAACTGATATCGGTCAAATACGAGTCCCACTTCGGAAAGTAAATCCGTTCCCCATCCCGATAGAAGTAGTCATCCTTGTCCATTTGGCCGATCAGCGCTCGATTCCACGAATCCGCCTCCATCACATTGATATACCCGAACACTTTCGTCCCGTTCGACCGAATCGTCTCGATCTGTTCGGGCGTATACCAAATCGGTTCGATAATGACGAGGTCGTAGCGAGCCATATCCTCGATAATCGCCTCGGTCGGCATGTTATAGAATATCTTGTAAGAGTGAATCTCATCAAAATCAAACGGCTCTCGTGTCGTACATCCTCCTAAAAAGAAAATGAGCAATAAGCCGGTAAGCCACAATCGTCGCACGCGGACACCTCCTTGGTGAGCAATCTGTCTTGGTGTGAATCGGTCCGTTTGACGTTGAACAACGAGTAAACATGCTAATTGTTTCTTTAGAAGGGAGAAAATGGATGAGAATCGATTTATTGAGAGTTGCCCGGTTCTGGCCCGACCTAAACGTCTCTCGCCCGATTCCGCTCACTAAAAATCTGCTATACAAAAAAGAAGACTGATGAAAACAGTCTTCTAGCGTCCAGTAATCAGCAAATATAAGTTGAAGGCCACGAGTCCAAGCGGAAATAAGGCCACGACAACAATCGGCCATTTCTTCGTCCGGATGCCGACAAATAAAAGTAAACTCCCTACTAGGAGCGCGATGAACGTCGTATACGGATTCAAGCGTCATTCCCCCTTCTATAGAGGGGCTTTTCCCGACTCGACCGAAACTTAACCGTTTGAACACCAAAGCGTCGAAAAGGCGTCACGAATTCGTCGGGCTTCATCTGCACGAAAGGGATATCCCGCCCGCTCGGCGACCCGTCTGCTCGTGCGTTCGAACTGCTCGACCAACGCTTCATGGGCCGCCTCGAGGGAAGTGGTCTCGATTGCCGGGAATGTATGAAGATAGCTGTCCCACCTTGCCGCATCCATATATGGGGCCAGAGCGTCACCGGCCTTCCCGGCGTTCACGGTGAAGTCCGTCTTAAAACCGACCTCCCACGACAGCATCTGACGGAGCATCGTCCGCATAATCGTGACATGGTCGTACGCGTATAATAACTGCCCCCGCTTGATGCCTTTGACGACGTAAAGCGACACCCACCAAAACTCGTTCCAACACTGCTCATAGTCAAATCGGCTCGGTCGGTGGATGCGGTACGTGTCATCAGATGGAATCGGTTCACCGGCAATCCCGTCTTTATCGACGAGGACGAGACTGAGTGAGTCCGCTTGAATCGCCTGTTGCACGTCACGCAGCGGGCGAACGGTCAAATCGACGCGATGACCGGCTGCAAACTGGACGAGAAACGCGAAACGCTCATATTCGTCGCCTCCCGGCACCTCGTCCGGCATCTGCATGATCAAGACGTCCCCGAGCGGCAGCATCCAGGAACGGTCCTCGATGAACGTGGTCACGTCTTCGACGAAACAAGTGACATCGACGTCTTGAAAGCAGTCCACCGGCACGTTCGGATTGACGAGCGACCCGTTCAAGACGAGGACGCGGACGTCTTCCCGCTCCGCGGCCACGGACGTCAAATGCTCGAGCACTTGCTCATTGGTCATATGACGTTCGCCCCGAGCGAGCGGGCGATTTGGACGGCCTGTATCACATCGATCGTCGCTTGTTTCAGGATGACGTCCGAGAAATCGACCCCGTCCATCTCGGCCCCTACAAAATCGGCACCGGTGCAATCCGCGTGCTGCAACACGGCGCGGGACAAGACGGCGTTCGTCCAGCGTGATTCTTTCAAATCCGCACCGTATAAATCGGCCTCGGTCAACCGGACACCGGACCAATCCATCTTCCGGAGCGGGGCGTGACGCAGATTGACGAACGACCAATCTCCTTCACGCACGACGACCCCTTCGAACGTGCATGACTCGAACGACGAGCCTGTCATCTTGCACTGATCGAACTCGCTCAAAAACAGATTCGCCCCATTGAACTGACAGTTTAGGAACGAGCTGCCGCTGTGGCGCGAGGCGTTCCACTTCGAATCGGTGAAGTCACAGTTGATGAAACGACACTGTTCGGTCTCGAACTCGGTCGCATCGATATAGGTGAAGCGACAGTTCTCGAACGTCGTCTGCGTAAGTTGGATGTCACGGAGCGTCTCGTCGCGGAAGTCCTCACCTTTATAACTCTCATTTGATTGAAACATGACCTGCCTCCTTGGCGTATACTTGATGTAGCTTAAGGAATGGAGTGATGAAAATGGATATCGTATTTCCGA
Source organism: Exiguobacterium sp. s56 (assembly GCF_018618255.1). Lineage (NCBI taxonomy): Bacteria > Bacillati > Bacillota > Bacilli > Caryophanales > Exiguobacterium > Exiguobacterium sp. s56. Next base: position 58,374 of record NZ_JACSLR010000009.1, on the reverse strand, counting down.
CCGAGCACGGCACGTTCAATTATCGCGTCGCCGGCATCTGGGTCCAGGACGGTCATTTGCTCGTTCATCGGAACGTGAACGATGACTTTTGGGCGTTGCCGGGCGGCCGGGTCGGCATCGGCGAAGAAGCCGAGCTCGCCTTGACGCGTGAGCTGCAAGAAGAACTCGAAGCGACATTGACGGGAACGACGTTCGCTTTCGTCTCCGAAAATTTCTTCACGTATTTGGAGCGCACGGTCCACGAGATCGGCATGTACTTTTATGTAACGGGTGACCTCCCGCTCCGGCATGGAGACTTCCATGGACCGGAAGGGGATCACCTCATCTATCGTTGGCAGCCGCTCGACGCGCTCCGGGACTTGAAACTCTTCCCCGAGACACTCTATGCGTTGCCGCAATCACTGCCGCCCCACTTTATCGATCGCTGAGCTTGATAGAATCGACTTCAACTCGTGCAAGTCTTGAATCTCATATGTCGTCTCGACCGACGCCGCAATCTCGTGCGGATTGTACCAGCACGTGTCGAGCCCATACATGCGCCCGCCGGCGATATCTGCCGTCAGCGAGTCACCGACGATGAGTCCACGTTGCGGTGCCACGTTCGGCACGCGGTCGAACACGTAATCGAAGAACGGTTTCATCGGCTTTTGCGATCCGGTCGCATCCGAGACGAACACGTCCTGGAAATAAGGGAGCAGTCCCGACGCTTCGAGCCGCTTGAACTGAGTCTCCGTCACACCATTCGTGACGATATAGAGCGGATACTGTTCACTGAGCGTTCGGACGAGCTCGAGTGCCCCATCGATGATGTGCACCCCGTCGTGCAAATGGTCGCGATAGCGCTGTTCGACTTCATGCGCGTCGATTGTGATGCCGAGCGTATCGAACAGTTGCGTGTGTCGGCCCATTAAGACGTCTTCCCGTCCGACCTCGCCACGCTCGAACGCGCGCCATAATCCGTTATTGATCGTCACGTACTGTTGTTTCAATTCATCTGTCATCCGAACGTTGTGTGCCGCGAGCAACTGCTCCAAGGCGACGTGCTCGCTCTGTTTAAAGTCGAGCAACGTGTCGTCGACATCGAATAAAATCGCTTCATACCGTTTCATAATCTCTATTACCCCTCTCTGCCTCTAATGTACAGGAACAGACATAGAAGTTCAAAAAAGGAGCGAGCCCTATGCCCAAAAAGCCAATCACCAACCTCGAGTATTCGAACAAAGAACTCGAATCGTTTTTTTACTTTGCCGATGAGACGTTCGGCATCGATTTTCGCGAGTGGTACAAAGCTGGCGAATGGACTGACCACTATCGCTGTTATTCATTGACGTTCTATCGGAATGTCATCTCGAACGTCGGGATGAGCCGAATGACAGTGATGATGGACGGAACCGCTCGCGAGACGTATCAGATCGGGACGGTCATGACCGACGAGGATCGACAAGGACAAGGGCTCGCCACCCGCATCTTCAAGCATGTGTTCAAGCAACATGACACGGATGGGTTACCTTATTTTTTGGCTTGTGACGAAGGGGTTGCACCATTTTACGAGCAACAGGGGTTCTCCGTCCAACCCGAACCGGAGCTAGTCGTTTCAGTCTCGGGATCGGCTTCCCTACTCGAACATGTTGACGTCGATGCCGAACAGTGGCGTCGTTTCAAACTAGAGTCACTCCCGTTTTCACCGCGTCTGTATACGACAGACGACATGCACATTTGGATGTTCCATTACTATCAAGGGATGGACGAGGACGTGTATCGTTTCGATGACGTCCATGTCATTTATATGATTGAGCGCTCGCGCTTAAACTTGTATGCCGTGCTGTCGCCGCGGCCTGTCGATATGCGTGACGTCGTGGCCCGGCTCTCCTTTGAAGGCATCACCGAAATCGTCTTTAAATTCACGCCGGACCTGGACGGTGTGGAGCAACGTCCGTCCCGCGACGGCCAATGGATGATTCGCATGAACGAAGGACAATTTTTCCCGGAAGGTTGTCGCTTTCCTTATTTATCGAAAGCATGAAAAAAACTCGCCTTAGGGGCGAGTTTTTTGCGTATGGAAGGCATGTCCGAGCGACTGCGCCGCTTCTTTGACGGCTCGTCGCGCTTCCGGAACGTATGCGTAGTAGTTGACGAAGCCGTGGATGAGTCCTCCGTAATTGTGATACGTCACCGGGACACCGAGACTAATCAATTTATTGGCGTACGCTCGGCCGAGGTCACGGAGCGGGTCATATTCTGCCGTCAACAGCGTCGTCGGCGGCAGTTTCGCCAAATGTGGCGAAACGATCGGCGAGGCGTAGGGGTGGGTCAATTCAGTCTCGTCATGAAAGTATTGGTGTTGGAACCAACGAATCAACGCCTCGTCGAGCAAATAGCCGGTCGCATACTCGATTAACGATAACGGCAGATTCTCCTCGGTCCCCGTCACCGGATAAAATAACAGCTGATGCATGGCGAGGGGACGGCCTTGCTCGATGGCCATCAAAGCGCTGACCGTGGCGAGCGTCCCCCCAGCGCTGTCACCGCCGACGGCGATGCGCTCGGCATCGATTTCGAGTTCCGAGGCGTGATCCGCAATCCAAACGAGCGCCTCATAGCTGTCGTAGACGGCTGTCGGGAATTTATGTTCCGGCGCGAGTCGATAACCGACCGAGATGACGGTACAGTCGGCCTCATTCGCGATCGTCCGGCAAATCGCATCATGCGTGTCGAGACTCCCCGTGACATAGCCACCCCCGTGATAATAGACGAGGGCAGGGGCAAGCGTTCGACTCGATCGATAGATGCGGATTGGAAGTGAGCGATTCGGGAGCGTGATCCAGCGCTCCTCGACATCAAGCACATGTTCTCTATGTTGAAATCGGGTCATCATTGCGTCTTCTTGTCGTCTTAATTCGAGCGGATCCAATTGGTCATATGTGGTCGAGAGCTGATTTTGAAACTGGTTCAAATAAAATTGAATCGTCGGATTGACTGGCAATGGGAATCCCTTCTTTCTCTTTTAGGCGTTCAGTTGCCTATTCCCAGCCGCGTCCGACCTTAAGCAGATTCACGTGCTTTTTGCAAAGCACGACGATACATATACGCCAAAACGACACCACTCGCGTAAACAATGGTCCAGACATTCACGAGGATAGACTGGCCAATCGGCTTGAAGAAATAATCCCACGCCCCATCGACGTGCCAAACCATCGCCGTGGAAATGACATACGATACGATGAGCCCACATGCGAGCCACGGGAACATCTCACGCCGCCCAAACCACCACACACTCGACCACACGATCGCTGGAATCAGAAGATAACCGAGCGCATTCCCCCATAGAAAGTCTGCCGCTGTCACGAAAAAGCCCCACGGCAGACACAAGATCGCGACAAAAATGATTCGTCCGAGCATCATGCTTGCCCCTGTTGATTCTTTTTCCACCAGACGAACAAGAAGACCCCCATCCCGACGAACAGAATCAGCATCGAGAAAATAAGTTGTTGCTCGAGCGGCAAACTCGTCTGGGCAAACGCGTATTGTGGTCCGAATAAGAGAATCGGAATGATCAGATTGATCCATGTCTTCGTCCACACCGAGACGGTGAGCAACGTGACGACGGCCAGTCCGAACAATACGAGTTGACCGGTTGGACCGAACACGATCGTCGGGGTCTCGACGAAGATGTCGAGTATCATCAGCCCGAGGAACAATGTCATCGGCAGCGCAGCGAGCGTGATGTACGTCGCCCCATTTTTAAATTTGCTTTCTTTTGAGCGGACCGACATGTGGCGGAACGCTTGTGAGGCGGCCAGCAAGAACAGGACGGCGATGAGCGGGAACCCAATCAACTGGACCGTCGAGAATGTCATCTCGCCTTGAATGAAATTAGCGATGATGATGTAGGCGAACACGTTCGGAATGATCATCGCAACAATTTTGACGAACCCCTTCACGTCAAACGTCATCTCGCTTCCGAGGTGTTGCATGTAGTCTTTCGGGCTCTGGCCGACGACCTCGTCCACACCTTTTCCCGCTCGTTCCGCTTCTTCGAGATGGTCTTTTAACTCCTCGACAACTTCTTTTACTTCATCTTCCGATTTCCCGCTCGACATGAGATATACCGCCAAGTCATCCAAAAAATCACGACTCTTTTTTGAAAGTTCCATCTTCATTCCCCTCTCCGAGTACGCGGTCGACACCGCTTGACACTTCCGCCCAACGTTGTTTGAAGGCCAGCAACTCTTGGTGCCCCGCCTCCGTCAAAATGTAATATTTTCGTTTCGGTCCCCCTGATGGTAACGCTTTTTGGACCGTCTCGACCCACCCTTCTTTCTTCATCCGTAACAGGACCGGGTAAATACTGCCCTCACTCACCATCGTGAATCCGTACGCCTGCAACTTCTCCGACATCTCATAGCCGTACGTCTCTCCTTTATCGATGATGGCCAACAGGCAACCTTCGAGCAATCCTTTTAACATTTGACTCATCGCCATGGCGTATCCTCACTTTCACCAAACTAACTTGTTATACATAATAGTAATGGAAGGAGCTACCATTTGCAACTACTTTGTAAAACAAGTTAGTTGCGCATCGAGAGGTTTATTTTTTCAAATCAGGTGAATACTTCTTAAGGTGAAGCAAAAAGATAAAGGAGTGTTTGAATATGCATACCGATTTTACGAAGATGTACATTGATGGCCAATGGGTCGAAGGGTCAAGCGACAAATCGATCGATAACACCAACCCGTTCACGGACGAGACATTGTTCTCGATTCGTTCGGCCGACGAGTCTGATCTCGACAAGGCTTATGCCGTTGCGAAAGAAGCACAAACCGAATGGGCGACGATGCTGCCACAAAATCGACGGGCCTTGATTGAGAAGTTCGCCGAAGTGACGTTACAACATAAAGAAGACATCATCGAGTGGCTCGTCAAAGAATCGGGTAGCACACGTATCAAAGCAGAAGGTGAATTTTTAGCATCGATGGCGATCATCAAGGAAGCGGCGACGTTCCCATTCCGGATGGACGGACTCATCAAGCCGTCAATCGTCCCGAACAAAGAGAACCGGGTCTACCGGAAACCGCTCGGCGTCATCGGCGTCATCAGCCCATGGAACTTCCCGTTCCACCTCGCAGTCCGCTCAATCGTCTCCGCGCTCGCGACGGGCAATACCGTCGTCGTCAAACCGGCGACAGCGACACCGGTCACAGGTGGTCTCCTGTTCGCCTCGTTATTTGAAGAGGCGGGGCTTCCGAAAGGCGTCTTGAACGTCGTTGTCGGTCGCGGTTCGGAGATTGGGGACGCCATCGTCGAGCACCCGGTGCCAAAACTCATTTCGTTCACTGGTTCGACCGAGGTCGGCAAAGGCATCGCCGAGAAGGCCGGACGCCTGTTGAAGAAAACAGCGCTCGAACTCGGCGGGAATAACGTCTTCGTCGTGTTAGACGACGCCGACATAGATCGTGCCGTCGAATCGGCCGTCTACTCGAAGTTCTATCATCAAGGGCAAATCTGTATGTCGACGAACCGGATTCTCGTCGCCGAGTCGATTCACGATGCGTTCCTTGAAAAATTTGTGGAGCGGGTTCGCGCCTTGAAGTTCGGCAACCCGAACGAATCGGATACACAAGTCGGGCCGCTCATCGATCACGATCAAGTCGACCGCATCCTCGATCAAATCAAGCAGACGGTCGACGCCGGTGCGACGCTCCAGGTCGGCGGCAACGCTGACGGGAACGTGCTCGAGCCGACTGTCGTGAGCGGTGTCACGAATGACATGCCACTCGCGAAAAATGAGATTTTCGGACCGGTCGCCGTCATTCTGTCGTTCAAAGATGACGCCGAGGCGCTGAAACTCTCGAACGAACTCCCGTACGGACTGAGCGGTGCCGTCCACGGTTCAATCTATCGCGCGACCGAGTTCGCCCGCCAAGTCGAGACGGGGATGATTCACGTCAACGACCAATCGGTGAACGATGAGCCGCACTTGCCGTTCGGTGGTGAGAAAGATTCTGGTCTTGGCCGTTTCAACGGCGAATGGGTGCTTGAGGAGTTCACGACGCTCCAATGGGTATCGGTCATGCATGAACGCCGTGAATACAAACCATTTTTCTCATAAGCACAAAAAACTGTTTCGGTCCGTGGACCGAAACAGTTTTTTTATACCTTCTTGACGAATTCTGATTTGAGCTTCATCGCACCGAAGCCGTCAATCTTGCAGTCGATGTCATGGTCCCCGTCGACGAGACGGATGCCCTTCACTTTCGTGCCTTGTTTGACGACGAGCGACGTCCCTTTCACCTTTAAATCTTTGATGACCGTGACCGTGTCCCCGTCTTGGAGCACGTTTCCGTTCGCGTCTTTGATTTGCGCGTCCGCTTCTGCCTCGGCCGCCTCGCTCGGTGACCACTCGTACGCACATTCCGGACAGACGAGCAAGCTTCCGTCCTCATACACGTAAGACGATTGACACTTCGGACAATTCGGTAGTTCTGTCATGCTGATTCCTCCATTCGATTCACTGTTCCCAGTATACCGTATTTTCGGAACGTCGACAGCTAGCGGTCAGCCTTCTTGCGGAGTCTCGGGACCTTTCAAATCGAGTTGATAAAACGATAAGTCGAGCCACTTCCCGAACTTGTAGCCGGCTTTTTTAATCGTACCGGAATGGACGAACCCTAACTTTTCATGTGCTTTGACGCTCGCGATATTGGCTGCATCGATGCCACCAATCATCGTCTTCACATTCCGCTCTTCACCGATGCGGATGATTTCTCGGAGCAGCTTGTTGCCGATGCCTTTGCTGCGGTATCCAGGATGGACGTACACCGAGTGTTCGACCGTATAATGATAGGCCGGCCAAGGACGAAACGGTCCAAACGTGGCAAAGCCCATCACGACATCCCCTTCCTCCCATACGATGATTGGAAGTCCGGCCGCTTTTTTCTCCTCGTACCAAGCGATTCGATTTTGAAGCGTCACCGGTTCGTAGTGATAGACGGCGGTACTGTTGACGATGGCATCATTATAAATATGTAAGACAGCTTGAAGATCATCTCGACGACAATTGCGAATCATGAGAACACCACTTTCATACGTTTTCTTCATTATACTTATCTCGATTTCAAAATACACCTGGCGATTCGCTCCCACATAAAAAAGTCAGCCGTTTTGACTGACTTTTTCACATTATGCTGCCAAACGATCGCACATCGAGGCGCACTCGACACAGACGCGCGCACATTCTTGGCAATGGGCATGCTTATGTTTCTCGCATTCCTGGGCACACGCCTTACAGACGACCGCACAAGCCCGGGCGAGTTCGGGCACGAACGCCGAATCTCGCGTCATCGCCTCGGCGAGAAACGAACAGATGGCGGCGCACTCCCGGTCGAGCCGGATGCAGTCAACCATCATCTTAACGTCATGTTCTTCCAGGCACGACTCGAGACAGTAATTACACGTCTCCACACAATCACGTAACGTCTCCAGTTCATTTGCATAAATCCGATGCATACAATCAGCCTCCTTTTCCAAAATGAAGTGACAGTCACATCCTCTTTGTTCCCTAATCTTCAAAAGAAAAACGACCGTCGACTAGTGTCTCGGGTCGTTCACAAACGTACGGTATAAATAGGCGACTCCGTTCAACAAACGCTCTGAATAGCGCTTCGGCATGAAACGGAGCCGATAAAACCGATACATCCGCTTCAAATCTTCCCATTGGTGATCGACGTGCTGTCCTTGGCGGAAGCGGGCCAAGTCGATTAAATAAATACGGCCTTCCGGCGTCAAAATCAAATTGCGCAAATGAACGTCCGACGGCGTTAGTCCGAGGTTTCGTGCCGCGATGAGCGCTGCATCGACTTGCTGAATGTACGACGCATCAATCCAAATCCCTTCCGTCAAACATTCGAATAGCGTCTTGCCCTCGATGTAGTCGATGACGATATAATTCACACCTGCTTCATACAAGCGTGGGAATTGAGGTAACCCTTCGAGCGTTCGATAAATCACAGCCTCTTCAGCTGCGATATGCGTATAATCCGGAAAGAACACTTTGATGACGAGTCGCGTGTCTTTTATGCGAAACACGGCGGCACTGCGCCCAATCCCGTGCAGTTCGAGATCGGCATGAGCGGCGGTCACGTATGTTTCCTGACCTTGTTGCTCAAACGTGACGTTCGCATATTGTTCGTAATGATTCATAAGTCACTCCTCTTTTTCTAATCATCTCTGTCTCATCATAACTGAAATCGCTTTAGTTTGACTCGGTTCATGTCCTTCCAATACGCCCCAAAAGTGACGCCCTCCTGTTTTATCCTTATAATGAAAGCGACAAACAATGAGGAGGAACTTACCATGCAACGCATCGAACTGACAGAAGACTTATCATTCTCACGAATCATTCACGGCATGTGGCGTTTGGCCGAATGGGACATGAGCCCGCAGGAACGCCTCACTTTCATCGAACAATGTATCGAACTCGGCATCACGACGTTCGATCACGCTGATATATACGGTGGCTATACGTGTGAAGGATTGTTCGGCGAAGCGCTTCGTCTCAAGCCATCACTCCGCGATCAAATCGAGATTGTGACGAAGACCGGCATCAAGCTGACAGGCTCTTTCAACCCTGGCCAATCCATCAACCATTATGATACGACGAAAGAACATATCATCCGTCAAGCCGAGCGCTCGCTACAGGAGCTCGCCATCGATCAGATTGACACGCTTTTGATTCACCGTCCCGACCCGCTCATGGACCCGGACGAAGTCGCCGAGGCGTTCATCACGTTGCAACGAAGCGGAAAAGTGCGTACGTTCGGGGTCTCGAACCATGTGCCGGCAACCCAACAGTTGTTACAGTCACGTTTACCGTTCCAACTCGTGACGAACCAGCTTGAGCTCTCACCGATGCAACTGAAGCATTTTGAAGATGGTACTGTCGACCTATGCCACGAGAAACGGATGCCACTCATGGCGTGGAGCCCTCTCGCCGGCGGACAACTGTTCACCGAGGCCGCTTACGCACCGCTTCGTGAAAAATTGGAGGAAATCAGCGATCGGCATCAAGCGGGCGGCATCGACGCCGTCGTCTACGCGTGGCTCTTGAAGCACCCGGCCAAGATCATGCCGATCGTCGGATCTGGGAAAATTGAACGAGTACGGACCGCTGTCGATGCGCTTCAGATTGACCTGACGCGAGAAGAATGGTTCGAAATTTTGAAGGCGGCCCGTGGCCGTGACGTGGATTGAAGTTAAAAATAAACAAATAAACCCCTTTTAATACCATTTAATTATTTCTGAAGATTTTCGTCATTTTCAAGAACGTCGTCATTACAATGTTCATTCGTCAAAAATCGACACGTGTCAAATGGAGAAATTCCATTTCATATCCATAAGTGTAAAACAAGCCCGTTCAGTTCAAGTTGAGCGGGTTTTTTGATTTTTTTTAAAAAAATCGCATTAATTTTCCTAAGACTATAGTCACAAAAAAATGGTGCTAAAATGATGAAAGTTAATCATTAAAGGAGTGCACCCTGTGAAAAAGTACCTGATTCTTTGTACGCTCGCCATGTTGTTCGTCCTGTTCGGATGCGAAGAAGAACATGCATTTCGTTTACATACGGCTCCAGAGTACTATCAAGGTCGCGCCTCTCTGCCTTCTGGTCAACAAATCGAGATGACCGAGTCCGACCGGACGAACGTCCTTGATGCCTGTTACCCAGAGGACGCCATCACCCGTGCGCCTGATGGAGAGCGTCTCTTGATTGGCACGGTCAAATTGAGCCAACCGCTTACGACCACGGCCTCGACCGAAGTCTTTCCGACCGCCACATTTTTTGAAGTGGAAAATCAAACCTACGTCCAATGCCAAGCCGATACCATCACCTATATGAAACAAATCGATGCGTTGCCGGATAGTCTCACTCCGTACCGCGACCAAGCCGTCTCATCATCCGCGACGTCGAAGCTTCGAGTTGCGCAACCGCACGAGCAAGTCCATTTCACCGAAGAGATGAAAAAACCGGTCGGCAATGAGCCTTATCCAAAACGTCACGGTTTCGAACAGACGCTCGTCCACGTGACGATGCCGTTCAACGGTTCGTTCGAATTCACGTTCGAGTCACCCGAATCGCGTGAGACCATCACGTTGCCCATCAACGAATCGTCACGTCAACCGTTCCTGTCCCTCGGCTTAGGGACCGAAGTGTCTCAAGACACGCAACAGTACGGGCTCCATCTGTCATCCGATCAGACGTTATATGAGGACGTCCTGCGACCGCAGGATGCCACCTACGATCGAATGCTCGGGGCACGGCAGGCGAGCACGCTCCCGACCAAACTCGTTCCGAACGAGCGCTATCCACTGTTCAGTTTCTCCTTCATCCGCGATGGCAAACCTTATAAACACGTCGTTTCTATCACCTATAAAGAAGAGACGTTGTTGCACGGCGACCGCTTGAAAACAAAAATGCGGCAACAATTCGCCAATCGACGTCACGTCGTCGCCCATGAACTGGCTCTAATCGGCACAGAATCAAAAGATGCACCGTTCTTGCATCATGCCAACGCCGAGACCGTCCAGTTCGTGTTTCAAGCCATCGATCGCTCAAAAGCCGTGGCCACGGCCGGAACCCCAGCGCCGACCCCTTATTTGACGGTGTTCGAGGGCATTTGTGCTCAAACGTTCGATCTCAGTTACACGGAAGACGATGTAATTTTGACAAACACGAAGACAGGCTCACATTTCAAATTGCTCCGCGCCGATGCCGAACGGTGGCGCGACCTTTCCATCGGACAAGCAAACAACTGACGACACTTTTCAAGCCAGACTGGCTCACCGGTCTGGCTTTACACGTTATATAGGCAAAATCGGAAAGCCTCCTTGGCTCGCTATGCGACAATGACAACAAACAGTGCAAAGGAGAGAGTGTGATGACGAAACGATTCGAGCGCGACGTCGCCAGCCATTGGCCGGTCGCCTATAAACAAAACGGATATCCGCACGTGCAGCAGGGTTGGGTCTTGCCTCCGGAAAGAAAAGACGAGTTCGACCCGTTCATCTTGATGGCCGAGGACTGGTTCAAGCGGGGAACGTTCTCTGACCATCCTCACCGCGGCTTCCAGACCATTACCTACGTGATTGACGGACGACTTGAACATATCGACAACCATGGCGGACATTCGATTTTAGATGCGGGTGACGTTCAATATATGAATGCGGGCTGGGCGGCACGTCATGCCGAGGAGGCCGTCGACGACGACTTGATTCATACGCTTCAACTATGGCTCAACTTGCCGAAAACACTTAAAACGACGACGACATCTTACCAAAACGTATATGTCGAAGAGGCACCGCTCGTGCCGATTGACGGAGGACACGTGCGTGTCTATTCGGGTGACATCGCCGGAGTGACCGGACCGATGGACAGTCTCGTCCCCATCACGATGAGCGAAGTGAGCTTACAGAGTGGGGCCGCCTATGAGCACATCATCCCGACGAATCATAACGCTTTCGTCTACGTTCTCGCGGGTTCCCTCGAACTCGGAACGTCAGCGACACCGCTTGCGAAGACGCACGCGGCGACGCTCACGTACGATGAGACGAGTGACGGTGAGAGCGTGGTCCGCCTCAAAGCGACGTCACGTGCGAAACTGCTCATCTACTCAGGTAAGCCGATTCGGGAAGACTATATCGCCCACGGTCCGTTCGTCGTGAACACCGAAGAGGAGATTCGTCAGGCGTTCCGCGACTACCATGCCGGTGGTTTCGGTCCCCCGGCCGTCAAATAAAATAAGCCGCGCCTAGGGCGTGGCTTATTTTTTATCTGGCATGAGCACGGTCTGCTGCGTCGGGACGCGACCGATCGGGACGGTCCGTTCGACGAGGACATAGCGCTTACCGTCTACTTCAAACTTCCGGTCGCCGAGATAATGGGCCGACTTCCCGTCTTCATACAGCTTCGTCAAAATCGCCGGCACATATTCATTCAAGTTCGTGTAATGCTCATCGAGCGTCATGACGATATTGCCTTTGCCATAGCCCAACCATTGGTTCGACATGAATAACATGAGCGAAATGGTGCCGATGACACCGATGACTAAAATGACTGTCTCCATCAAATCCTCCCCGATCTCGTATGTGTTTAAATGGCGTGATTATCGTACGCCAAGACTAATCTTCTACTTTAGAGATGCTTCACGACGAACTGTCGCTTCGGTTGAAAGCCAATTTCGCTATAGAACGCGGCCGCCGCTTCGTTCACCGACCAATAATCCAGTTCGATTGACGGAAATCCGTGCGCGATGGCATAGCGTTCCACTTCTTCCATGACCAAGCGTCCATACCCTCGCCGCTTCGCCTCCGGGTTAATGCTGATTTGATGCACGTAGAGTGTCCGGACAGCTTTCCGAAACGCGTTCGCCTCACTCACTCGCTCTTGAAAACAGACGTAGCCGACTGTGTCTCCGTCGACCTCTGCCGTGAAGAAATGATAATCGTCTCGCGCCATCATCTCCGAAAACGCCGCTTCCATCGAGGCGTGATTGTAAGGCGCAAAGAACGCCGGCGCCAACTGAAGATGATGTTCATGGATTGGACAGTTCAACGTCGCAATCAACGCCGCATCATCGGTTCGTATCAACTGCATCATAACGGCCACGAACCTTCATTTTTATAGTCCCGCGTCTCCGTGACCCCGTGCGGCTTTTCATCCCCACGCAACGTATGGTTTGTCGTTTCCTGCTCTTTGCCGTGCAAACGGTGTTGAATCGGACGGGCCAGGAAGTAGCCGCCGAACAAGGAGACCGGGAAAATGATAAAGGCGGTTCCTAGAAACAGGTAGGCGTATGCACGCATCTCGTCTGTTCCGACGAAGTGATTGACGCCATAGCGCAATCCAAAAAATAAGCCGACAAATAACAGTGCGACAAACGCGTACTCGATACATTTCCCGAGAAATCGTTTCATCTCATGACCCCCCTCAACTGATTAGTTTTCTGTACGAGATGAAACGGTAAAATGTTTCAAATTTGTTGGCGAGACATATACCACAACGTCGCCTCCTGCTCGGTCGCGGATACCCAGTCTTGTTTTCCTTGGATATAGCTCTCGATATCTTCCGGATGCTGGCTCGCCAATTGTTGTTTAAGCGCCGCATACTCGTCCCGTACGTCTGGGAACGTCATCAAATAATCGCGGAACGCGAGATGGCGGGTCACGCCTTCATCCCCTTCCTCGAACATATGGACGTGAATCGTCCGGACGTCTTCTCCTTTAGCGAAGAAGCGCCGTCTCGGAATCCCATGCTCGCCGAAACTCCGGTACCCGAGCGCCTCCATATGGCCGATCCAACCGTCAATCCGTTCGATATCCCGTACGACCGGCATGATGTCGATAATCGGTTTCGCATCGAGTCCCGGCACCGACGTGCTCCCGATGTGATGAATGGCGACGACTTCCCCTTCAAACAAACGTTCGAGCTTGGTCGCCTCTTCCTTGAATTTTGTCTCCCATATCGGATTATACGGGACGACCTCTACTTTCCTCATGGTCCATTCCCTCCTTCACAATAATCGTTCCGTCTCTTTCATCATACCCGTTTTCCGAAGCGTTTAGAATTCGCCTTCGCCAATCGAAAGGTTTGTCCCGTCGCAAAATGGGAAATGCTAATATTAATGAAATCAGAACTGGAGAGTGGACCGCATGTTGACACAACAGCAGATTGATACGTTCAAAGAACGTCTATTAAAAGAGAAAGCGAAGACCGAAGGATATATGGAAAATCGGGAAGAAGTATATGACGAAGGGGAACTGTCCCACTACGATAACCATCCGGCAGACTCAGGAGAAGAATTATTCTTGCGCGAACGCGACCAAGCGCTAACTGAGCTCGATGAAGAGTTCTTGAGTGACGTCGACAAGGCGTTGCTCGCCATCGAGAACGGGACGTATGGCAAATGTGAGGTGTGCGGCGAAGACATCGAGTTGGACCGTCTTGAAATCATCCCTGAGGCGACGCTCTGCATCCAGCACGCGCGCGAGCAAGAAGAGAACGAGCACTTGACCGACCGCGAACGTCCGGTCGAAGAGGACGTGCTCAATCCATCTGAGACGGCTGCCCGGAAACAACTCGATGGGACCGACGAACCAGGCCAAAGCACGGATGCGTTCAGCCAAGTCGAAGATTTCGGGAGTTCGGACACGATTGCCGATAGCGAGGGCAATCATGACCCGACACGTGAATAACGTCAGTCAGTGACCGAGCGAAAGGAGTCCCTCTCCTTTCGCTTTTTTGATGGCTCGAGGAAACGCCCTTCTTCATCCTATATCTTCCATCTTTCTATACCGCGTGATACACTGTGTAAAAATACACTTTAGGAGCAGGTATGCATACAAAAGAAACGTTTTCCGAACTGATTTCAAGCAAGCTCAAACTGATTCGTACCGAGCAAGGATTATCGCAAGAAGAACTATGTACGCTCGTCGGCATCTCGAAAAAAACGTTGATTCAAATCGAGAAGCGACGTCTGAACGCGAACTGGACGACGACGGTCGCCATCTGCGCTCTATTCAATCAAAGCCCATATCTCCATTCGTTGATTGGGGATCAACCCATCGAGTTCATTCGTCTCGTCGCCCATACCGACCCGAGCCTGGCGACGAAAACGTTGGGCGGACACGTCTGGTGGACGACGATTGAGCATCAAGGGAAATACCGGATTCAACAGAATATGGTCAGTCAACATTACCGGATTCTCGACCACGACGACTTCCGCTGGTTCAGTACGTTCGACCGTGACGAGGCGTTCCGGAAATTAATCGAACTGCGCGCAATCCATGATGAGCAGGGAGACACAAAAAAATGACGCAACGAATCGTTGCGTCAATACGTCGCTTTGATGGGCGACGCGCCACCGAGCACTTCGGCGACATTCATCGGGTTGACCGTGTTGCCGGCCGAACTTGATGAATAAGCATATTCTCCTTGATGCACTTCGAAATGGAGGTGCGGACCTGACGAGTTGCCCGTGTTGCCGATTTGGCCAATGCCTTCGCCTTGGAGCAACGTCTGGCCTGTCTTCACTTCGATTTTATGCATATGGGCGTAGACCGTCGTCCACTTTTGGCCATCGATTTCATGCTCGATGAAGACGTGTTTTCCATACGGGCCGCCTGATTTGACGTCCGTGACCGTCCCAGCCGCTGCCGCATAAATCGGTGTGCCGACGTTCGCCGCGATATCGAGCCCGTTATGGAACGTATATCCGAACTGGCCGCTTGCCGCACCGTAACCTTGTGACAGACGTCCGGTTGCGGGCATCATAAACTTGTCAGGCGCAAGCGCCGTCGTTTGTTGCTTCAAGTCTTTCAATTGGGCCGCTTGCCCTTTCAACTGCTTATAGGCTGCTACGTGAGCCGAGCGGGCTTTTTGCCGTTCTGTTTTCACGTCCGCCTGTTTGGTCTCAAGTGCTTTTAATGATTGTTTCGTCTCGGCTTGTTTGGCTTGCAAATCACGCTTCGTCTCTTCAGACTCGGCCGCCTCTGCCTTTGCGCTCGGGAGGACGGTTGACAACACTTGTTTGAATAGAGACTTGTCAGCTGACTCCGGATGCAATGCCGTCTCGTATGAGGCGAGTTTTGATTTGGTCTGCTCAATCTTCTGATCGATTGCTTTCAAGCTCTGATCAATCGTTTCGACGTGACGTTTGGCTTTGGCGACCGATTGTTTCGACGTTTGAATCCGTTGTTCGGTCTGTTGGAGCGATTTCGTCGTCTTGACGAGGTCTTGCGGGGTAATTTGATCCGCGGATACGGCTGAAGTCCCTGATAGAATCAGGACGCCTGTACCGACGGTGACGAGTAGTTGTTTCCACATATATTGATAAAACCTCCAGATTGGATGATTCGCTAGCTTGATTAAAAAGCTCCAAGTGCGAATATAGCATCCACTCCCGAAAAGTTCAATATATGAAGCATTTCATTTGTATGTCGAACATATCAAAACCGTGAATTCCCTATCCATAAACTTCACTCGAATTTCATATGT
Organism: Exiguobacterium sp. s56; assembly: GCF_018618255.1. Taxonomy (NCBI): domain Bacteria; kingdom Bacillati; phylum Bacillota; class Bacilli; order Caryophanales; genus Exiguobacterium; species Exiguobacterium sp. s56. The sequence goes on along the minus strand of NZ_JACSLR010000009.1, from coordinate 42,327 downwards.
GTCGTCAGGCGTCATCGTCTTCGTTGTAGGACAATCACGACGATACTGACGGCAGCGAGTATGGTCAACGCCGGTCCGCCGAACAAAAAGAGTCGATTCAGGCCCGATGGTAGATTCGTTGTCAGGCCGAGAATCGTGAACAAGTTCCCGACAATCAGACCGATCATGAGGACAGGCAACAGGACGCGCATCACGTCTCTATCCCGGGCTTGATCATCTCGAATTGAGCAATCTCGTCCTGGACGAACCCGAGCTGTCGCGCTGCCGAGAGCAACGCCGGGCGATCCGACGTCAACGTGAGTCGAATCGGCCCTTCGGCCGCGGCCGCACGCAATAACCACGCGGCGTCCTCATCGCGACCGAACACATCAAGCAACAGATTGCCCCGGAAGAGCAGCGCCCCGGTTTTTTCACCTTCCACCACTCGAACGAGCTCAGTCTGTTGTTGCGTCGTGCGGACATCAACTTGCCAAGTCGGTGTGTGCCCCGCTGCCGGATAATACGTATCGAACAGTTCGAGAATCGAGGCCCGTTCCCGTGCCACACTCGTCTCGGTCGGTACGGATTGAAAGTACATAATCTCTCGGACGACACGGTACCCGAGTCGGTCATAGAGGGCGAGCGCTGGTTCGTTCCCTTGGATGACCTCGAGCAGACGCGTTCCCGTCGCCTGTTCATCGAACTGTCGCATCAATTCGTGCGCAATGCCGAGATGTCGATAATTAGGGGCGACGGCCAAGCCGCCGCAACGAGTGACCCATCCCGTATCGAGGTGCGCCACGCCGCTCAACATGACGGCAACAGGCCGACCGTCCGCATAGGCGACGATGGAACGCGTCGGCTGGTTTTGATCGCGGACGAGGAAAACGGCCTCGAACTGGGCCTCATTCATGTCAAAGCGAATCATGTAATCGGAAAAGCCGTCCATGAAGGCTCGATACAAATCTTGGAGCGGTGGATGTTGGACATAAGTAATCACTGGATGCATCACGTGTTCGTTCCCTTCACTTATATTTCGGTATACTGGTGGAGACAGCTGATATGGAGGAGGATTCATCATGACGACGAGACTTGAACCACTTCGCGAGGCCCATTGGCCCGTCTTGAACACATTCACGTTACCGCTCGATCAAGAAAAATATACGACGCTTCCGATTGACCTCGATTCCCCCCTCTTAGACGGGATTCATCCTATCGTCATCGTGGCCGAAGAGCCCGTCGGCTTCTTTTTGCTCCATGATACGGAACGGGTCGCCTCGTATACAGAGGCAGACGACGCGTTGTTGCTCTCGATGTTCTCGATCAACCATTCGGCGCAAGGGAACGGCCATGCCAAAGCGGCACTCCACCAGTTGCCGAACTATGTACGAGCCCACTTCCCTCATAAACACGAGGTCGTGCTATCGGTCAATCTGAAAAACGAAGCCGCCTTTTCCCTTTATCAGACGGTCGGCTTCATCGACACGAAGCGCCGAATCGACGGCCCCATCGGCCCGCAGCGCATCATGTCGCTAGCCGTCTAAGTTCGCCTGGCAACAGGCCATACACGGCCGTGTCCGTCAGTCGCATCCCATCAGCGGACAAGTCTTCGTTCCGGAGCATGCCTTCTAGCTGAAAGCCGAGCCGTTCCGGAATCAAGCGACTGCCTTCGTTCGTCGACTCGCAGCGAATCTCGATCCGTTTGAAATCGAACTGGGCGCAACCGAAACGGACGACCGCCTCGACCGCTTCCGTCATATAGCCACGACCGGTATGCGTCGAATCGAGCCAATACCCGATTTCCGCTTTCGGGACGTCCCAATCAATCCCGAACAGGCTGACCGTCCCAACGAACGTTCCCGTCTCCCGTAAAAAGATGAGATACCGGAAACTTTCGCCTGTTCCGTACAATTCTTGCGCCCGTTGTAAATTCGCTTCCGTCTCAGACAACGTCGGTACGTCTTGCGCGAACGGGAGCCATCGCTTCAACTCTTCATGCGAGCCCCGAATCGCCTCGTTGACGACGCGCGCATCCGTCTCGGCGAGCGGTGCCCGTAAATACAGACGCGCCGTCTCCAAGCCGAGCGGGATTGTGTCTTGTCCTGTTTTCATCTTTCTTCCCCCTCTTTACTTACGAAAACACCAAATGAGCAAGCCGCCCATCCCGACCACCAGCACGACGTGAAGCAGTTGCCATAGGAATTCAATCATGGCGTTCCTCTTGAGCGGTTTTTACACCCGCCAGCACTTGCTCCCAGTAGTTGGTCGGGTGTGGTACGAGATCGCGTTTCGTCACGACCCGGGTATCTCCCGAGATGACCGAGGTCGTCTCCACCTCGGATTTCGTCCCGTCAATCAGTGCGTGCAGCGCCTTGATCTCGACCGAGACGACATCGGCCACTTCCGTTTCGTCCAACGTGAACGCTTCGCCATCATACGAATAGACGTACGTGTGGGCGAACTCGCGGTCTAAAAACGTATCCGTCTCGATGACGTCTTCGAAGACGCCGAGCGGGATCAGTTGGTCGAGTGTCAATTCGAGTCCTAACTCTTCTTGAATCTCGCGCACCCCGTCACGAACGGTCTCCCCGGCGGTCAAGTGCCCGGCGGCCGTGATATCGAACAACGCGGGGAAGTCCGCCTTCGTATCGCTGCGAAGCTGTAACAGGAGGCGGTCGTGATCCATCATCCAGCAGTGGAACGTCTCATGCCAATCCCCGTCCCGATGAACGTCTGCCCGTGATTTCAAGCCGATTTTCTTCCGACGGTGGTCGACGATTGTAATGAACTCGATCATGGCATCACCCCGTTCTCTAAAAAGGTGATCGTTCCCGCCGTCGCGTCGAGTTCGACCTCGATGCCAATCGGAAACACATGCGACGGGAACGTATGCCCGATGTCGACGTTCGTCAAAATCGGGAAGTCGACGTCCCCGAGCACTTCGAGCAGCAAGTCCTCGAATGAAAACGGTGCGTTGGCCACATCGAAATGTTCATGCTTGCCGATGACGAGACCGCTGATGACGTCGAATACCCCGGCGAGCTTGAGCATGCTGAGGGAACGCTCCTCGTCCGCCATCGTCTTGAACGAGTCTTCTAAAAAGAGAATCGCACCGGTCACATCAGGGAAATAATCCGACTTTAAAAAGCCGGTCATCGTGTTCATGTTCCCGCCAATCAACCGCCCCTGGGCCTGTCCGTCTCGAAGGGTAAGCCAGCCGTCATTCGGACGGAACGTCTTCTCCCGGTCCTGGGTCGACCAATCAATCATCTCCTCGGTCCACTCTCGGGGCACGTCGAGCGTATACGGTGCCGTCCGTTCTAAACCGAGCACCTCTCGCACGTAACGTTCCCCATCCGCGAACATCGTCTCGTATTCCCCGAACGACGGCACGATGGCCGGACCGTAAAACGTCGTCACTCCCGTCTGCGTATAACAAGCGAGGAGGAGCGCCGTGACATCGCTATAGCCCATAATGATTTTCGGCTGACGTCGCAACGCCTCATAGTCGATATACGGCAAGAGCGAGTTCGAATTCGTCCCGCCAATCGTGCTGATGATCGCTTTGACGTCCGGGTCACGCAATAGCGCGTTGAACTCTTCGGCCCGCTCTTGAATCGAGGCCGAGCGATACCCTTCCGAACGATGCGTGCATGAGCCTTCACGAACGATGAATCCCATCCGTTTCATTTGTTCGATTCCGCGCGTGTATCGTTCCGGGAACCGTGCCGGTGCCGGGAACGACGGCGTGATGATTCCAATCGTGTCTCCCGGTCGTAACGCCGGGGGGTGCTTCTTCGTTAACACAGTCATCCCTCCATCAAGTGCGATGCCTTCACTGTACGAGTTTCAAGAGTCGGATGACAACCTGGTTCAAAACAAATCAGGGTCTTCCGAAAGGGTCCGTACTTTTCGGATTTTCTGCGGCCGTCCGGTCCAACCAAGTGTGAGAAAGAAGAAACCGCCTCCGATGACACATGACAATCCGACCAACCCTGCAATCACGCCATCAAAACCGAATCGTTCCCCGCTCACGACGAGCAACAGTGGTGAAAAGAGCAAAGCCACGCCTAGCAACAACACGCCGCCCCACATCCGTCGCCGTGGAAATCCGATTGTCCACCAGCCGAATGCCACCAATCCTAAAACGATTAATCCAATCATTCCGATTAGAACCATCCTCAGCGCCTCCACTCTTCAAATTGTCTTGTTTTATTCCGCGTCAACAATTGAAAATCCTGTCAAAAAGACACTATAGAATTCCTGCAAACCGGGTAAATAACTATTGGAAACCATCGTACCGGAATCGCACAGAGGAGGAACACCATGAGAACCCGACTCATCTTTGCTCTGGCATTTATCGGTCTTTTTTTAGTTGCTGTTTATTGGATCAGCACATGGGACGACCATCAAATCGAAGGTCGAATCGAACAGATTGACATCCCACAGCTGATGATTGGACCACATGACTTGTCAGACGACGAGTTAACGTTGCAGACAATATTAATCAACGAACGAACGAAAGTGACAGGAGAAGCGAACGATGTGCAACAACTTCAGGTCGGACAAGTCGTCACGGTCGAGCTCGATCGCGACGCCAAGTTGAAAATCGCGGTATCGATTCACGTTCAACCCGATTGAGCGTTTCACCTTTTTTCAGAAAACGGGCTTAGGTTTCATAGAACGGTGGAATATGAGAACAGGAAGCTGAAAGGAGCGAATTGAATGATTTCAAATACATTGTTATCGGGGAAGGTCGCCTTCATCACTGGCGCGGCATCTGGAATCGGACGTGCCACCGTCATCCGGTTCGTCCAAGCCGGGGCGAAAGTCGCCATCGTCGATTTGAACTTAGAAGACGCGGAACAACTTGCGACTCTGATTGGAGAAGAGCGTGCCATCGGCATCAGTGCCGATGTGGGGAACGAAGACGAGATGAAACGAGCGTACGAGCAGACGGTTGAACGTTTCGGCCGCGTCGACATCGTCTTCGCGAACGCAGGACGAAACGGCACAATCACACCAATCGAGCACTTGTCGCTCGAAGATTGGAACGGTGTCGTCGAGACGAACTTGACGGGCACGTTCTTGACGGTGAAACATGCCATCCCTCATTTAAAAGAACGAGGTGGCAGTGTCATCATCACGTCGTCCATCAACGGAAACCGTTACTTCAAAAACTTTGGGTTCAGCGGCTATGCGACGACGAAAGCCGGCCAGACCGGATTCGCCAAAATGGCAGCAGCCGAGCTCGCCCAATTCGGCATTCGCGTCAACTCGATTTGCCCGGGGGCCATCGACACGAACATCGATGACTCGACGAATCGGGATGACGCCTTGCTCGAAGAAATCGTCATCCCGATCGAGTATCCGGAAGGAAATCAACCGTTGGCCGGAAAATCCGGCACGGCCAAACAAGTCGCGGACGTCGTCTTGTTCTTCGCGAGCAACATGTCGAGTCACGTCACCGGCTCCGAGGTGTACGTCGACGGTGCCGAATCATTACTTTAACAACAACAGGTCGCCCCGCGGGGCGACCTGTTTATTTGAGAATTGGGCTTTTCATGACGGCTTTCTGGTAAAACGGAATGAATCCTAAGCGCTCCATGTTCCGTCCCGAGGCCGTATCGACTTTCGTCGTCACGGTCACGTACTGGCAACCGGCTGCTTTTGCGGCCGCAATCCGTTCCAAGATGAGCTGTGTCTGATAGCCTCTGCCCCGATAAGCGGGAATCGTGCTCGTCAAAAACAGTTCGCCCATTCCGTCCTGGACGGCAAGAATCCCGCCGGCGACGGCCGTCTCGCCTTCGCGGACGAGAAACGCCTGGTTTTCGGGTAACGCGTAGAAGCCTTTCGCGGTATCGATCGTCTCTTGCATGACCGTCCCAGTCTCGGCAAAGCCGGCCGCGATGGCTCGAGCCCACTCGTTCACGTTATCGGCGTGCACGCGTTCGACCGCATGCTCCATATCCGGGAATACGAACGTATTCACGTCGAGCAACCACACGTCCAGGAAGTGGTCGAGCGTATAGTTTCGCTCTTGGAGCAACCGAATGAGTGACATGTCCGCGAGCGGACAAACCTCGATATGTAGGCGGGACACGTTCTTGCCGCGTACCCATTTCTCCATCTGGTGCAAATCGTAAAAACTGGTCGGTCGATTCAAACCGAAGCCGACCGCAAAACTCGTATTGCCCATCCGAAAGACGTGGCCTTTGTTTTCGACAATCAATTCCGAACCTTCATAGGGAGGGGACTGTTTCCGATGCCGAATATAGGCAGACGTCCCTTCCGCTTTGATGCGTTCGATCCGCCTGGCTAGTTCTAAGCGTCTCATCTCGTTCCCTCCCCACTAATCTCCCCTGAGTTTACCACACTTCGATTGCGAACAGATTGTGATTCCGTTACAAGGCGAGACGCAAGTCTGACTCAAATCGAAGTAACCGTTCCCGGACAGATGGGACGAGATCATCCAGGGCCATCAATTCTGACCAATCGACGAGACGAACCGCTACGACTTCGTCTTCCTGCAACATCAATTTCTCGAGGTCGAGGGGCGTCTCGCTTCGATAGCGATACAGGTCTAGAAAATATGTCTCGCGGCGTAACGTCGCCACCCACTCCAACTGGTCAGGTTCGATCCAGAGACCAATCTCTTCACCAAGTTCACGAATGGCACCGTCACGGCTCGTTTCACTGGCAAGAACGGAACCACCCGTCCCTTCCCAAAGAAGTGGGTGCGTCTTGCCTGGATGGCGTTGCGAGAGCAACACGTTTCCGTTCACATCAAACGTGAACACCTCGATGACGGTATGATACGTGTCCACTGCTAACTGTTCGCCGCGCACGTGCGTTTTGCCGAGCGGACGCCGCTCTCCGTCGACTAAATCCCATTGCTCACTCAAAGCCGGACCTCGTCAACGACAAACGAGGATGACCCTTCAATCTCTTCGATGAAGTGTGATCCGAACAGCATCGCCGGTGTGAAGCTGCCAGGGATGACGCGGCCTGAACTGACAAGTCGTGACACGACCTCAAGCGCCCCGTACACGGTAAAGGCATATGTGCTCGCCGTCTTGATGCGGACGATCACTTTACGTCCTGAGGCGTTCGTCGCTTCGCCCCAGACATACGTCGAGGAGCGTTCCCGTTCTGACTCGTCCGGTCCGCTCACATGTTCATCAACATAACGGAGCAGTTTCCCTTGCACCGCGTCGCTGCCGAGAATCGGACCGAACCAAGACAAAAGACGCGCCCCGTAAGCGTAAGCCGTAGGGACCGGGACCCACGTCGTGATGTTCGGAATGCCCGTCGTATAATAGGCGGTCGAGACGTCTCCCCATGGAATGGCGATGGCCGTTTTCTTGCCGCGTCCGAAATCGATGTGACGACGTTTCTCGCCCAGCGGAAACGGTGTCAATTCGCCATCTTTTCGTTCGGCACTGCTCGACCCTAGCCCACGGATCGCTGTTTTTAGTGTCCCGCGTGAGATACCGGCGGCGGCCGAGAAACCGAGTGCGAGATTCGTCGCGTCCGGCATCAGCTCTTTCAGCTTCCGGGCCACACAGTCGGTCGGAATGACGTCGAAGCCGACACCCGAACAGAGCAACACGCCCGCTTCTTGCGCGAGCTTAGCCCGTTTCTTCGAGTGGATGTATTCGAACACCTCGATTTCCCCGGTAATATCCAAGTAATGTGTCTTCGTGGCGAGACACGCCTCGACCATCGGCCGACTCGTATCGGTGAACGGTCCGGCACAGTGTAACACGAGGTCGATGTCTTCCAATTGGCGTGTCGCTTTATCAAGCGACAAGTTGAAGACGCGCGTCTCGCACCCGAGCTCCTCCCCGAGCTTGGCGATTGCGTCCGCACGCCGACCCGCGAGCACCGGTGTCATCCCTTGTTTCACCGCTTGACGGGCAATCAGTTCGCCTGTATAGCCGTTCGCCCCATAAATCATCCATTTCATCACGATTCCTCCTTCAACTCTGCAAATATGTCTTTTCTTTGTTCCCTATCCTGCCAACTTTCACCCTTATAAACGATGCATCACGTCTTGCATCACACCGCCCAAATAGACGATGCCAAAAGCCGCCACTACGACACCGACTGGGATGATGAGACTCGACCAAGCCTGTCTCGTTTCGAATCGACAGTCTTTATGCGACAAGTAGCGGTCAATCATCCAATATAAAACTGCCGCTCCTGCACCAAGCCAGAGCAAAACAAGTCCGAACCCGATATGTAAGCCAAACGAGACGAGCGGCTCGAACCGCATCGACATTCGGCGTGCCACCCAGTCGCTAAACACTGATGTCAACACCCCGTACGTGACGATGACCGGGAAACTGACTGACAAATAGGTGGCCGTCAACATGAGAAGCCCGTTCACCGTGTCCGCTACCCCTCCGCTATCCGGATATTGCGGGATGACGACCCAACATGCCAACAAGAACGAATAAACCGGGGTCGTAAGTGACGCCGCGATGATTTTTCTAGTCCACATGTCCATCCTCCTCTTCTCCTCTCACTCTACACGACCCGACTAAAAAGCGCACAAAAAAACCAGCCTCGTGAAAAGGCTGGTCGAGTCATCAGTTATTCGCAGCTTCTGCCGCTTTCGTACGGACCGTCTGCATCGCTTCTGTCCATGGGACGAGCTGATCGAGCATGTCGTTGACCGATTGGACTTGAACGTCTTTCGGTGCGAAATGTGTCCCGTTCTCGAAGTCTGTGAAGAGCGAGAGCGCTGGGTGGACACGGACGTGGGCGATCAAGAGCTCGCTCAACACGCCGCGTAAGTGTTCTGTCGCACGCGCACCGCCGACCGAACCGTATGAGACGATGCCTGCTGCTTTGTTATGCCATTCGTTGCGTAAGTAGTCGAGAGCGTTTTTGAGAGCACCTGTGATCGAGTGGTTGTATTCTTGGACGATGAAGACGAAGCCGTCCATCTCCGCGATTTTCTCAGACCATGCCGCGGCACCTGTTGCGTCGCCGCCTGGCTCGCCGAGAAGCGGGAGGCTGTAGTCTGCGATATCGATGATTTCATAGTTAGCGTCACCGCGTTTGTTCGCGATTTCTCTCACCCATTCTCCGACTTGCGGGCTGACGCGTCCTTCACGAGTAGATCCGAGTACGATTCCAATTTTCAACATGTTAGTTCCTCCTTGTGAGTTGGTTGGTTCTTCTTGTTTACCGAACAAACGATTTAAAAAGCTCATTTCATGCCCTCATATTCTTTCTCAAACGTTTTTGTACTTCTGACCGTATCAATCGGTCGAACCATCGCTTCAATCTGTTCCCGCTTCGGTTCTAAGAACGGCGGGAGTGACAATTTCTCACCGACCGTCTCATACGGTTCATCGCCCATGAACCCTGGTCCGTCCGTTGCCCATTCGAACAGGATTTGCGGCGCGACCCGTGCGTAAGACGATTCGAAGAAGAAGCGGTCGACATAGCCTGATGTCGGTAACCCGAACTGTTGCAATCGTGCCGTCCATTCATCGAGGACACTGCGGTCATCGACACGGAAAGCGACGTGATGCACGGTTCCGAACCCTTGGCGCGCGACTGGTGACGTCTCGTCATGAATGACGACGACTTGCGCCCCGTTTCCACCCTCACCTCCTTCAAAGAGATGCGCATCGCCTTCTTGTCCGATTTCTTCGAACAACATGACTTGCTCCATCACTTGTTTGAAATACGTAAAATCCGCGATGCGGATAAAGATTGGACCGAGACCCGTGATGGCGTACTCGAGCGGCACCGGGCCGTTTTGCCACGGCTCGCCTGACGCGACACCGACGTTGAACTCATCTGAGATGAACTGGTACGCCTGCTCGTCGAAGTCGACGAACGCGAGCGTCTTCTTGCCGAACTGCTCGGTGATGCCTTCATGCTTCACGCCGAGGCGGTCGAAGCGACGTTCCCAATACGTGAGTGCCTCGTCGGTCGGGACGCGGAACGACGTCTTGGCGATTTCATTCGTCCCATGCACGCCTTTTGGGATGCCAGGGAAATCGAAGAACGTCATATCTGTTCCAGCGCTGCCTTTGTCATCGGCGAAAAATAAGTGGTACGTCTGAATGTCGTCTTGGTTGACCGTCTTTTTGACGAGGCGCATTCCGAGGACGTTCGTAAAGAAGTCATAATTCTTCTCGGCGCTGCTCGTAATCGCCGTCACGTGGTGAATTCCTTTTACATGGTTCATTCGAATCGCTCCTTAAAATCTTGATTTCGAGATAATCAGTTAAAATTTTTTGACGCTTCGGCGCGTTTGCCGACTGTCTTCAATTGAGTAATTGTATTTGCTAAATCGAGGCCGTCGAACAGCTCGTCCATTCGTTGTTCATGGGCCGGAAAGATGCGCGACATGAGTGTGCGCCCTTCTTCAGTAAGCGCCACATACGTGACGCGCCGATCGCTCGGACAGGCTTTGCGAATCAAGTAGCCTTTCGCTTCGAGCCGATCGACGATGTACGTCATGCTCCCGCTCGTCAATAATACCTTTTTGCCGATCGTTTGAATCGGTTGATCGCCTTTATGATACAGCAGTTCGAGCACCGAGAACTCGGTCGGGTTCAGCCCGTACTCGGCAACCTCTTGCTTGACCACGTCTTGAATCGACTGTGAGGCCCGAAGTAACACCGTAATCGCTTTTAACGTTTGTCGTTCTTCCATGTGTTCCCCTCCTCTACTGAGAGAAAACAATACTTTAAATTTAATTATCTTTAATTCGAGATAAATATAACACGAGAAAATAGACTGGTCAATCAATTTGTCTCAAAAAAAAGACGAGTTGCCTCGTCTTGTCACGCACGGCGAATGACCGCCATCTCCCGGCCGAAGCGATTGCCTTCATCGACAAAGCCCAAGCTTTCGTATAATCGATGCGCGCCCGTATTGTCAGGATGGTAACCGACGACGATCGGTTCGGTGCCGAGCTGTTCTACTTCTTCCAGCATGAGTTCGGTCGCTTTGCGTCCAATCCCTTTTCGTTGGTGCGCATGGTCGACCATAATGCGATACACCCAGCGCGCGTCCAACTCTTCGAGTACCGTATTGTACATGAGAAACCCGACCATCGTCTCGTCCTCGTAAATCGCATACGCCCGCAGCGTCGGTTCATACATCGCTTGCAGCAGCGAAATCGCATTCGGTTCCATATACGCTTGTTGCTCGTCACTCAGAGTGAGCTGACAGCACGTATACCAGTTTTGTTCTGTAATCGGTTGAAGTGTGATCATCCGGTTCTCCTTAATCGTATGTCTCGTCCAAGTTACGCGCATAAAACACGATGGCGCGACGATACCGTTTAATGCTGTCATCCGGCTCCGGGCTTGCGAGCAGTTCGAGCAACGTACCGGTCGCTTCAGTGTGGCGCCCGAGATTATAATGGGTCATCGCTTGAAATACTTTGAGCGCCCCGATGTCTGGGAACTGTTCAATCGCCTTGGCGAACAACGCCTCAGCGTCCTCGTAGCGGCCGAGCGCCCGGTACGTGCTACCGAGTCCGATATACGTCTCACGGAGCTCTTCGCCGGCAAGCCCGAGCCGAATCGCCCGTTCATAATGTGGGACGGCTTGACGCTCTTCGCCGAGCGAGTCATAACACGAAGCACAATGGGCATGGAGGCGCGGATTTTTCTCGTCTTGCCGGAGCAACATCAGGAACAGCTGCTTCGCCCGTTCGAGCTCTCCGTTCTCACGGAGACGAATCGCTTCGTCGAGCCCCTTCTCTTCTGGGGTTTGAACTTCCAAGTCACTCAAGTCATCAAGCCACGCTTGCAACAATTCGTAATAGCGCCCAACATGGACGCCATCGACGAGGGCATGGTGGGCTTGGACCGAGAGCGGCATCGTCATCCGGTCACCGGTCTCCGTGAATTTGCCCCAGGCGATGCGCGGCACCGTATCATGCTGTTGGTCGTGTGTCGGGTGGCTGATGCTCGTGAACGTGACCCAAGGCACGCTCGTGATGTAAAGCAGACTGTCCGGCTCATCGTCGCCGACAACGACTTCCCGTTTCGCCCCGCTCATCCGGGCCGTCACTTCTTCCATAAAGTCCGGGAACGCGTCTTTATAGGTCGCCGTGCAAAAGTTGAAGACGTCATCGTCCATCATGACGGTGAACGATGGATGTACGACGTTGTGCTCGATGACCTCGTCGCCGCGAATGCGGTAGCGAAGCTCCGGGATGGCGTTCGCCGTCTTGACAGCACCGTACAAGAACAGTTTAAAGAACGACTGGCCGGTCCGTTTGGCGTGCGTATGTAACTTCGTCACATCAACGCTCGCCGTCACATTGAAATGTGGAGCGTCAAACGCCTTGAAGAATTCGTAGTGCTTCTTGCGCGACCACGTCTCGGTATTGATGATTTTCATGATTCGTCCCCCTGTTTTTTCTTTCACTGTACCAAAGGGAACAGGTCGTTCAAAGTTTTTGCTTTAACTCGGTGTAATGCTCGTTCGCCAAGTCGAAATAGACGAAGTCCCGACGTTCAATCCGGTCGAGCGTCGCATGGAAGTCACGCCAGCCCTGCTCGACGAGCTCCGGCGTCAGTTCTCCGGCCACCGTCGCTTCCTCGAACTCGTCCTCGTCTTTGCGGACGACGTCCCCGTTCGGGAAGATGAGGATGTCGAGCAACAAGTCGTCCATATACGGGATTCCGTCCTCGTATCCGATCGCTTCGACGATATCGATGTACCATTGAACGATGTGTCCTTCATCATTAAACATGACGGTCACACCGAACGGCTCGTCGTCCGGGAAATATTGGAGCCAGGCGTAGCCAGCGTCGGCGACGATGAACTCTTCTCCCTTGTGCATCTTATATTGAGGTGCGCGGACCGCATCGATTTGAAACAAGGCGACGGTCCCGGAGAAACGGTCATCATGTACCTCCATTTGCGCGTAGCGATGTTGCAAAATCCGTTCCCAGTCTCGACGATTGGCAAATTTCCGTTTTGGCATATGTCTCTCTCCTTTTGACCCAATTCATACGTAAAGAGTTCGCCAAAATCCGACATTTCCCTGTTCAATCGTACAGATTGTGTTGATTGAACGAGACGAGGTGGCTTTGCTTCAATCGTTTTCGCTCGACCATCCGCGTAAAGGCGTCTGTCGAGATGAAGCGATTGCCTGGGTGAATCGTCGCTAACTGTAGCAAGATGAAGCGTATGCCGCGCTCGCCTTCCTGAAGCGGGACATGGAGCATCGTCCCATCCTCATTGAATCGATTTAAAAACAACTCGATTTTGCAGTCCTCTTTTAACAGGCGCGATGTGACGAAGGCGGTTTGGCTGATGAGCGATTCGAAGTCGTGATGGAGCGTATAACCGGACGGACCGGTCAAATCCAAGGCGAACGTGAACGTATCGAGCGTCGTCTGTTGAAACACTTTCGACTGCAGTCGTCCGAGTTTTGCGGTCGCATACCAATCGATCTCCTTCACCGGTTCCCCTTCATACGGTTTCGACCCGATCAGTTGCAACGGATTTCGAAGCGGTGACGCCAAGTGCGGCCGGTCCCCGAGCGCTAGCCGCTTCGTCCCGACCGGTGGATGCAACAGGAGCGATGGAAGCACGGTCCACTCTGTATCGATCGGTCGTTCATACAAATACGTCCCAAGGCGAAACGGGAGCGTGACGGCGATGACGCATTCCTCGAACATGGCTGGACCGCGATACTCGGCGCGCACGACCAATTCGTGCCAGGCTCGACCGACATCGACCTCATAGTCGAGCACGTTCGGAAGGCGCTCATGCGCCGGAAAGCTGATTCCTGAGCTCGCCTTCAAGCGAACCCGTAGTGGTAGTCCGAGCCGATTCAACTCGTCCACCCCATCAACCACCAACACGAGCCGACTCTCATCTCCGACAAACAGCAATTCTTCGTATTGTGTGAACCGGAGATCGATGTGCCGCTCAAGTTGTTGCCGCGTCCGCTCGAGCATCCAAATCGCACTCGCTATAATGAAACATAGATAGCCCAACCCATAGACGTACGGGAAGAACACGAGTATGGCTCCGCTCACGAGATATACAGGGAGGAGCCAGCGCTGCAACCAGGCGTGCGTGGACAGGATCATCCGTCAGCCCTCGACCGGCACGGGCACCGTGTCCAGAATGTGCGCGACGACGTTCGCTTTCGTCGACTTGATGCCGCCTTCGAGCGTCAAGCTGATGCGATGGGCGAGCACGTACGGCGCCACGGCTTTGACGTCTTCCGGGATGACATATAGCCGGCCGGCCAAATAGGCATAGCTTTGACACGCGCGGAGCAACGCGATCGCGCCGCGCGGGCTGACCCCGACCTCGACAGACGCGTGCGCCCGGGTCGCATGGACGAGACCGAGCATATAATCGAGGACATCGTCTTGAATCGCGACTTGTCTCGTCTCGGCTTGTGCTTCTTGCAGCGAGGCGAGTGACGTCACGGCTTCGATGTGTTTGCGGGTCTCGGTCAACACTTGCAACAACAGTTCCCGCTCTTCGGCGGCGTCCGGATAGCCGACCGGAATCGAGATGAGGAACCGGTCAAGTTGCGCGTCTGGGAGCGGGAACGTCCCGGCCGATTCAATCGGGTTCTGCGTGGCGATGACAAAGAACGGTTTCGGCATCGGATACGTCTTCCCACCAATTGAGACTTGTCGTTCCTCCATCGCTTCGAGCAGCGCCGACTGGGTGCGCGGGACGGCCCGGTTGATTTCATCAATCAGGACGACGTTCGCGAAAATCGGACCTTGCCGATGGTCAAAGCCTTGCGTCTTCATATTGAAGTAGTCGGTCCCGATGACGTCGGACGGGAGCAAATCGGCCGTAAATTGGATGCGCGAGAATGACCCGTCCAAACTGCCGGCGATCGCTTTGGCGAGCAACGTCTTCCCCGTTCCAGGTACGTCCTCGAGCAAGATGTGCCCTTCGGCGAGAAGCGCCGTGCAGCAGAGCCGGACGACTTCACCTTTCCCCAAATACACTTCATTCAACTGTTTGATGACCGCTTCGATTTCCATTTCGTTCCCCTCCGTTGGTAGATGTCTTATTCGAATTTTACCTGTTTATGGTAATATAGACAATAAATAGTCTGAACATTCCGATAAGGAGGGAAAGGATGAAGTGGTCATCTCGATTTATAGGGTTCCTTGTTGTGACAGCTTGTCTCGTTGTGACGTTCGTCTTTGTCAGCAAGGAGACGTTCAGTTGGCTTCAAACGATCCATACACCTGCTCCAATCAGTGTGATCGAAATGGGCAAGCCAGAAGAGGCCCCACCACCAAAAGGTGGTATTGATTTGGGTTCTACCGATGAGAAGGGAAACGGTGGGGAACGGCAAGTGAAGGAAGACATGCTCAAATTCAAATTTGGTAGCGGGAATGGTGATGCCCCAGGCGGACTCGGCACATTGTTCGCTTTCCTTGCCGCCATCGTGTTGACCGTCTATGGCGTGCGTAGATGGCTGCGTCGTCGGCGGGGGAAAGGATTCACGTTTTCTAGTAGACAGAATGCCTTTGCGCCACTGTCTCTCAACGCGGACACATCGATTGAGGCACGGACGTTCCCGATGCTCACGAATATCGAACTGAGGGATTGGCTGATCACGTTCAACGCGTCACTCGCCCCTGAGTTAAAGCTTCGAACGAATGAGACGGTCGTCGACTGGTTCGAACGCATCGAGCTGACGGATATCGATGCCTCGCTCTATCATCTGATTCGTTATGGTCCCGCATCCGATCGCGACATCCCGTTCGAGCAGCAACAACGATTTTACGAGGCACTCGACCGTTACTTGAAGCGGCAACCCTGAGCGAGAAAGTACCCGGGTTCTCAATGACTGGCAAACATGCTACGCTCATTGATAATAGGAAAAAAATGTAACTTTCTTAGGAGGTTTGATTGATGAAACGCCTAGGCCTACTCGGATTCAGTGTGTTTTTACTGACCGGGTGCACCGATTCCGTTGAGCAACCCATCGTCCCAGCCGATACAAATGAGCCGTCGTCCGAAGACATCACCGCTTGGACGCGAGAAGATTTTAAAGACGTCTTCGACCAATATGAAAAAGTCCCGCCGCTCTTGAAGGCACTCGAGAACGATGGACTCACCCCGTTCCGCGAGACGTTTGAGCACGTCGTCATCGCCGGCGACGGCATCCAGCATACATACGCCGATATTCATCCGTTCAAACTCGATGACGGCACGTACGCCACCGTCTATGAGAGCGAGAACGGGGACATCGCTAACGGTCCCGAGTCGGTCGCCCCGCTGTTTTGGCAAGAAGCATCGTTCCTTCAATTCGTCGAAGAGATTGAAAAACGGAAATATGGGACGAGTGCCCCACCGACGGACGTCATCCTGACCGAAGATGAATTCCAGACGCTCTATAATCGCCACGCCTACACATCCGCGCTCATCGTCGAGCTCAACGAATGGGGCGTACAACTGGCGCGCGATCCGCTCGAGAACGTTATCATCGCGGGAAACGGGGTCAAGGAAGTGAAGGCCGATTTGATCGTCTTTGAAGTCGAGGGTGGCTACGCCATCGTCTATGACCGGGACGGTGAGATCTTCAAAGGGCCGGAGTCGATTGCTCCGCTGTTTTGGAGCGAGACGGATTATGAAAACCTACTCGAGAAACATGAATGACTTATGGGACACGTCGTTTCAAGTCCCGGTACTCGAGTAGCAAATTGAGCCATTGCGCCGGCTTATCGCTCGACTCAGCTACATCGTACCGGTACCTCGTCACATACACATGCCACGACAAGGCACGATAGACGCAACCGAGCTCTTCGGCGATCAATAGATGACGCCAAAGTACGTCCTTGGGTGCGACGCCGCTCCACGCTTCCAAGTAAACCGTACGCATCGTTTGAATCTGTTCATACCAGGCGACCTCGTCTTCTTCCGGCAATAAGTCGTACAGCGCGTTCCAAAACACGCGCACGCTGAAAAACGGATGCGTGACGGTCGCGTCGCCCCAGTCGAGGATACACAAATCATTCGTCCGTTCCCGCCAGAAGATGTTGCCGCCGTGTAAATCACCGTGCTCGAGACTCATCGGCATCCCAATCGCCAGCTCATCGCACATCGCGATCAATTCATCTTGAAGCGCGAGCATAGCCTCGGCTTTGTATTGCTCGAGCCCGGCGCAGAGCTCAGGTAAATACGTGCGAATTTCGCCCTTCAACTTGGCCGGTCGACGGTCCGGGATGCCGTAAGACAAGCAGGTCTCGATCTGGTCGACCTCCTGTCGCTGCAGCTGTGCGTATTGACGCAACGCCGCTTCGTATCGACTCACGTCCGGTCGTTCACGTAGCGCCTCTCCGCCGATGTCTCGCATGAGCAACCAGTTCCGGGCTGAATCGATGGCGATGACGTCAGGCACGAAATCAGGATGCCGCTCGGCCAGAAACGCCGACAATCCGGCCTCGCCGCGGCTGATATCGGTCACCGCTTTGGCGTAGTAACGTTCCTCATCGAGCGCGCCAACAAGCAAGTACGTCAAATCGGTATCTTTGATCACGTGCCACCTCGCATTCGGCACGTTTGCCTCAATCCATCGTTCGAACCGTTCACGAAACGATCGGTCACGCCATGGGATTGCCTGTCTCATCCTGTTCACCCTTTCTTTCATCATCTCCTAGGAGGAAACGATATGGACGTTGTATATTACTCATACCCGGTCGATGCCATCTTGTATATGTACTTAGGGGCGACGGCCGTCGTCAGTCTCATCATCGGGCTGCTCGTTTGGCGTCTGTTCAAGCGCCGAGCTGTCGGCTTTTGGACAACGCTCGTTCTCAGCTTTGTCGGGCTGTCGCTCTCGCTCGTCTGGTTTCAAAACGCGTCCGTCGCCGTGTTCATGGGGACACTCCCGTGGTTGATTAATCTCGTCTTTTCCCTTTTGCTGTACGGCCTATTCGTCGGCATCGCCTATGTCACGTTCCGACCGCGAAAGCTCGACCGCGTCAAATGACGGTATGCTATACTCATGTTAATAAACGACCACTAGGGGAGCCTTCGGGCTGAGACGGCATACGCCGGACCCTTCGAACCTGATCTGGCTCATACCAGCGTAGGGAAGTGGTGTGGGATTTGTCTGTCTTTCCACGCCACTTTTCCACTTGGAGAAGTGGCGTTTTCATTTTGAAAGGAGACTATCTATGCGTATTCAACAACTCACTTGGATGGCGATGCTCATCGCCATCGCCGTCATCGGTTCCCTGTTCATCTCGATTCCGACCGGTGTCGCCCGTGCCTATCCGATTCAACATATGGTGAACGTCATCGCCGCCGTCACCGTAGGGCCGATCGGGGCCGTTCTCGTTGCGTTCGTGACCGGAATCGTCCGTGTCATGACCGGTACCGGGTCGCTCTTGGCCTTTCCCGGAGGTATGATTGGGGCGCTTTTGGCCGGGGTCTTCTATATGAAGACGAACCGCGTCGCCTTCGCCGCATTCGGTGAAGTCATCGGGACCGGCCTCATCGCCTCGCTCGTCGCCGTCCCGTACGCCAAGGTGTTGATGGGGAGCGAGTTCGGGGCGCTGTTCTTCTTCCCGGCCTTCCTTGCGTCGAGTGTGACCGGGGCCGTGCTCGGCTGGATCGTCTTGGCTCGGGTCAAGCAATTACGACCGCTCACGGTGAAACGATAAATAGGAGTTGCCCCCGCTAAAGAAAATGGTAAAATCAGGATAACACATACTAGGAGGTCATGTCTTGAATCGATTGACGCTATTACTGGCTGCCACCGCTTGCCTGTTCATGTCCGGTCTCTTGTACACGCTTGAACGCATCGCCACGTTCACCCGCTGGAATGCTCAAATTGCGACGGGCACGTTCTCCAGCGAGCCGATGTTCGTCGATGTGCTGCTCCAAAACGTGTTCATCTCGATTTTCGGAGTGGCTGCGATCGTTCTCTTTTTCAAAGCGGGCAGTGCTGTTCAAGGCTCAACGACGACGAAAACAGGGACGGCCGACTTATGACGGCTGTCCCTGTTTGACGTGATACACCCAAATCTCTTCCCCGTTCGCCTCATCAATCAGGCCACTGTCGACAAATCCCCCCTTCGCATAGAACCGTTTCGCCGGTTCGTTCATCGGATGCAGACTGAGGATGAGGTCATCGACATCGAAGCGTTCTTTCATCCACTGAATCGTAAGTTGTAAACATGTTGAACCGATGCCTTTCCCTTGCTCTGTCACATCGATCATAAATCGATCGAGCCAGATGTAACGCTCCACCTTGTTCTCGGCCCCAATCATCATGAAGCCGACGGGATGCTCATCGCGACAAAGCGCATAGCACTGCCACGCATATTTGACATCGGTTTCCATCTCGCGAAGCGATTCGGCGTTTGTTTCGATAAAGCGAGCTTGGTCAGAAGCGACGGTCAAGGCGACAACAGCCTCCCGGTTTGTGTCATCGACAAGTTGAATCGTCAGCGTATCGGCAGCCATCGGCGCACCTCTTCCATGTCCAGTCCGCGCTTCGGCAAGATATAGGCGCTGACCGAGGAGTTGTATAGATACACATAATCGTCCTCCTCGACGACTTCCTTGATTCCTGCCCATGACACACGCGTCTCGCCGAACTCATTTAAATCGCGCAGACCAGTCTCCTCCAAATCCATCGTGTGGGGACCAATCATGCCTTCGTTGCTGCGTTCGTCGATGAGACGCCGCGTCTGCTTCCGGACATGCCGTTCAAAGTATTTCGGATAATACAGGAACCAAAGAATACTCGCGACCCCGTATATGCCATATAGCCACCAGTCCGTCTCTTGGAGCCACGTCGCCAGCACGAAAGCAGCGCCTAAAAAGATAAGTGGTCCGATGATTCGCTGTAAGAGGATCATCCGCTTTCCTGTTTTCGAACGTTTAATATGGCTCAAGTTGAACCGGATATAGTCGTCTTCTGTCAATTCGTATTGGATTTTCATCATCATTCCCTCCTTGGTGTCCTATACGTCTCACGTGAAGAAAAGTTCCGTTCAGAACGTTGATTGGATAAACTAAAAGAAAGGAGTGACATCATGAAACAAATCCACCATCTCTGCATCCAAACGCCCGACTATGAGGCATCCAAACGATTTTATGAGGCGCTCGGCTTCGAGCTCGTTCAGGAGTCGCCCGACTTTCATACGCGCGCGTTCAATAGCTGGCTTAAACTCGGTGATTTTTATATCGAGCTCCAAACGGCGAAAGTCGATGAGACGTTGTCACCGTATTCGAAGCATGTGGCCGGCCCGGTCCACTTCGCGCTTTATGTCGATGACCTCGAAGCGGAAGTGAGACGGCTAGAATCACTTGGCGTGACGTTCCTACCAAAGCGCGGCGGGAACATCTACTTCGTCGTCGATGGATATTTAAGTAAACTAAAAGCCCCGGAAGGCACGATTATCGAGCTCCGGGACACGTTTGTCATCAAGTGAGGCGCTGCCTCGCTTTTTTTATTGCTAAAATCGCACACCCTCATGTTTTTCGCCGTCTTCGAACAGGTACATGACAGAGAACACACTTTGTCCGTAACGTTTGGAGGCCTTTCATGAAATATCTCGATTATTGGAGTTACTTATCGCTCTCCCTCGCCAAGCTGTTCCTATTCAGTCTGTTGACGGCGAGCGCGTTCGACCTGCGCTTTTTGTTCATCAATCTAGCGACCATCTTGATGATGACGAGTTGGGCGCTACTCATAAAACAACAGACGCGCCGCTGGATTTTGTTCGCGTCGCTGTTTCTGCACAGCACGCTCCTCATCTCGGACGTCTGGTACTACCGCTATTTCGGTAACTTGCTGTCGGCCGCCCTACTGTCTGATATCGGCCAGATGGGAGACGTCGGGGGCGGCTTTCTGACACTGATTCAAGCGCCCGACTTCATCTTGTTCACGGACTTGCTCGTCTACGCGGCTGTCCTCCTCTATATGAAGCGACACCCCATCACGGAACCGAAACGTCTCGGTCGCCGTTTGGCGGTCGCCGGTTTTCTTATCGGCTTCATCGTCTTTACCGTCCCGACCGTCGTTCATTACGCCGAAACAGATCACCGGAAAAGCTCGATTTCGAATATGCGCGAGTATTATCAGCTCGGCTTTTGGGGCTATCACGGCCTCGATGCATTCCGCGGCATTCAGGACGCCCTTCATCTCGATGACGACCTGACAGAACGGGAGCGCAACCAAATCGAAGCGTTAGCGACCGAACCAGTTGAGACCACAGCCGATACGAACGTCATCGTCGTCCAACTCGAGTCGTTCCAAGCGTCCGTAATCGGCCAGACGGTTAACGGGCAAGAACTGACGCCGAATCTGAATGCGCTCCTCGACGAGATGCTGTATTTCCCGAATTTTTATCATCAGACGCACGAGGGACGGACGTCTGATGCGGAATTCACCGTCAACGCCTCGCTATACCCTGTCAAATCGGGGTCGGTATACACGCAGTATGCGACGAACACGTTTGACGCCTTGCCTGAGCAGTTACGACGAGCCGGCTATGATACGGCCGCGATGCATGCGTTCGACAAGGAGTTTTGGAATCGTGCCAACTTCTATGAGCAGATTGGCTACAATCACTTCTTCCACCAAGACGATTATCCGGCCGATCCGGTCATCGGTATGGCCGTCGGCGACAAGGAGTTCCTGACGACATCGGTCGACCACTTGGACACGTTGGACGAGCCGTTCTATTCCTTCATGGTCGCGTTGACGAGCCATACGCCGTATGAGATTCCGGACGAGGAGAAACGGTTGGATTTATCGGAATACGAGGACCCGCTCCTCCAAGACTATTATCATACCGTCCACTACACCGATGCCGCCGTCGGTCTCATGATTGAACGACTGAAAGCCAACGGAACGTGGGACGACGCCTTGGTCGTCTTTTATGGCGACCACGACAGCGGATTGACCGCTGCCGGTGACGAGATGGCCGTGAAAGCAGGTGCCGACTCCACGGTCGACCTGTTCCAGCTTGACCGTTCCGTCCCGTTATTCATCAAACCGGCCGGACTCGAACGAGGTCAGACGGTGAATGCGAGCGGCGGTCAAGTCGATTTGGCCCCGACCATCCTCGATTTGCTCGGGATGACACCGACGTACATGCTTGGAAGTTCGCTCCTCGACGACGAGCCCAATTTGACCGTGTTCCGGAACGGCTCGTTCCGCTACGACGACCTCTATTTTGTCCCGGATTTGACAGAGCCGGTCGGTGGCGGCATGTGTTATTCGGTCGAAACCGGTGATGACTTACCGCTTCAAGCATGTGAACCATACATTGACGAGGCCGCCGAACAGCTTCGCTTATCCGATACAATGATTGAGAAGGACGCCCTGTCCGACTTCACACCAAACGACAAACAAGCCGCCCCGAAGTAATCGGGACGGCTTGTTTTGGTCAGTAGACGTTTCGTAAAGCGGCGACATCGATTTTCTTCATCGTTAAGAACGCTTGCGTCACGCGCGCCAATTGTTCCTTTGTTCCGGTCGTCAGCATCTCTTCCATCTCCCAAGGCACGATTTGCCAGGAGACACCATACCGGTCTTGGAGCCAGCCGCACTGTTCCGCTTCCGGGACGGCCGACAGCTTGGCCCAGTACTCGTCAATCTCGGCTTGCGACTCACAAAATGCGATCAGCGACTGCATCTCATTGAAGGCGAATTGATGATTCTCCGCGCTGTCCATGGCGACGAACTCGCGTCCGGACAAGACGAAGCGGGCGTAATTGAGCTTCCCTTCCAACTCTGGACCGTCTGTCGCTTCGTAACGAATCATATGGTCTTCGAGCACATAAGAATCCGGGAAGATGGAGATCCAGTCGTTCATCGCCGCCTCGGCCCGACCGAACACGTCTCCGACGAACAAGAAGCACGGGGTCACCGTCTGGATGTCCATCCCGCCGCTATGCATGATTTGCCAGGAGACACCGTACTTGTCTTTCAACCAGCCGTAGCGCTCACTGAAATCATACGTGTCGAGCGGCATGAGCACCTCTGCCCCCTCCACAAGCTCGTTCCACAGCGTCTCCACTTCTTCCGACGTCGGGAACGCAACCATGTATGAGATGGACGGGTTGCGCTCCTTCAGCGGACCAGCACCGAGCAGTTGAAAGAACTGTCCCGCCAGCGAGACGGTCACAATCGTCGTCTCACCTGATGGCGTGTCTATCAGTTTCGTCGTATAGTCGACGAATGAATCGGGAAACTTCGACACATACCACTCCGCAATTGCCTCAACGTCACCTTCGAACCAAATGCACGGGATAATCGGTTGAGTAATCATAGTCTTTTCTCCTTTCAGACTTCGTGGAGACGATACACCTCACGAACCGCGAGCAACGTCTCTGCCGCCTTCCGATACGCCTGATAGTGAGATGAGTTGATGTGCGCGTTGAGCGCCGTCTCGTCTCGATACTTCTCATAGAACACGAACGTGCCCGGTGCGTCGATTGACTCATGGAGCACATACGTCAAACATCCTTCTTCTTGTCTCGACGGGGGAATGACCTCATCGAGCGCTCGTCGCAACTCGTCCTCTTTACCCGGGTGCGCCTTCAAAATAGCGGTAATCGTAATTTCCATACGCGATTCCTCCTTTTAATCATCTGTTCGTTCATCTGTTCCCTAAACGAAACGAATCTATCCCAAAAGCGGGCATCTCGATTGAGACGCCCGCTTGCAATTATTTCTTGTGTTTCGGTTTGAACGGCCACCATACCCCGTCCCCGAACGATACCGTGATTGCTGGGATGAGCAGTGGCAACACAATCAATCCGTATAACAACAGTCCGGTGATGACGATCGTCGCAATCTGGACGAGACTGAGCACGCCAGACGGGATCATCGCCCCGAACGTACCGGCAAGAATGACGGCCGCGGTCATGATGACCGTCCCCATCTTCGTCATCGAATGGACGAGCGCGTCGCGCACCGTCATTCCGTTAATCGACTCCTCGCGGAACCGGTCGAGCAGGAAAATCGAATAGTCGATGCCAAGGGCAATCAACATGACGAATCCGAAGAACGGAACGGCCCAACTGATGCCGTCATAGCCGAGTCCTTCGACGAAAATGAGCTCCGTGATGGCCGCTGACGTGTAATACGTCAATAAGAGTGAGCCAATCATATAGAGCGGCATGACCATCGACCGGAACAACACCGTCAAAACGATGAACAGCGTCACGAGCATAATGGCGACGGTCCGATTGAAGTCGTTCGTCGACGTCTCATTCAAGTCGCTGTTAATGCTCGAGATACCGGCATACCCAATCGTTGCCTCCGCGAACGGCGTATCGGTGACGACCCGATCCATCGTCGCTTTCACGGTCTCGACCGTGTCAATGGCTTCCGGCGAATATGGGTCCATCTCGAGGATGACTTCGAGCTGTGTCGCCGTCCCGTCGTCAAACACGTAGCGCTCGACAGCTGGAGCGAACTCCTCTGACGTGAGCGTCCCTTCCGGTAGATAGACGCCCGTATCGCGCAGGCTGTCCGAGCTACTCAGGTCTGATAGGAATGCTGCCGCTTCATTGATGCCTGTGTCGATTTGAGCGAGCCCTGCGTTCGCTTCACCGACACCAGCAGCGAGTTGTCCGAGACCCGTTCCGAGTTCTCCGGCTTGGGCGCCTTGTGCCGTCAATGCCGTAGCTGCCTCGTTAATGCCTGCCTCGATTTGACCGAGACCGGCCGACACTTGCCCGAGCTGCGTTACGGTCGCAGGAATATTTTGCGTCGCCGTGAGTCCTTGGCCAATCAGACCGAGCTGAGCGTTCAATTGACCAAGTCCCGCTGCCGCTTCTGCGAGCGGGGCACCGGCGTTCGTTGAACCGCCCGGCAATTGATTGACGACGGCGTCAAGACCAGCTTCCACTTGCGTGAGTCCATCCTGGACGTCACCGAGGCCAGTCTCGGCTTCCGTCAATCCTGCACTCACTTGTTCGAGCTGAGTGTCGACGTAAAAGTCAGCGATGACGTCACCGGTCGGACGCGTCACCGAACGGACGCCGCTCACCCCATCGATGTTTTCAAGTTCATTCGAGAACTTCTCGATATACGGAATCTCCGCTTCCGAGAGCTCGCCGTCTTGTTTCAAAATGACTTGGACCGGCAGCGACTCCCCTTGCCCGAATCCTTCTGAAATCAAGTTGAGGCCGCGTACGGAATCATAATCGTCACCGATCTCATCGACCGTATTGAATGACCGGGCATCGTCATACGTGAACAACACCGGTACGGTAATCAACGCGACGACGAGAATCGAGACGAACGGCCGATTGACCGAGATGCGGCTGAATCCGGCCCAGAGGCGGCTGTCGTGATGTTCGCCCGCCTTTTTCGAGGGCCAGAACAAACGATGCTTGAGCGTCGCCATAAAGAACGGCACGACCGTGAACAAGATTAACAGTAAGACAGCAATCCCGACCGCGACGGCGACGGCTGATTTGAAGATTGGGAAATCGGCGAAACCGATAGCCGCAAAGCCGACGAACACGGCGAGACCGCTGATGAGGACTGTCCGCCCTGCCGTTTTGTACGTGTTGACGATGGCATCTTCAATCGCGTGACCCGCGCCGAGCTCTTCTTTATACCGGCTGAGCAGCAAAATACAATAGTCGGTTCCAATCCCGAACAAGATGGCCACGAGGAAAATCTGCGTATAGTTCGAGACCGGGAAACCAAACCAATCAACAAAGAATGCGACGAACGATTGGCTCAATAAATACGTGAATCCGACCGCAATGAGCGGGATGAACGGTGTCACGATTGAGCGGAACACGAGTAGGAGCAGTCCGAAAATGAGGACGACCGTGATGATTTCCGTCTTCTTCAAGCCTTCCTGCGCACTCAAGTTCACATCGTTGTTGATGATTTCTTCACCTGTGATGTAGACCGTCTCGTCTTCCGGGAGAATGTTCGCCCGCACGTCGTCTGCGAAGGCGTTGATGTCTTCCATCGACCCTTCGACCGTGATTGGGACGAGCACGATGCGGCCGTCCTCCGAGACGAGCTGTGCTTCCGTCTCTTCACTTTCAAACGGGTCGAGTACGTCTTTGACG
The DNA here is from genome assembly GCF_018618255.1 of Exiguobacterium sp. s56. Taxonomy (NCBI): domain Bacteria; kingdom Bacillati; phylum Bacillota; class Bacilli; order Caryophanales; genus Exiguobacterium; species Exiguobacterium sp. s56. Next base: position 16,293 of record NZ_JACSLR010000009.1, on the reverse strand, counting down.
ACCGTGTCGTTTTGTTCCATCTCGTCGATGACCCGGGAAATATCGGCCCGTTCGGCATCACCGAGCGTTTCGAACTCATAGACGAGTGAAATTGTCTTGTCGCTCTTCCCGGCGGCGTTCAAGATGTCCTGCGCCCGCTGCGAGTCCATGTCCTCGGATAATTGGAAGCTGCCGGCTTGTTCGGCCTGCTTCGTCAAGTTCGGGGCCGCCACAAACAAGGCGGCTGTCAAGACGATGAGACCGATTAAGATGCCCCAGCGCCATTGGATGATTTTATGCACGTGTTATTCCTCCCCAATTCGAAGCAGCTGTTTAATTTTCCGGAACGTCCGGACGAACTGTTCGATTTCTGTCTCTTCGATGTTTCCGTCGAGCAACGATTCGACATAACGGTAGACGGCCGCATCCGCTTCTTCGACGATGCGATGTCCGGCTTCCGTCAACTCAATCAACCGCTCGCGCTGGTCATGCCCGCGTCGACTGACGACGAGCTCTTTGTCGACGAGCTTTTTTAACCGGTTGGAGACGGCGCTCTTATGAACTCCTTGTTTTTGGGCCAATTGCCCGGCTTGAATCGGACCGAACTGTTCGAGCAGCTTGAGTAGCTGCAGTTGTTCCCGCGAATAATCATGCCAGACGTCACCGTCCATTGCCTCGATGACATGCTCCGCACCTTGGAACATGACCTCTTCGAACAACTGGACAGCTTCCCGCATCAATTCTTTCATTTTGGTTTACCCCCTAAACTAGATAAAGATAGTTTATGTCCTAAACTATCAACCGTCAACTAAAACGACCGATGAAGTCGTTCCTTCACCGGGCGAGTGGATACACATATGTATAAAACGTCAGCGTTCTTCCTGCCCATTCCAGCTGTCGTGCCTCGCCGTCATGGATAAAGCCGGCACGCACTAATACGCGCTGGGACGCCACGTTGTCGCTTGTCGTCTCGGCTCTCAATCGTTTGAATCCAGGCAACTCGAACGTCAGCAATTGGCGCAGGGCCGCCGTGGCATACCCGCGGCCCCCATGCTCCGCCCCGACCCGGTAACCGACCTCACCAGTGTCGGCATCGGTGTGATGGACGTTCAGACGCCCGACGATTGTATCGTCGTACCACATCAAGTAATAGCATCCGTCCCCGTCCGCCTGCTCGCTCAATAGTTGCTGCAATGCCTGATGGAATGATTCCGGCTCATAGTAGGCGTCGCCACGGCTCGGGACCGAGCGTTCGAAATGTATGCGATTCGCGCACTCGAACGCATACAGCAACGCCTCATCTTGAAGACGCAACGCCTTTACGTTTACCCGATCCATGTGACGAGCGCCTCCCGTTCTCGCGACGCCTGGGCGAAGACACGTTTCAACTCATCGAACTGGTCCAATAAATACTGTTTTTCCTCGAGTCCCCACTCACGTTCAAACGGATACAGTTCCTGCTCATTCATCGTCGTGACATCGTAACGCGCTTCTAGCGCCTCCAGCTCGATGTATTGAAGCCGGGTCGACAAGTCCTCCACCTCTCCCGGCGTCAAATAAGCGAGGCCTGTCTCCCCGTCGATAACGTCGCCGCCGAAGACTGCCTTGCCGAGCGAATGACGGTCAATCTCGTCCAAATCGGTCTCACCGGTCAATAAAAAGTACAGGCCGTGCCACGCCTTATCGATATCGGTCTGCCGTTCCTCGTCTTCCAACAGTTCTTCGAAGCGGTCCGGCTCTTGAAGCAGTTCGGTCAACTCTTCGCTCGATACCCGCATGTATGCGCCAACCATCCCCATGTCTGATTCCCCTCTCCAACTCGTATGTCTGACTATTCGGTATGGTCATGAAAAAAACCTTCCGAAGAAGGTTTAGCGCATCGCTTCCGCAACGCGGAGTCCTGAGACGTATGCACTCTCAAATCGCGTTCGACCTGAGGTGTCGTCCGGCTCGAGGAAGACGTCACCGGCCAAAAAAATCGGCTCGGCCCGCAATCGATAGTAAGGCTCGTTCCAGACGTCGGTCGCCTGCGCGTAGCGCCACCGTTTCAACTGCTTCGATTGAATCACCGCCGACCCTGTCATCGTTTGCAACAGACGTTCAATCTCACGAAGCGTGTCTTCGTCCGCTCGTTCATACCACTCCTCGCTCCACGACTCGTCCATATAGACGCTGACGAGTTCGGTATCCGAGACGCCCTTTTGGCGGTTGTTGATGACTTTCAAGATACCCGGCGCCAAGTCCGTATCGAGGATCCCGTCCGGACCGATGGCAATCTCGCTTCTGAACTCGAACAAGCCGACAAACGTCGGGGCGTACGTCAATTCACGCAACGCCGCATCGACTGCAAAGTCAGTGAGCAAGTCGAGTGTCTGTGGGAGCGGCGACGTGATGAGGAGACGATCATACTGTCGCGTCGTCACATCCGTCTGGACGCTGACCTGACCATCTCGTGTCGTGACCGTCTCGGCCCGTTCGTTCAAATGGACGGTCAATCCGTCAGCCAACCGTTTGGCCAAGGCGTTCATCCCGTCGACGGCGACGTAGCGCGGATACGGGTCGGCGTACCACACGTTGACCCACCCTTTCGTCTGCCAGTCGGCGACATCTTGTTTGAGTTCTTCCCCTCGTACGGTGAAATAGACAGCCCCGTGATCGGCTTTGCCGTCTCCGATCCGTCTCGTCGCCAAGCGTCCCCCGACGCTCCGACTCTTTTCAATCAATTCAACTGTATGACCGTGACGGGCGAGGTCGCGTGCTGCGACAATCCCGCTCAGTCCGGCACCAATAATACCAATGTTCATGTCCATTCCCCCTTCTGTCAGGAAGATTGTATCATGACCGAGGACCCGTCGCCGGAACCGATGCGCTTCACGCCGATCGATTCCATTGCTCATCATACTCACGGCGCGTGTCTTCATACATGACGGCGAAACGGCTGACGATGAACGGGCGGATGAGTGCAATCGCAACGAGGTAAATCAACGATCCGAGAATGACGGATTCGATGCTGATAAAGAACGTCAATCCGACCAAGAATAGCGGGATGAATGGCAAAATCAACTTGAATGCCTCCCACTTTCGTCCGCGCATCAACGTCCGTGATTTCGTGATCGCCTCCGTGATGGACAAATCGGGCTCGTCGCGCAAGATAAAGAAGGTGAAGGCGTACGAGAAGTACTTCACGATGCCTGGTACAAGCAGTAACAATGACCATAGCACTTGGAACAACATGACGAGCAATGAGGCGAGCAAATGTTTCACGTAGCGATGTCGGAACGGCGTAAGGATATCGCGTAACGACATCGACTTCCCACGGATTGTTTCTAACATCACCCAGTTATAACCGACGAGGACCGGGAGCAGTCCCGCGTACAAGATGAGACCCGCTAGGCTAATCAATGTGAGTGCCAATGTATCATACTCGAATCCGTAATAATACGGGTCCATCATCAATCCAACTTCTAATACAATCGAGCATACAAATGACCAGAGGATCAATGTACCCGTCTTCCCTTTTATTGCGGTGCGCGCCCGATCATTCCATGTCTGGACCATCTTGTTTCCCCTTTTCGTTCTTCTTTCCTGTCTTATACGCAACGTGATGGAAAACGTTTCAAACTCCACAAAAAACAGGGCAATCGCCCTGTCCATCACTCTTCCCGATATTCTAAAATGTCGCCCGGCTGACAGTCGAGCGCCTGACAGATTGCTTCGAGCGTCGAGAAACGAATCGCTTTCGCTTTGCCGGTCTTTAAAATCGACAAGTTCGCCATCGTGATACCCACTTTTTCAGACAGCTCGGTCACACTCATCTTTCGTTTCGCCAACATTACGTCAAGATTTACGATAATCGCCATATGTCTCACCTCAGACCGTCAAATCATTTTCTTGCTTCATGTCGATCGCACGCTTCAATAGTTTCTGTAACAGTTCCGCAAATACGGCGACGACAAACGCGGCAAACACAAAGACGAGCCCGATGAGAAGGAACCCAGGCGCATCATCTCGCTCGGCGAACCAGTAGAAGAAAGGGAGCGTCCCGATATAGACGGCCGTGATTGCCAGCGCACAATACTTGATTGTGCGGAGTGATTGGACAGCCCGATACGAAAAACCCTCGTCTCGGTCGATCAACCGTAGCAGCATGAACGCTTGGAACAACGCAATGAAGAACGGGATGGCCGATACGTACATGCCAATCACAATCGGACGAATCGAGTCCTCAATCCAACTCCCACTCTCGACCGCCTCGCGCCAAATGTACGGAAGCAACAACAAGCAGGCCGCCACAATCGGGACAGCCAGAACGAATACGGCCAACCGTAAAAAAACCGTCTCTCGTTTCATGATTCAGACACCTCACCTCGTTTGATACCTTCATCATAATCTGTTTTTTATCGTTTATCAATAAATAATCACCGTTAATAAATAAAAACCTCAGGATATCCTGAGGTTGATTTTTATTTTACGGCTTCGAGTTCATCTTCTGTGACCCATTTGTGGTTCGTGACGTCTTCCCCGTCGTTTGTCGTGAAGTCGACCATATACACCGTCGTCTGTTCGGCCGAATCAATCGTCGCCTCGGTGCCGTCCATCCCGTCCATATGGTCCGTGGCCAGAGTGGCTTCGGTCCCTTCTTCTAACGGTGCCTCACCTGGATTGTCGAGTTCTTCATGGATGACCCACTTGTGATCTTCGACCGGGTCACCTCCATCCGTCGGGGTATAAGAAACCGAATAGACGGTCGTGTCATATGCACCGACGATTGTCGCCTCGGTGCCATCCATGCCCGGCATGTGGTCGGCCGTCATCATCGCGGTCGACCCGACCGGGAACGTCGGATCTGTCGCTTCACTTAACCCGCTCGGCACCTCTCCTGATCCCGAATGGTCCATCATCGAATGGTCCGAATGTTCTTCTGTCGAATCGCTCGTCTGTTCTTCCTCGGCATCTCCACAAGCTGCCAAAGTCGTCGCGAGCAACATCGCGCTCAAACCGGTCATCCATTTTTTCTGTCTCATCGAATCTCTCCCTTACGTCTTTATCTTTATACGTTACCCTGCTATCGAGGTGGTGAGACGTTTTTGAGACCGATGCGATGATTTGTTATCGCTTTGATACATTAAAAGACCGCCTCGCGGCGATCTTCTAATTAATGCGCGTGCTTCACATCCTCGAACAAGCCGAGCGCGAACCCGGCCACCGCTCCGATTGTCGTCACGATGAGCACGTAATTCAAATCAACACCTTGCCAGAACTGGCCTTGCATCACGTTCGTGACTTCAATCAAGACGGTCAACACGAGTGCCGTGACGAAGCTGGCCAATAGGAAGAAGCCGAGTGCCTTCTTCCCGTACACGATGACGCCGAGCATCGTACCGAAGGCCGTCGTCACCATAATCAGGAATGCCGTGTTTCCGTACGTGTCACCGAGCGTCGGGAAGATGGCCGCGAACGTTTCACCGACCGTAAACCCGAGCAAGATGGAGGCGACCATGCCAATCGTGCTCAAACCGACATTTCGAATCAAGTGTTCTCGGTGACCGAGCAATAAGAACAACAGGATGCTGCCGACGACACCGGTGAGGAACGTGACGAGCACACCGGCTTCAATGAAGAGACTGAAGAGGAAACTGCTGAGTAGGAACGACACTAAACCGATCAACAACCCGATTGCCCAATGCGTCCGGTGACTTCCATGGACAATGTTCATGATACTCATCCCCTTTTATGCGTCCTACTATCCTATTGACCACTTTTTCAACTATGAAACGAGTTCTCTCTTTCTAGTTGGCGGTTTCCAATCGAATTCTCCACATCGTCACAAAAAGACCGTCCCCGAACGAATCACGGGACGGTCTGTGCCTCAATGGTGCTTGATTTTTCTCAAGAAAACCAACATCGGGAGGAGCAAGAGCGCCGCTGCCCCAAGCCCTCCTTGAATCGACGTGTAAAGGGCGAGCAATCCAATCAGCGGACCCCCGGCGACTTGACCGAACGCGTCGACCTGACCGAACATCGACAAAATCGTCGCCCGGCCTTTCGATGGGAGCCGCTCGTTCGTCATGACGCTCATGAGCGGATAGTGCACGTTACGCAGTGCCGCAATCGTCCAATACAGCAACACGGCCAACCAAAACTGTCCGACCGAGGCGAAAGCAAGCATCGCGATGATGAGCAGCACGTTGAACCAAAACAAGGTCGTCGCATAGCGTCCTTTGACGTATAGCTCGACACCTTTCAACACCAACATGTTGAGTAGAAACGCGACGGCATAGAACAAACCGAACCAATACACGGCCGCCTGTTCCGACAACTGGAACGTCTCAATCAAATGCGCGCCCCATAACCGGTCGAATCCTTCACTAGCGAGACCCCAGACGAGCGTGATGGCAGCCAAGCCGACGAGAATCGAATTGCCACGGATATGGGTGTATCCGTCTCGAACCGTCCGTTTCGCTTGCACGAGATTCGACGTATCGGCTCGCGTGATCGGTTCGAACCGCGTCTCTGGCAAGACGCGCCATGCGATGATCGCGAGCGCCACCAACATCCCCCCGGCAAGCACGATTGTCATTTGGACAGACGTGACTCCAGCGAGGAGGACGGCGAACCCAATTCCGACGAAGCGGCCGAGTGAGCTATACTGTGCACCTCGCAAAAACACTTGTTCTAAGCCATCATTCCCCATCTCATCGGCAATCCATGCCTGTTCGGCCCCGCTGATGAACGTCCAGCCGATACCCCATAACGCTGACGCGACCGCGATGGCCCAAAATTCAGGGATGCCCCCTTCTAGCAAATGGGCCAGTCCAATCAAACCGATACCGATGACCATCGACCGCTTCCGCCCATATAAATCGGCGACGAGACCGGTCGGTAGCTCAAATAGTAAAATCGATACTTCTAATATCGTTCCGATCAAGACGAGTTGTAACGCATTCAACTCGGCGGTCGTCACATAATAGATGGCGTTCAACGTGAACACCATCTGTATGATGAGCGAACGCGAACTCGATACTGCATAATACAGCTGTTGAATCTTCAATTGTATATTCCTCCGATAGGATTGTTCCAATACAGTGAATCATCGGAGGAGGTGGCCAACTTATGAACGCACGTCCTCCGGCAGGATGAATGTGTCAAATAGTTGGATTTGCATGGCGTTCTCTCCTTAGTCGTTATACCTTCAGTATACAAGCCGGTTCGCATGACGTAAATCACAACAAAAAAAGCCAAGATCCCGAAAGATCTTGGCCTATCATTTATTCGACTGTGACTGATTTCGCCAAGTTACGTGGCTTGTCGACGTCGCAGTCACGCGCAAGTGCCGCATAATAAGAAATGAGTTGAAGCGGTAATACCGTCACGAGCGGCGTGAGCAGTGGCTCGACACGCGGCAAGACGAATGAATCACTCTCGTGTTCCATGCCTTCCATCGAAATCGTGCAAGCAACGGCGCCACGAGCGACGACTTCCTTGATGTTTCCGCGGATGTTGAGGTGCGTGTTCGGTTGCGAGACGAGTGTGATGACCGGTGTGCCATCTTCAATCAAGGCGATCGGTCCGTGCTTGAGCTCACCACCTGGGTAGCCTTCTGCTTGGATATACGAGATCTCTTTGAGCTTGAGGGCACCTTCGAGACCGACGTATGAATCCATACCGCGACCGAGGAAGAACGCGTTGCGTGACTCTTTCAAGAACTTGTCTGCCAATTGCTCAAAGATTTCTTTTTGAGCCATGACCGAGTCCATGATCGTCGCGATACGCGCGAGCTCTGTCATGAGGTCAAACGGAAGCTTCTTGCCGTTCGCACGAGCGATGTCGTAGGCGAGGATGGCGAGCACGGCGATTTGGGCCGTGTACGCTTTCGTCGATGCGACCGCAATTTCCGGGCCGGCGTGGAGGAGCATCGTCTCGTTCGCTTCACGTGAGAGCGTCGAACCGGCAACGTTCGTGAGTGTAAGCGCCTTGTAGCCGCGCTTCTTCACTTCGACGAGGACGGCACGGCTGTCCGCTGTCTCACCTGATTGTGAGATAAAGAGGAACAACGGCTTCTCTGTGAGGAGTGGCATGTTGTAACCGAACTCAGAAGCGACGTGCACTTCTGTCGGAACACCTGCGACGCGCTCAATCAATTGCTTGCCGACAAGACCAGCGTGGTAACTCGTACCACAAGCGACGATGTAGATGCGATCCGCTTCCGAAACGAGCGAGCGCACGCCTTCCGTGAGCTCGATGTCACCGGCGTCGTTCTGGTAGTGCTGGATGATGTTGCGGATGACGGCCGGTTGCTCGTCCATCTCCTTCAACATGTAGTGCGCGTACGTGCCCTTCTCGATGTCAGACGCATCGATCTCGGCCGTGTACGGGGCACGTTCGAGGACCTCGCCGTCGAGTGTCTTGATCGTCGCCGATTCGCGCGTCAAGATGACGATCTCGCCGTCGTGGAGCTCGAGGTACTGGTCCGTCACTTGGAGCATCGCCATCGCGTCAGACGCCACGACGTTGAACGTTCCGTCGCCGAGTCCGACGAGGAGCGGTGACTTGTTCTTACCGATGTAGAGGCGCTCTTGATCCTCTGAGTCGATCATCGCGATTGCGTACGAGCCGTGGAGCTCAGCCAACGTCTTGCGGAACGCCGCCTCGACGTCGCCAAGTTCGACGAAGTTCTTCTCCATCAACTGGACGATGACTTCCGTGTCCGTCTCCGAGAGGAACGGGACGTCGAGCGTCGCCTTGATCTGCTCGTCGTTCTCGATGACACCGTTGTGGACGAGCGTGAAGCGGCCCGTCGTGCTCTGGTGCGGGTGGGCGTTCGGGACGCTCGGCACGCCGTGTGTCGCCCAACGTGTGTGACCGATTCCGATCGTGCCATCTACTTCTGCTGGGACGACTTCGCGTAGCGCAGCGATTCGGCCGACTTCTTTATGCACGTTCACGTTATCATGCATCAAAGCAAGACCTGCCGAGTCATAACCGCGGTACTCAAGTTTTTCAAGACCTTTGAGAAGGATTTCCTTCGCTCCGGTGTTCCCAATCATTCCTACAATTCCACACATACAAAAATCTCCCTTTATTTTCGATTTCTCGAAAAAGGAAACGGGCTTTTTCTAAGAGCTGTCAACGCGCTCCCCTTTGGCCGTCCGGTCGCCCGGGCGTTTTGAGGGTTTGCTTGTAGTCGTGACAGGCGACTAGGAGGCATCCGCCGAAAACTCGATAACCTCCAACCTCGTCAACTCCGTAGAGTTCTGGCGCTTGTTTCGTACTGGGTGTCCTTCCGTTTCTAAGGGCACGCTCTTAATAGTACAAATCACACCTCCATTCGTCAAGAAAATCACATAATTTCACAGTGACAAAACGGAAACAAAAAGGGAACCCGCAGACGGATTCCCTTGTTTTATTCCCTATTTCGACAAAATTATCCTTCTACACCGTAATCTTCGCGAACAACTTGTGCAATTCGTTCGACATAACGGTCACACTCTTCTGATGTCGGTGCTTCCGCCATGACGCGCACGAGCGGTTCCGTACCAGAAGCGCGGACGAGGATGCGGCCGTTGCCGTTCATTTCTGCTTCCGCTTCTTGAATCGTCGCGAGAACGCGGTCGCCGTTCATCGCCTCGTTTTTGTCCGTGACACGGATGTTGACGAGTTTTTGTGGGTAGAGCGGCATCTCAGCCGCGAGTTCTGATAGCTTGCGGCCTGTCGTCTTCACGATTTGGGCGAGTTGAACGCCAGAGAGCATGCCGTCTCCCGTCGTCGAGTGGTCGAGGAAGATGAGGTGACCCGACTGCTCGCCACCGAGTGTGTAGTTGTGTTTCTTCATCTCTTCGACGACATAACGGTCACCGACCGCCGTCTGAAGCGCCGTCATACCAGCATCTTCAACCGCTTTATGGAAGCCGAGATTACTCATGACCGTCGCGACAATCGTGTTGTCTTTGAGACGGCCTTTCTCGCTCAAGTACTTCCCGCAGATGTACATGATTTTATCGCCGTCGACGATATCACCGTTCTCATCGATTGCAATTAAGCGGTCGCCGTCGCCGTCAAAGGCGAGACCCATGTCCGCTCCTTTTTCACGAACGAACTGTGCCAAATGCTCAGGGTGTGTCGAGCCGACACCTTCGTTGATGTTCAAGCCGTTCGGCGAGTTGCCAATCGTCGAGACGTTCGCTTCGAGGTCAGCAAACAGACGTGCTGCCAATCCGCTCGTCGCACCATGGGCGCAGTCAAGGGCAATATGGAGACCGTCGAAATCTTCGTCAACCGTCTGTTTCAACATTTGAAGGTACTTCTGTGCACCCTCGTAGTAGTCTGAGACAAAGCCGAGGTCTTTTCCGACCGGGCGTGGCAACGTGTCTTCCGCCGCATCCAAAATCGCTTCGATTTCCGCTTCTGTCGCGTCGTCGAGCTTGAAGCCGTCGCTACCGAAGAACTTGATGCCGTTATCGGCTACCGGGTTGTGCGATGCCGAGATCATGACACCAGCCGTCGCATCGAGCGACTTCGTCAAATAAGCGACACCTGGCGTCGAGATGACGCCGAGACGCATCACTTCGGCTCCGATTGATAGGAGACCCGCGATGAGCGCACCTTCAAGCATATGACCTGAAATGCGTGTGTCACGGCCAATCAATACTTTTGGCTGTTCGCCAGCTGGCAAGTGTTTCGATAACACGTAGCCGCCCGCACGACCTAAACGATATGCTAACTCTGCTGTCAATTCTGAGTTCGCGACACCGCGGACTCCATCAGTTCCAAAATATTTACCCATAAATTCAATTCCTCACTTTTGTATGATTGAACGCCTCATTGAATCGAGGACGTTTCGGTTTGTTCATCGACGCTCGTTAACTCGATGTCGATTGTCTTCGGTGAGACGACGGTCACACCTTTTGGTACTTCATAGTCGACGTCGACCCCGTGTAACCCGCTCGGGAGGCCCGTCAAATCCAAGGTCACACTCACACTGTTCGACGTGATGCTCTCTAAGAGGGACCGCTTCCCGGACAAGGTGACCCCGATCACTTCAGGGGCTTGGAGCGTAAAGTTCGTTCGGTCATATCCTCGTACGGTCACAGGTACTGTCAATCGGACTCGTTCCGTCAATTCACCCGTGTCGTCTCGCGACTCATCCGCCGCTCGAACGAGCAATTGGACTTCCACTTGCTTCGTCTCAAGCGATGAGGCACCCTCCGGCACGGCGAGCGTTGCGGTCACTTTTCCGGTCTTGTCGATGCCGTCTAAATCGATCGGCTCCGTCTCGACGGTGTCGATTGCATCGAGCACGTCTTGTGGCGCAAAGACACGGACTTCCGTCTCTTCTAGCAACGTGTCGACGAGTCTGAAGTCATCTGCCACGTCACCGGTCGTCACCGCCTCAATCGGGAAGACGGCACTTTGTTCGTAGACCGGCACCGACACACTGATGATGTTCGGTTCGACGGTAACATTGAGCGGATTGCCATTGGCATCTAAAATCGTTGGCGTCAATTCACGCGTGAACGTTTGACTTTGATTGGCGACATCGACGTTCAACGTGATTTCTTGAACGTTTTGAATCCGACTGGCACCGCCCGACACTTTCACTGTCGTCGGTTCGATGTCGGCGTCACCGACCACTTTCCCTTCTGGCAATTGGTCTTTATTCAATAGGTTGACCGATACCGGGACTTCGACCGTCTGTTTGCGGTCAATATAGATTTCGACCGTATCCCGCTCGAGTTCGACGTTGACGTCTCCGCCAAAGCCGCGTGCCTCGACCGGAACGCGATGGAAGCCTGTCCCAAGGTTCGTTAAATCGACGAAGACTTGATAATCTTTCACCAACTTGGTCATCGTCAAACTGCTGGACGGACCTTGCAGTTCGACGCTCATTTCTTCTGGGACGTTATATGCCACGTACTGCACCTCATCGAAGAACACTTCGACGGGAACGTCGAGCGTCATCGAACTTTGTCCGACAATCGGGAGGGCGTTTGTGGAGTTGGTCGACGAGCTCGTCTCGGCGACCATGAAATAAAGTAGGATGGCTAAAGCAAGTGCGATGACGCGGAGAAACCATTTATGTTGTAACCACTGATCAATCACTTACTTGTCCCCCCCTTTTTTATTGAAGAACGAGAGTGTCGTCTCTTTTTCTTCAATAACGAGTTCTTGGATCAATTTATTGCGAAGTCCCTCCTCATCCAACTCTCGATACAGACGTCCCGCAATCGCGAGCGACACGGCGCCTGTTTCTTCAGAGACGGTGAGCGTCACGCTATCCGTCACTTCACTGACCCCGATGGCGGCCCGGTGTCGGGTACCTAGCGCTTTATCGATATGTGGACTTTCCGACAATGGTAAATAACAGGCTGCTGCCGCAATTTTCCCATCTTGGATAATCATTGCCCCATCATGGAGCGGGGTGTTCGGAATGAACAGGTTGATAATCAGTTGTGACGTGATGTGTGAATCCATGCGGATCCCGGTCTCGACATACTCATTCAATCCCGTATCGCGTTCAATCGCAATCAGCGCACCGATGCGACGTTTTGACATATATTGTGCCGAGCTGACAATCGCTTCAATCATTTGACGCTGTTTATCCTCGTCACTTGTGCTCGTGCGACCGAACAAGTTACTCGTTCGCCCTAGATGCTCGAGCCCACGTCGGAGTTCCGGTTGGAAGATGATGATAATCCCAAGTAATCCGTAGGTGATGACCTGGTTCAATAAGAACTGTAACGTCTTCAAACCAAAGAATCCGCTGAGGAACCAGCTGACAAGGATGATGGAAATCCCTTTAATCAATTGGACCGCTTTTGTCCCACGTACAATCATCATCAATTTATAGATGACATACGTGACGACGACAATATCTAAAACGTCATTCAAATAATCGTACCAATGTACGTTTTCTGAAAGACTAAAGAATGATAAGAATGAAACCTGTTCAAGTAGCGGCAAATGCTCCCCTCCTCAACTACCTAGCCAATTCGTGCAAATTACATTATATCACATTTCTGAAACCACGCATCGCCAGACGATAAAACGAAACCAGATTGAAACGAACCAAAAAGACGCCGTCTCCGGCGCCTTCTTTTAGAAGATTTGTTTGAACGAATACCACATCCACTCAAACATCCGATCGATTTGTTCGAGTTCTCCCGTGACTTCTCCAGCGCTAGCCAGATAAGCCCGACCATTTACGGCCGTCGCGTTCCCGTTGACCGTCCCTTCAATCCGGAGGTCACCGCCTTGCACCGTGATGTCCCGCTCGACGGTTACACCTTGTGGGACGACCACCTCGTTCGATGTCACAACGATGCCCGGCACTTTCGTGTATGTCATCGTCTCCGTCGATTCATTCCATAAGCCAAGTGTCGCGCTCGACATCAAACTAAAGAAGAGAGCGGCCGCCATCAGTCCTGGATGCTTACGGAACCACGTCATCCATTTAGATTGTGGTTTCTGTTTTGTCCGGACTTTTTCTTCAAATCGAGTCACTGGTGCGACCTCGACCCGTGCTTTCGCTTCCGGTAAGGACGCCATGACACGGGCTGTAAAATCATCGGATAGTTTGGGCCGTGGTAAGGCCTTCAGTTCGGCATCTATTCGTTCGTAGTGGAGGTACGCTTCATATAAATCGTCGTCCTCCAACAATTGACGTAGTTCGTCAGATTCTTCGGGCAGGATGCCATCTTCCAAATATTGTTGTACTTTTTCTTCAGGAGTCAATTGAACCCCTCCCTGTTTTGAAAGATTGTTTTTAACATTTCTCTTCCCCGGAAGATCCTTGTTTTAACCGTAGCAACCGGCATATCGATCATGACGCTAATTTCCTTAAGCGATAAGTCATCCACGTATTTCAACAGCAATGGAATCCGATACTTGTCGGGCAGCTGTTTAATCGCTTCATGCATCTCGCCTCGAATTTCGCGATGAACGACTTGGGCGTCGGGTTGGGGTGCTTCATCAGCCAAGTGGTCCTGGTAGGTCAAGCCATCGGTGCCCGCAATCTCGGCATCCATTGAATATTCCGGCTTTCGCTTTCTCAGACGGTCGATTGCCACGTTTGTCGCAATCCGGTAAATCCACGTCTTGAACTTGTACTGGGGATCATACGTATCGATTCGGGTATACGCCCGAATAAACGTCTCCTGGGCAGCATCTTCCGCTTCGCCTCGATCATATAATATCTTATAAGCGACAGCAAAGACACCATCCTTGTACAGTTCTACCAGCTCAGCAAACGAATCATGATTCCCCGACCTTAATTCGTCGACTAAACGGGTGGTCAGCCGTTCCATCAGTCCACTTCCCCTCTCCGCAACCTATGCGGTCATCCTTCTATACGGATTTGTCTCTATGTAGGTTTCATTAAAATCGCATGACAATAAAAAAAGTTTCCAAGTCCATTGTAGCAAACAGACTTGGAAACTGTAAGGTCGTCAGACAGTTTCACTTTCCAATAACAGGTTTTCTTTGGATTTCAAAATCGTCTTACATAACTCGAACGCCAACTGGGCCGTTGTGTCATCATGATCGAGCGATGGATTTAATTCTACGAGTTCGACCGCAATCAAATCGTCAGCCTTCATTACTTCGGCCAAGATGGCTTTGCCTTCTTCGGCGGTCAGTCCTTGATCGACTGGCGTGCCGGTACCTGGAACAAGTTTCGCATCCAAGCTATCCATATCGAAGCTAAGATAGAACCGGTCCACACGTGCGCGCAAATAAGCGAGTGCCTCGTCCATCATGACGTCGACGCCCCGTGTCCGAATCTCTTCGACCGTGATTACTTTAATACCGAGTCGATTGATTTCTCGAATTTCACCTTCGTCGATATCCCGAAGCGCCATATACACCAAATGTTCGGGCGCGAGTTTCGGTTCACGTCCACCGACCTCGGTCAGGCGGATATCTCCCATCCCCATCGCCGCAGCAAGTGGCATCCCATGAATATTGCCCGATGGTGAGGTCTCACCCGTGTTCAGGTCAGCGTGCGCATCGACCCAGATGACACCGTATGGCCCCGTTTTGGCAAGACCCGCCAGCGTTCCGATTGCCATGCTGTGATCGCCCCCAACGATCAACGGGAATCGCTTCGCTTGAATGTCTGCATCGACGACCTCCGCGAGTTCTTGGACCGTGTATAAGACTCCATCTACCCGCTTCAAATGCTCTTCACTGTTAATCATTTCAGATTCAGGTAAGACACGGATCGTCTGTTGCTTCGTTTCTGCTGGCAATAGTGTTTCCAATCCGAGTGTCCGTAATTTTGATGGACCTTGTTCTACGCCATGTTTCCCCTGTCCATAACGTAGCGGCACTTCAATATATGACCAATTCATCCCCATTCCCCCTTGAACGTTTATAGCTTCATTGTAAACGCTACCAAACGCGTGGTTCAACTTCACACAATGATGAATAAACATACAAAAAGGCAGCCTGAATGGTGGCAGGCTGCCTTTCTCTGTACTCTCAAGTGAATGGTTCATGGATTTAGGCAAAAAAAAACTTAAGTCATAAGTAACTTAAGAAAAAAACAAATGGTGGAGCCTAGCGGGATCGAACCGCTGACCTCCTGCGTGCAAGGCAGGCGCTCTCCCAGCTGAGCTAAGGCCCCGTCAAGGGAATAATATGGAGCGGAAGACGGGATTCGAACCCGCGACCCCGACCTTGGCAAGGTCGTATTCTACCACTGAACTACTTCCGCATAAAAATGAGCCATGCAGGGCTCGAACCTGCGACCCTCTGATTAAAAGTCAGATGCTCTACCAACTGAGCTAATGGCTCAAACCTGGTGGGGGGGGGCGGATTCGAACCGCCGAACCCGAGGGAGCGGATTTACAGTCCGCCGCGTTTAGCCACTTCGCTACCCCCCCAAGGAGTGCCGGCGAAAGGATTCGAACCCTCGACCCTCTGATTACAAGTCAGATGCTCTACCAACTGAGCTACACCGGCATATATGGTTTGATTGTTTATTAAAAAGATGGTGGAGGATGACGGGATCGAACCGCCGACCCCCTGCTTGTAAGGCAGGTGCTCTCCCAGCTGAGCTAATCCTCCAAATGGTGACCCGTACGGGATTCGAACCCGTGTTACCGCCGTGAAAGGGCGGTGTCTTAACCGCTTGACCAACGGGCCTTAATTGGCTCCGCAAGTAGGATTTGAACCTACGACCTACCGGTTAACAGCCGGTTGCTCTACCACTGAGCTATTGCGGAATGATCTTGCCTGGCAGCGTCCTATCCTCACAGGGGGAGACCCCCAACTACTTTCGGCGCTGAAGCGCTTAACTTCCGTGTTCGGCATGGG
>NZ_JACSLR010000008.1:0-120168 GCF_018618255.1 Exiguobacterium sp. s56 | reverse complement strand
ATAAAAAGGAGAAGAGGCCACCTGGCGCGAACGAGTCGCGCCAGGTGGCCTCTTTCTTATAAATCTACTGAGTTATGTCCCAGCCTCTTGCGTATTCGATTCGATCGTTATTTTTTGATGACGACCGTGTTCGCGGATGCGCCTTTCGTGTAGCTGATCCGTTTCACATTCTCTGCGCCACGGATTTCAGCCAAGTTCGTTCCATCGACAATTACTTCTTTGACCGTGGCGCCGTCGAAGTCGATGATGGCACCGGCTTCTTTCGGTTTCACTTGAACGACGATGTTTTTAAGCGGGTCACCTGTCAATTCTGTGTAGGCGCCGCGTACGAAGATGCCGTTCTTGAAGTTCGTGCCTTTGCCGATCGTCACGCCGATGAAGTCATCTTGGAGGACGAGGCGTGCAGCCTTGTGGTTCTCGACCGTGTAACGCGTCAATTCCACTTCTGGCTCCGGAGTGAGGTCGATTTGTGCGAGGACCGGATCGTGGTCACTGGCGCGACCCGACATTTCCGTGAAGTCAGCGTTGACGTGAATCATATCAATTTCGGTCGTCGCCGCTAAACGGTTTGACACGAGGATATGGTCGAGCACTTGCGAGTTCCCTTGATAGACGTACGAGTAACGGTCGACAGCTGGGACTTTCTCGACCATGTTCGTCATCAAGTCGCCTTTGAAGATTTGCATCGCATCCGAGAATTCGAAGTCGTTGAAGTCACCGAGGGCGACGACGTTCGCGTCAGGGTTGTCCGTTTTCACGTCAGCGACGAAGTCATGGACGATTTGAGCGATTTGTTTCCGTTGGACTTCACTGCCGAGCACGACCGGCTGTTTCGAGCCGAAGAAACCAGTGTCGCCACCTTTCGAGTTCCAGTGGTTGGCGATGACGACGACGTTCTCGCCTTGGAAGTCGAACTGGGCCGCGAGCGGTTTACGTGAGCTGTTGAACGCCGGGTTGAGCGGGTCGATCCGGCCCGGGTTGTGCGTCAACTTGCCATTTTCATAACCGACAGCCGTCGTCGCGTCACCGGCAGGGATGCCTTCTGTGAGCGAGACACGTTCCGGGTCATACAAGAAGCCGACGCGGATGTTGGCGTTCGGTGCGCCGCCGTCTTTATTGTACTCAGGGTCGATGTTGACGTACTTGTACGACTTGCCGCCGATTGAGACGATATTGTCAATCAAGCGTTGGTAGCTTTGGTCGGCCGCAGAATCGCCTGTGCCTTCCCCGTTGTTATCTTGAACTTCGGTCACACCGATGATATCCGGGCTGTTCAATTCCTCGACGAACGCTTTCGCGAGTTTGAGGGCTTTCTCATCTGACGTCTCTTTGACGTTGTTCGAGAAGTTCTCGAGGTTGTAAGAGGCGATCGTCAATTTGTCCTCTTCAGCTTCGATGAACGTCGTCTCACGCTTGGCGTCACCTTTGATGAAGGCAGCCTTCATCTCATCAAGACCTGCTTGAATCTTATAGTTGCCGTACGAGTATCCAACGACACCGACGATCGGGCCATTGAAGCGGTCACCGGTCGCGACATCGAAATCACGAGCGTCGGCATTCGGTTCGAGACGGAATTGAATCCGTTCCGGGTTGGCATCATCTTTTTTCAACAGAATACCACCGTTGAACGTCTCGGTCGGTGTTGCTTCGAACACGGTCACGAGGTCGCCGTTCTGTTGCGGTGATACCGATTTGAGGTTGCCCGTCTCGACGCGCATCCCTTCAAGGCTCTCCCAGAAGTCGATGGCATCTTTTTCCGGATTGAAGACGGCGAGGGCATCGCTGTCGATGAACTCGGTCGGCAAGTTCGACGCGTCGATTTTCACCGGCGTCGGGAGTGTGACACCGCTCTTGACGACGTTGACACTTCCGTTGCGTGTATCGATTTGCGTCATCTTCATATCCGTCTGTTGACGGTCGCTGTAGCCTTCGATGGCGTACTCGCTGACGAGACCTTTCACGTTGACAAGGTCACCGACTTGGATGCCCGCGATCGAACGGCCACCATACAAGATGATCCCTTCTGACGTGCGTGCATCTTGGTCGGCTTCCATGTCAGGCGTTTGGATATAGTAATACGTCGTACCCATCGAGACGAACGAGTACGTGACGACGCCTTCGACGCCTTCAACAGTCTGTCCGTTCATCGGTGACGTGTGGCTTGCGCCTTGGATGTCATGGATGCGGATTTTGTCCGTGATTTTATAGTCGAACGTCGTCACGGCGCTGAACGCATCACCCGATTTGACGGCAACTTTGAGCGTTTTCGTCTCCTCGATGCGGACTGGTGACGTATAAAGGGTACCGTTCACTTTCGGGTCCGACCCGTCGAGCGTGTAATAGATGTCAGCGCCCGCTGTCGTCGTCGAAAGTGTCACGTCTTGTGGACCGACGAACGTGCCCGCACCTGGCTTCGCTGTCGCCGGACGGAGTACCGATGCGTCGATGACTGTGTCAGATACGTCGCGCGGAATGATTTGATACGTATTATCGAACTGTTGCACGATACCCGTGATCGACGAGTAGTTGACGTCCGTCTGTAAATCGAGAATGCCACGCTCATCACGCACGACGAACTCTTTCGTTCCATCCGTCGCCGTCAAGTTTTGCCCGCTACCTGAGAGGGTGACGTTATTGACGGTGACGAGTTCAGACTCGACGTCCTCATTGATTTGTTCGCCAGTGAGGACTTGCGCAGCTGGGACGCTCGCCGCTTGTTTTGACACGACGACGGCGCTGTTCAATTGAAGCAATTCACGATACGAACCGATGGCACCCGTGACGACGACTTCATCACCGACGTTGACGGCAAGTGACGTCGGACGGACCGAGAGTCCGCCTGTCGCATCTTGAATCGAAATCGTGTTGGCCAGTTTCGCCGTGACGACTCCTTTAATCGTGACCGTTTCACCTTCGGCTTTCGTACGGGCGTCACTGATTGAAATCGGAGTGACCGGCGCCGGTGGTTCTACCGTACCGCCATCGCCGTAGTCGACGCCTTGGAACGTGTGTGATCCGAGGTTCGTGAACGTATCGATTGGTTGTGTGTTCCATTCAGTGGCCGGGTCGAACGCATCCGCGCCGTTCGCATCCCCTGTCGTGACCGTATCTTTCCGAACCAACGACTGGTCAGCCGTGGCGACCGTCGTTCCCCATTTCGTACCCGGATCGAATCCGACTTGACCGAAGACGTCGAGCACCGTGTCCCCTTTTTTCAAGACGAGCGTGTCGTCGCCGTTAAAGTTCGTCACACCGCTTGTCGTGTTCGACTTCGCTTTCAAGGCATCACTCGCGCTGGCGTTGACGATGACATACGTGCCACCTGGCTCGAGCGTACCTGTCAAGTTGAGGGTCGTGCCTGGAGCCGTACCGCCGTTTGAATACAGTTCAAGTTTATAGGCCGAGAGGTCGATGGCCGCATTCGTTCCATTGAACAGTTCAATCGCTTTATTGTTGCTCGAGCCTTCAACGTATTCCGAGATGAACAGGTCTGAAGCGTTCAGCGTCTCTGCGTGTACGTTTGCCGCGATTGGCGTCATGCTGCTGACGATGAGTCCGGCTGATAAGGCGAGTCCGGTCATTTGTTTGAATGAACGTGCTTGTGGTTTCCCCATGTGTTAGTCTCCCTTTGATTATGTAGATAACCGATACGATGTCCCAGTTCGTGTGGTCACTTGCTTGAGCGGATGCCCCCTTTAGGCCAAAACGAAATGATAGCGCTTACATTACTCGACTTGACGTAAGGAAGTTGCGTTCGTACTCCCTCCATCGATTGACGGATTTCACTATCATTTACCAACTTTTCAACTACATGTTAAACATAACCAAGCAGACGTCAGAACTCAATCCACTTATTGCGAAGTTCATATTACAGTTTGATTACAGACTTGAAGAGAACTGAGCAAGTAGGCAATCGGGTTGACGGGACGCCCCCCAACTCTTACAATTCATTAATACAATTAAGTGTATCGGTTAACTGTGGATTAAATGGGGAGGAAACGAATGACGACAATTACTTATCCGGTCATCCCGGGAGCGGGCGCGTTTTATTATGAAGGAAATGATATCGGCATCTTGTTATGCCATGGCTTTAACGGGACGCCTCAAAGTGTGCGTGACGTCGGAATCGCCTTGATGGAGAAAGGATTCACCGTCTTCGCACCGCGGCTCAAAGGACATGGGACGGATCCGGAAGAGTTTCGGCAATCGACACGCCGCTGCTGGTATGAGTCGATGGAAGCCGGTATCCGTCTCTTGCGTGAGCGATGTCGACACGTCATCGTTGTCGGGCAGTCAATGGGCGGGACGCTGGCGATGAAGGCCGCTTTGGCCGGACAGGCCGATGCGATCGTCACCATCAATGCGGCGTTGTCCGTGCCAGGCTATGCCTGTCACGCCACGGACGATGTCTGTCGTTTCATTGATGAAGACGAACCGGATATCTGTGCACCAGGCGTGTACGAGATTGTCTACGACAAAGTGCCGACGTCAGCCATTCGAGAATTACTCGCGCTCATCGAGGAAGTGCGACCGATGGCGGCCGAGGTGACCGTACCGACGTGCGTCATCCATTCGGCCATCGATAATGTCGTGCCGCCCGAGGACTCGATGTGGTTGTACGAGACTGTTCAAGCTCCAAAGCAACGAGAGGTGCTCGAACAGTCGTACCATGTGGCGACGATGGACCATGACCGGGAGCGGTTAGCGGACGTCATCGGCGCATTCTGTGAACAAGTTGCGACAGCCCCGAAAATGTAGTCTCCGGACTACATTTTTTATATCTCATTATTTGCAAACGCTTGCACAAGTGCTATTCTAGGATTAGATTCATCCTAAAACAGGTATTGCTGTTCAAGTATATAAAATATAAATGATGAGATGTAGGAGGCAAGCGGCGTATGGAGTCAATGGTCAGCAGAGAACAAGTGGCGAAAAAAACGGTTACCCGCACGTGGTGGAAAGAAGCAATCGCGTATCAGATTTACCCGCGTAGCTTTAAAGATTCGAACGGAGACGGGATTGGGGATCTCCGCGGTATCATTGACAAGCTGGATTACTTAGAAGACCTGGGGATCGATGTGATTTGGATTTGTCCGATGTATAAGTCCCCGAACGATGATAACGGATATGATATCTCGGACTATCAAGACATCATGCAAGAGTTTGGGACGATGGAAGACTTTGACGCCTTGCTCAAGGCCGTCCATGCCCGTGGAATGAAATTACTGTTAGACCTTGTCGTCAACCATACCTCTGACGAGCATCCATGGTTCGTCGAATCAAAAAGTTCGAGACACGACCCGAAGCGGGACTGGTACATCTGGCGTGACGGAACGGATGAGGCACCTCCGAACAACTGGGCGAGTATCTTTGGGGGCTCGGCGTGGGAATACGATGAGACGACCAAGCAATACTATTTGCACGTCTTCTCTAAAAAACAGCCAGATTTGAACTGGGAAAACAAAGACGTACGTGATGCCGTCTACGATATGATCAACTGGTGGCTCGACAAAGGAATCGATGGTTTCCGAGTCGACGCGATCAGCCACATCAAGAAGATGCCAACTGAGACGATGTTGCCGTCTCCAGACGGCAAATCGTACGTCACGGCGTTCTCGATGTATTCGAATATCGACGGCATCCACGATTATCTTCAAGAGATGAAACAAGCGACGTTCGCCAATTACGACATCATGACGGTCGGCGAAACGAACGGGATTGAACCGCAAGCGGCCGACTTATGGATGGGGCCGGACAACGGGGCGATGAACATGGCATTCCATTTCGACCACGTCGACATCATGCGCAAGTCACGCCTGGCACCGCTCGATGTCGTCGAATTGAAACGAATCTTTGACAAGTGGCAACAAGGCCTGCTCGAGACGGGATGGAACGCTCTCTATATCGAGAATCACGACATGGTGCGCGCCGTCTCGCTCGTCGGGGATGAGAACCATTACTGGCGCGAAAGCGCGACCGCCCTCGGCATGATGTATTTCTTCATGCACGGGACACCGTTCATCTATCAAGGACAGGAAATTGGCATGAAGAACGTGCCGTTGCCATCGATTCATGACTATGACGACGTGGCGACGAAAAATGAATACTTCGAACGGATCGCCAACGGAATGAGTGAAAACGATTCGATGCAACAAGTGTGGGGGACGTCACGCGATAACGTCCGCACCCCGATTCAATGGGATGCGTCACCGCACGCTGGTTTCTCGACGGCGACGCCATGGATGCCGATCCATGAGGAGTATGAGACGCTCAACGTCGACGCTCAATCGAAGGATGCCCATTCGATTCTGTCGTTCTATAAGGCGATGATCCGTCTCCGTCGGACGGAAGACACGTTCACATACGGCAGTTACCGCGATTTGTTGCCAGAACATCTGCAAGTTTTCGCCTATGAGCGCACGTTCGAACAACAGACGTTTTATGTCATCGTCAACTTGACGGCGAACCCTGCCGAGACGACGCTGCCTGGTCTCGACAAGGCGACGCTCGTATTGACGAACGAGATGGACCCTGAGACGATCGAGACGGACACGTTTATGCTGCGGCCGTTCGAAGCAAGACTATATCGTTGCTCATAAAACCGAAAGCATTTTTCTGCTTATGACAGAAGAATGCTTTTTTGTCATTAATGGAAAGTATTAGGTAGTGATATGTTTGAAAATAAAAGAGAATAAAAATTAAAAATGTCATTAAAAGGAAAATTATTTACTTTAAAAGTCACTGAATGAATGTGAAAAAAATATGAAAAATTCACGTTTCTTCTTAATAGATTCAGTTGAATCTAAAAAAGGCAAGTATCGAGACGTGAAAGTCTCTATAAATTGCTTTATACTTAGAATTAACAAAGAATCGTCCTGGCAATAAAAATATTTTACTCGGTTTCGTTTGTTGATAAAACGAAGGGAATCAGACACTAAAAAGCTACCTACTCCTACAAAAGGAATCAACAATCATAATTGTAAATATTTTACTTTTTAGGGGCGGTTAAGAAGCAAAGGAGGGAACACATTGTCTGTATTGCACTGGGTGATCTTATCCCCATTTCTATTCGGGCTCATCATACCGTTGTTGTTTAAGTATGTACCAAAAATCCATGTGGGTTGGTTTGTCTGGCTGTTGCCGACGGCACTCTTCATTTACTTCATGAATCGATTACCGGCAATCTCATCTGGAGAAGTCGTCAGTGAGAGCGTCAGCTGGATTCCTGAGTTAGGGATTGAATTTACAGCGTATTTAGACGGTTTGAGCATGTTGTTCGTGTTGTTGATTACGGGAATCGGATCGCTCGTCGTCCTGTACTCCATTTTCTACTTGTCGAAACAAGAGCGACTCGGTAACTTCTACCTCTATTTGATGCTCTTCATGGGAGCGATGCTCGGTGTCGTCTTATCGGATAACTTGATCGTCCTTTATGTGTTTTGGGAAGTGACGAGCATCGCATCGGCGCTATTGATCAGTTACTGGTTCCACAAGGACAAGTCGACGAAAGGTGCTCAAAAGTCGATGTTGATCACCGTAGCGGGCGGATTGGCCATGCTCGGAGGATTCATTTTACTGTTCCAAATGACAGGTACGTTCAGCATCCGTGAAATTATCGCGAACGTCGATGCCGTTCAAGCAAGTCCGCTCTTCATTCCAGCGATGCTCTTAATCTTGCTCGGCGCATTCACGAAGTCGGCGCAGTTCCCGTTCCACATCTGGTTGCCGGACGCGATGGAGGCACCAACGCCGGTCAGCGCCTATCTTCACTCGGCAACGATGGTCAAAGCAGGAATCTATCTCGTCGCCCGGATGACGCCAGTGTTCGGCGGTTCGAACGTCTGGTTTTGGACGCTCTCGCTCGTCGGACTCTTTACACTGTTATGGGGCTCGATCTCAGCTGTCCGTCAAAAGGATTTAAAAGGGATTCTCGCCTTCTCGACGGTCAGCCAACTCGGGCTCATCATGTCGCTCCTCGGCGTCGGCTCGGCTGCGCTCACGGACGGGGCAGACGACCCGATGTATACACAAGCGATTCTCGTCGCAGTCTTCCACTTGTTCAACCACGCGACGTTTAAAGGGGCGCTGTTCATGGCGGTCGGTATTATCGACCACGAGACCGGGACACGCGACATTCGAAAGCTCGGTGGATTGATGACAGTGATGCCGATCACCTTCACAGTCTCGCTCATCGGTCTCGCTTCGATGGCAGGACTTCCACCGTTCAACGGTTTCTTGAGTAAAGAAAAGTTCTTCACGGCGATGCTCAGCGTTCGTGACTTCGAGGCGTTTGATGTCGGTTCGTTTGGGATAATGTTCCCGATCATCGCCTGGATCGCGAGTATCTTCACGTTCCTCTACAGTTTGATTATGTTCTTCCGCACGTTCCGTGGGAAGTTTGAACCGAGTAACTATGAGCGGACCGTGCACGAGGCACCACTCGGGATGTTGATTAGTCCAATCATTCTCGTCGTCCTCGTGATCGTCTTCGGTTTGTTCCCGAACTTGTTGTCGTACTCGATCATTGAGCCGGCTAAACAAGCCATCTTACCGACTTACTTGCCGGAAGGGGAACAGTTCGTCGTCAACATTAAACTATGGCATGGCATTAACACAGAGCTTTTGATGACGCTTGGTGTCGTCTTGGTTGCTTCTCTGTTGTTCTATGTGATGGGGCGTTGGACGAAACTCGCGATCTATAACCGCGAGCGTGACCCGCTCAACTGGCTCTACGACAATGCGCTTACAGGACTCACATCCGGCTCGCAGTGGATCACGCGTCTCCAAATGACAGGGCGGTTGCGGGATTACTTCGCCTATATCTTCACGTTCATGTTGCTTCTCGTCGGGTATACGTTCTGGCGCTTCGACGCATTCGCCATCGATACGTCGAACACGAGCGTGATTGAGCCGTTCATGTGGATTTTGATTCCACTGCTCATGGCGGCAGTGATTAGCATCCCGTTCTTGAATCATCGAATCACCGCGGTCATCGTCGTCGGGGTCGTCGGTTTCTTGCTAGCACTTTTGCTCATCGTGTTCCGGGCGCCAGACCTCGCGCTCACAAAGTTGCTCGTTGAGACGGTCACCCTCGTCATCTTCATGCTCGCGTTCTATCACTTGCCAGAGTTGCGCAAAGAAAAGTTCACACCGCGCTTGAACATTAGTAACATGCTCATCTCGGTGAGTGTCGGTGTCATGATGACGCTCGTCGCTTTCAGTTCGATGGCGCTTGGTAATTCGTCAGGGTACGTTTCGATTTCTGAGTATTTCCTAGAAAATGCAAAAGAGCTCGCTGGAGGCTATAACGTCGTCAACGTCATTCTCGTCGACTTCCGAGGTCTCGATACACTACTTGAGGTACTCGTACTCGCCGTGGCCGCGCTTGGAGTCGTCACATTGATTAAACTGCGCTTGAAAGGAGGAGAAGATGTATGAATAAGCAAGTGAAACCGAATAACTTGATGCTTCGCAACGTTACTCGAGTGGTCACATTCATCTTGTTTACGTTCTCGATTTACTTGTTCTTCGCCGGGCATAATAATCCCGGTGGAGGCTTTATTGGTGGATTGATGACGGCAAGCGCACTTCTCCTTCTCTATTTAGGATTTAGCATGAGACGGATTAAAAAGGCTGTGCCTTTTGATTTCACGACGATCATTGCTGTCGGTTTGCTAGTCGCGCTAGCGACGAGTGTGTCGAGCATGTTTTTCGGCCATCCGTTTTTGAGCCAGTTTTATGAGTACGTGCAGTTGCCTGTACTCGGGGAGACGGGGGTAGCGACTTCGCTACCGTTTGATTTAGGTATTTATTTAGTCGTCGTTGGTATGGCATTAACGATTATTTTAGCGATTGCGGAGGATGATGCGTAATGGAGATACTCATGTCAATTACGGTTGGTGTCCTCTTTATGATCGGCACTTACCTGTTACTGTCGAAAAGTTTATTACGAATTGTACTCGCCCTCATCATATTGTCGCATGGCGCACACTTCTTGCTTCTGACGATGGGCGGGCTACAAACGGGCGGTCCACCGCTCTTGAATTTGAACGTGGAGACGTTCACCGATCCTTTGCCACAAGCGTTGGTGCTAACGGCAATCGTGATTAGTTTTGGAATGACGTCCTTTTTACTTGTCCTGTCTTATCGGACATACAAAGTGTTTCGGACAGACGACTTAGATCAGTTAAGGGGGTCGCCTGATGAGTAATCTACTCGTACTTCCATTTCTTATCCCGTTTGTGATGGGAGCGGTCATGATTCTGTTTTCTAAGAACATCGGTCTACAGCGCGTTTTGAGTGGACTGACCGCCCTGTCCATGCTCGGCGTCGCCATCTACTTGGTTCGCGTCGTCATGACAGAAGGGATTGTCGTGTTAGAAGTTGGTGATTGGTCCGCACCGTTTGGAATCGTCCTTGTCGCTGATTTGTTTGCGGTGACGATGGTGCTCATGTCGGCTATCGTCGGTCTCCTCTGTCTCTTGTTCGCGTTTCGGACAATCGCGCCGGAACGTGAGAAATTCTTCTTCTACCCGTTTTACTTTTTCCTATTAACGGGTGTGAACGGAGCGTTCTTGACGGGAGACATCTTCAACTTGTTTGTCTTCTTCGAAGTCATGCTGATCTCGTCTTACGTCTTGATTGTGATGGGCGGGACGAAGTACCAGTTACGTGAATCTCTCAAATACGTCGTCATGAATATCTTCGCGTCCATCTTGTTCGTCGCGACAATGGCCTTCACCTATGCCGTGACGGGTACGCTGAATATGGCGCAACTCGCTGAGCGCGTGGCTGAGCTCGAACAAGTCGGGGTGTTGAATGTGATTGCGATGTTTTACTTCATCGTCTTCGGGATGAAAGGCGCGCTCTTCCCCCTCTACTTCTGGTTACCGCGTTCATACTTCGGGCCACCCGCAGCGGTCGCCGCATTGTTCGGCGGACTGTTGACGAAGGTTGGGATTTACGCGATTATCCGGACGTTCACGCTCATCTTCCCGCACAATCAAGAGTTCACCCAACCAATCCTCATCTGGGTCGGGGCCATCACGATTGTCATCGGCGGTCTCGGAGCGGTCTCGAACTTCGACTTCAAGCGGATCTTGTCGTACCATATCGTATCGCAGGTCGGTTATATGGTCATCGGTCTCGGGCTATACACGAGCCTTGCGATTGCTGCGGCGATTTACTATATCGTCCACAATATCATCGTGAAGACGGCACTTTTCCTGTACGCAGGGACGGCGCAGCGGATTACGGGTACGACCGATTTGAAGCAAATGGGTGGATTGTTGAAGACGCACCCGCTCCTCGGGTGGATGTTCTTCATCACCGGAATCGCCATTGCGGGAATACCGCCGTTCAGTGGGTTCATCAGCAAGTTGTCACTCATCGTTTCTAGTTTTGAGACAGAGCAATATCTCGTCGGCGGGATTGCACTCGCCGTCGGGATGCTGACGCTCTTCTCGATGATCAAGATTTTCATGTACGTGTTCTGGGGTGAGCAAAAGCACACGACAGCCCAAGGGAAGACGAAAGTCGGAGCGTTGTTGCTCCCGGCCGTCCCGCTCGTCATTTTGACGACGGTGCTCGGGATTGCGGCGCAACCGATCCTCTCGTTCTTCCTTGATGCATCAAATCAGTTGTTGGACCCGTCGATTTATATTGATTCGGTCTTGAGAGGAGGGGGAGCATGACGTTTCAAATCGTATTGAACACGGCCATCGCCATTTTGTGGGCGGTGCTTTGGAACAGTTATACCGGAGTCGATTTCCTGCTCGGTTATCTCGTCGGGGTTTTCATCTTATATGTCCTCCGGCACTTCCTCCACTTTGATTTTTATATGCGCCGGGTGATTGCCGCATTTAAACTACTCGCCCTGTTCATTAAAGAGTTGATTCTATCCAATATCGACGTCGTGAAAGTGTTGCTCAGTCCAAAGTTTGAGATTGAGCCTGGGATTATTGAAGTGTCGACAGAACTAAAGAGTGGCTGGGAGCTGACACTGCTCGTTTCCCTCATCAGTTTGACACCTGGTACGATTGTCATGGACTTTTCGGAAGACAATAAATCGCTCTTTGTCCATTCGATCCATGTACCGGATAAAGAAGAGATGATCCGAGAAATCCATGAAACGTTTGAAAAAGCCATCATGGAGGTGACACATTGATGTTTAACGTGTTGCTCATGATCTCGTTGATCCTCATGTCATTCGCGCTCGTTATTTCGTTTGCTCGAATCATCAAGGGACCATCCCTTCCAGATCGCATCGTCGCCCTCGATTCGATTGGGATCACCTTGATTGGGATGATTGGGATTCTAATGATTCTCCAAAAGACGATTGCATACGCGGAAGTCATTTTGATGATTGGTATTTTGGCGTTTGTCGGGACGATTGCCTTATCGAAATTCATAGAGAGGGGGAATATCTTTGACCGCGATTGAATGGTTGATTGCGATTTTATGTTTGATTGGCGGCTTTCTCAGCTTCATGGGCGGAATCGGACTTATTCGTTTCCCGGACGTGTACGGTAGGACCCATGCGGCTGCGAAAAGTGCAACGCTCGGTGTCATGACCGTCATGACGGGGACATTCCTCTACTTTTTGGTTATAGAAGGCATGTTCTCCGGGAAGATTTTATTGACGATTTTGTTCGTCTTTTTGACGGCGCCGCTTGCTGCACTCATGATGTCTCGGGCAGCCTATTTAACCGGAGTTCCGTTGTCTGAACTTACGACGCAAGATGATTTGAAGAAAAAGTACCCCGATGCCCAAAAAGATGTAAAGTAGACCTTGTCAGAAACCGAATTGCTGAGGAGGCGCGCCATGCATCAAATTCAAGTTGAAAATGAAAGTGTTTCGTATCGAGTGACGATTGTCGAGGCCGACCGGGCCTTCCTTATCCTCGATGTTCATGGTCGGCGCGAGGTGGTGACGACGGCGAACTATATTTCCTTTGCGCGCGACCTCACTACGGCCCATCGGCGATTGAGTGGGGTGGCTCAGCTCTTGAACGTCCAAGGCGAAGAAGTATTGAACATCGAATACCTCGGTGGTCACGTCGATGTTCAGCTGATCGGAGACGCTGGTATCCGAACGCTTACGACCGATCAAAGTTATATGACACCTGTGCTTGCTCAAATCGGGATCGTGGAATAGATTGTGACAAACGCGGGAAAAGAGCATATGATAGAGGTTGACTATACGGAAAGGGGTGTCGGGTATGGATGGCACGAAACGCGCGGACATTCGCCCAGGGCTCCACGTCCAGATTGTCCTAAAACAAGATCAGCGGAGTGGGAAGTTGACGTCAGGCGTCGTCAAAGACATTTTGACGAACTCGCCGCGTCACCCGCACGGCATTAAAGTACGCTTAAGCGATGGACAGGTCGGTCGGGTGAAAGTGATCGAAGCTGGAGGTGAATAACATGACTGAAAAGAAATTAAGTTTTCAAGAGGCGATGAAGCAAAAACTCGCTGAAAAGAAACAAAACGAGACGAAAGTGCCGACAGGACTTCGTGGGACGAAGCAGAAACCGTTGACGAACCAGTTGACGAAGAAGCCGAACAACCAGAAGAAACGGACAGGCGTTTAACAAGCAGCCGCTCAATGAGCGGCTGCTTTTTTTATTTCCCAAATGAATAATGAAAGGAAGCTGGTATTTTCTATACATTCAAATCTATTTACAAAGCGAATAGTTTGAAACAAGTTGAATGAGGACGTCAAAAAAAAGTAGGGAAATAAAGATTTATTATTTCTTTCAGATAACTTTGTAAGCGCTTTAAATAAAGCTATAACTCACCTTTTGTTATATAACATATGAAATAAGTGTGAACTGACCTATAAAAAAAATTATTGATAATTGTCAGAATCTTTGTATAATTCAGA
This sequence comes from Exiguobacterium sp. s56, assembly GCF_018618255.1. Classification (NCBI taxonomy): domain Bacteria; kingdom Bacillati; phylum Bacillota; class Bacilli; order Caryophanales; genus Exiguobacterium; species Exiguobacterium sp. s56. The sequence continues at coordinate 106,282 of NZ_JACSLR010000008.1, read as the reverse complement.
ACTAAGACATCATAAAATTTTTAAACAACTTTAGATTCACACAACAGGGAGGAACTTACTTATGGAAGCCGTGCAAAGCATGTTACAAGGAAGCGTCGATTACATGAACAACATCTTATGGACTTATGTTCTGATCGTCGCGCTCGTCGGAGCCGGGATTTACTTTACAGTGAGGACACGCTTTATGCAGTTCCGTTACTTAAAAGAGATGTTCCGGGTCGTCGCTGAAAAACCGGAGGTCACAGACAGCAAGAGCATCAGTTCAATGAAATCGTTCTTCATCGGAGCAGCCACACGAATCGGGACGGGTAACTTGGCTGGTGTCACCGTCGCCGTGACGGTAGGTGGACCAGGAGCGGTCTTCTGGATGTGGATTGTCGCGCTTCTCGGTGGAGCGACAGCGATGATTGAGAGCACGCTCGCACAAGTCTATAAAGTAAAAGATGACGTCGCGTACCGCGGCGGTCCAGCATACTACATTGAAAAAGGACTCAACAACCGGGCCCTTGGTATCGTCTTCGCCGTCTTAATCGCGGTGACGTTCGGTCTCATCTTCAACTCAGTGCAATCGAACACGATCGCGGCCGCGTTTGATAACGCGTTCGGCATCGATGCCGTCGTCGGTGGAGCCATCCTCGTCGTCTTGACTGGATTGGTCATCTTCGGTGGTGTACACCGTGTCGCCAACTTCTCGGCAATCGTTGTACCGATTATGGCTGGATTGTACTTGGCCATCGCCGCTTATGTCGTCGTCGTCAACATCACAGAAATCCCAGGCGTGTTCGCGATGATCTTCCAGAGCGCATTCGGTCTTGAGCAAGCGTTCGGTGGATCGGTCGGAGCAGCCATCTCGATGGGTGTACGTCGCGGTCTCTTCTCGAACGAAGCAGGTATGGGTTCGGCACCAAACGCGGCAGCAGCTGCTGAAGTTTCACACCCAGCGAAACAAGGTTTCCTTCAAGCGCTCGGCGTCTTCTTGGACACGTTGATCGTCTGTACGGCAACAGCGGCCATCATCCTCCTCTCAGACAGCTATGCTGCCGGTAACGGAGAAGGAATCGTCATGCTTCAAAATGCATTGAGCGAACAAATCGGATCGTGGGCGCCAGCGTTCGTAGCTGTCAGTGTCTTCTTGTTCGCCTTCAGTTCAATCGCAGGTAGCTACTACTACGGTGAAACAAACATCGAGTTCATCAAGAAGAGCAAAAACGCAGTTCTTGGTTTCCGCCTTGCGACAATGGCGTTCGTCTTCATCGGAGCGGTCGCAAGCCTCGGCTTCGTCTGGAGCTTGGCTGACTTGTTCATGGCAGGGATGACGTTAATCAACATTGCAGCCATCACATTGCTTGGTGGCGTCGCCTTCAAAGTCCTTCGCGACTACGAAGAGCAGCGTGCCCAAGGGCTCAACCCACGCTTCTCGGCCCGTAAACTCGGCATCGAGAACACGGAATGTTGGGACGTCGAAGAAGAAGAAGTCGCACAAGGTGCAGTCCAAGCGGCTGCTGCCGATACGACAAAAGGTTAATTCGTTCAATATGCAACAACAGGGGCCCTGCGCATCGGGGCCCCTGTCTTTTTATGCTTGTTGACGGATAGATTCGATTTTCGTATCGGCTGGCTTGGCGTTCAAATGGACGTACGTCCCGGCGACGAACAAGGCGCCTCCGACGATGTTGCCAAGCGTGGCAAACAAAAGATTGTTCAACGCCAGCCCGAGGTTGATCGCCTCGGACGGCACATAATAGAGCGCGAGCCCGAAGATGCCCATATTGGCAATCGAGTGCTCGAAGCCGGCGGCGAAAAAGACGACGACCGGGAGCATCGTCAGCATGATTTTGGCGACATCATTCTTCGTTTTCAGTGGCATGAAGATAGCGATACAGACGAGGATGTTGCACAAAATCCCTTTTAAGAAAATCGCGAGCGCCTCGCCGCCCATCTTTTTCGCAGCGACGACGGACAAGAGATGATCCGTGTCGACGTCACCCATGCTGTGGGCCCCGATGACGAGCCCGACGAGAATCAGTGCACCGACGAGGTTACCGAACCAGCTGATACCCCAGACGGCCGTCAAATCGCGCCAGTCGACACGTCCGCGTTTCGCGCCCGTATACAAATACATCGTGTTGCTCGTGAACAGTTCGCCGCCCATCCAGACGATAAAGACGAGCGCGACCGAGAAACTCATCCCGGCGAACAGCATCGTACCAGGTACATCAATGAACATATTCCCGACCGAAAAGGCAAAGACGACCCCAATCCCGATTAGAAAACCAGCGACGATGGAACGGAGTGCGTAGTGACCGAACGCATGACGCAACAGCGTCGCTTTTTTATAGGCGGCTTCTTCCATATACGCGACAGCTTGTTTTTCCATTTGAACACGGCCTCCTTTAGACAACTTAAGTCTAGGAGGTCCAACAAAAGTTTGCAATTGTTTTCACAAACTTTTTTGAAAGCCGTTTCAACTGTTCACATCGTTGCCACGAGTTCGACTTTCATGCGGTCGGGATCCTCGAAATAAAGAGCGATATAGTTCGGACCACCGGCATAAGGGAAGCGGTCGGCATAGAGCTCCGTGAATCCGTGCTGAGGCAATTCCGAGCGCAGTCGCTCGAGTTGCTCCAATGACGCGGCATGAAAGGCGAGGTGGTTCAACCCTGTCTTTTTACGATGATACGGAGGATCGAGATGTGCGGTCTCGGTTTGGACGAAGACGAGATACGTATCGCCGAAACGATAACTCCTTCCTTCTTCCCATTGTTGGTAGACGGTATAGCCGAGCTCAGTGAGGAGCCAGTCCCACGCCACGAGGCTCTTGTTCAAATCAGAAACGTACAGTTCGACATGGTGTAGCATCGGTCTCATCCTTCCGTCGGACGTTTCAAATTTGTCCGTTTAGTATAATGGTTATTATATAACGAATGCAGGGGGAACCATATGGACAACACGGGGCTTGTCTCGAACATCTTGATCGCGGGGAAGACCGGGGTCGGCAAGAGCGCTTTTTTAAATTACATTTACGGGCGTAATGTGGCCGAGTCACGTGCCGGCAGCCCAGTGACGGCCGAAGGGCTGCATGAATATGAATACTATGACCTTGAGCGAGGCATCTTGTTCCGGTTCTTCGATACGTGGGGACTTGAGGCGGACCGATCCGACGAATGGCATGAAGCGGTCCTCTCCATCGTCAACAAGCGGGAAGGTGCGCTCGATATCGCCGACTGGTTCCATACCATTTATTATTTACTCTCGATCAACTCGGGGCGCGTTGAGGCGTACGAACTCGAATCGATTCTCAAACCGCTCTACGCGAAGCGAAGCAATGTCACGATCATCTTGACGAACTATAACCCAGACAGTGCGATGAACGTCGAGAAGGCGGAAGCGATGGAGGACGTGCTCATGCGCGAACTCGGAATTTCACGGGATGCGATGATTCGAGTCAACAGTGTCGAAAAGAAATTGCTCGGCGGACAAGTCGTGCCGCATATCGGCTATGAGGCGGTGTGGCAACGTAATCGGACCAACCTCTGGAAAGACGTCGAACGAAAACTACCGCATAACTTGACGCGTCATTTATTGACCGAGTTAGAGGCGTGGCGCGCCCGGAGCTATCGTTCGGCTGAGACGATTCGCATGATCACCCCGCAAGTGATGATCAGCTGGAAAGCACGCCAAATCGAAAAAGACTTGGAACGAACGCTCGAAGCGGCCGCTGAGACCACAGAGGCCGCGATGGCCCAAGGCGTTCGGCATTATATTCAATTGATGGAACGCTACCCGCTCGTCGGTGCCCCGTCCGACCTTGTCTTTAAAACGCGTCGGGTCGAGCTCGGGTTTGATTATTCGTTTAACCGGACCGTCCGGAAGATGGTGCTCGGCATGATTCCGGGCGTCCACTTCATTTACTGGGCGTTCAAACGGCGAACGGCGGAGCGCGGCATCAAGAAAGCCGTCAATCAACAATACGAGCTGGTCAAACAGACGATTGAGCTGGACGTGCACCGCGGATTCGAGGAAGAGATGCGACGGCTCGGCCGGACGCTCAATCAATGAGGAGGAACGGACATGGATAAACAGACCCCATTCAATTTTGATACGTACGATTTGAAGGAAGAGCTCGACCGCTTACGCGGAAAAGTCAAAAAGCCGAATATTTTCATCGCAGGGGCGACCGGATCGGGCAAGAGTTCGGTCGTCAACCACGTGTTCGGTCGCGACTTGACGAAAGTGGCCGCCGGTGAACCGGTGACGCGCGGGATTCATCAGTTCATGAGCGATGAGATTTCTATCGTGCTCTATGACAGTGAAGGGTATGAGATTGGGAGCGACCGGCAGCAAGCGTATGCCGATGAAGTCATCGGTTTCGTTGAGCGGGCCCAGACGAAAGGCGCTGCCGAACAGATTCATCTCGTTTGGTACGTCATCAACGCCTCGATGAAACGGGTCACCCCGCTCGACCGTGCGCTCATCAAGCAGTTAAACGAAGCGACGTCGGTCGCGGTCCTGTTGACGCAAATCGATCAAGTCGATGTAGATGAGCTCACGGCCCTCCGACAGGAATTAATGGATGTGGTACCGGAAGAGGCCGTGTTCCAAGTCAGTGTCGCTGAAGAGCTGTTGAATGACCAAGAACTTCGGAACCATCTCGATTGGGAGCGTCTCGTCACCTGGTCTGTCGAACAACTCGACCAATCGCTCCAAGAAGGGTTGCTCATGGAGATTCATGCCGAGAGTGAGGCGATGCTCAAGCTGAAACGGAAGAAAGCGAACCGGATCATCTCGGGTTATGTCGCCAGTGCCGGGACGGCGGCGGCGGTCCCGCTCCCATTCGCCGATGCGATCGCGCTCACGCCGATTCAAGTGACGATGAGCGTTCACTTGTTCCGTTATTGGGGTGTGAAAGCGAATGACGATATGTTGAAGACGCTGATCGGCAGCACCATCATCCCGCAAATCGGTCGGGCGCTCTCGAAGACGATTTTATTGAACGTCATGAAGTTCTTTCCTGGGGCGAACGCGGCGGCGAGTGTCATCAATGCGACTGTCGCGTCAGGCATCACCTGGGCGATCGGACTTGCCATCAACGAAGTCGCGTACCGGAACGCGATGGACTCATCGAAAACAATCGAGCAACTGCTTAACAGTGACTTCGGCTCGCTATTCGAGCAGTTCATGGAGCAAAATCCAGTAACGAAAAAGAAACCTTGATTCGACACGTTTGATAAACTGGTCGAGACAAGACAAAGGGGGAGACGGAATGAAGAAACGCATTTACATCACGAGACGGTTACCGGAAGAAGCAGTGGCGCCACTGCGAGACAAGTACGAGGTCCGCATGTGGGAAGAAGAAGCGAAGAGCGTCCCACGTGACGTGTTAGTGGAAGAAGCGGCGTCGGCACATGCGCTTTGGACGATGCTCAGTGATACAATCGACCGGGAAGTGATTGAACAGGCCTCGCAACTCGAAGTCATCTCGAACTTGGCGGTCGGCTATAATAATATCGATATTGGAGCGGCCAAGGAACGCGGCATCGTTGTGACGAACACGCCGGACGTGTTGACAGAGACGACGGCCGATCTCGCGTTCGGATTGATGATGATGACGGCACGTCGGCTCGGGGAAGCAGAACGCGATTTACGAGACGGAGAATGGAAATCGTGGACGCCGATGGGGTACGTCGGGATGGACTTGTACCGGGCCAAACTCGGGATCATCGGCATGGGTCGAATCGGGGAAGCAGTCGCACGTCGGGCCCGCGGCTTCGACATGGATGTGTTGTACCATAATCGGACGCGTCGCCATGAATCGGAATCGATGTATGGCTTCGTCTATGCGGAACTCGACGAGTTGCTCGAACAGTCCGACTTCGTCGTCGTCCTCGCGCCGCTCACCGAAGAGACACGTGGGATGTTAGGCGCAGAGCAGTTCGCGAAAATGAAAGAGACAGCCAGCTTCATCAATGTCGCCCGTGGCGAGATTATCGATGAGACGGCGCTCTATGAAGCACTGAAGGAACGGCGGATTTGGGCGGCGGGACTTGATGTGTTCGCCAAAGAACCGGTGGCGATGGACCATCCACTCTTGACGCTCCCGAACGTGACGACGTTGCCGCATATCGGCAGCGCCTCCATCAAGACAAGGCTTGCCATGATGGCGCTCAATCGGGAAGCCATCGTGAACGTGCTCGAAGGAGAAGAGCCGAAAAACCGATTAACGTAAAACAAGGACCTGACCGGGTTGTGGTCAGGTCCTTGTTGCATCTTGGTTAGAAACGGCGGATATTGTCTGGATCTTCGTAATCGTTTCGGAGGGCCCGATCATCGAGTCCACGCAACTTGTTCTCACGGTCAGTCAACTCGGATTTTTTATCCAATATGTCCTGCTCGGGGTCGACGGCCCGGTTTGGATTGTCGGCCGTCGATTCGTTGAACGGTTTCGAATCGATTTCTACACCATCAGACGTATGGCGATCGTCCCGGTTCGCGTCACGATGTTTCGGGTCATTATATGGCTCCGAATCAATCTCCACACCATCGGACGTGTGATGATCTGAGCGGGTCGAACGGGTCGTGTCAGATTTCGGATCATTATACGGCGTCGAATCGATTTCAAGCCCATCGGCCGTATGGTGGCCTTGGTGACTCGTATCGTGTCTCGAGTCGGTATAAGGTGACGAATCGATCGTCAGCCCTTCATTATGACGACGCTCGAAATCTTCATCCACATAGATTAAAATCTTTCCAGCCTCGACATCGCTGTAGTGGCGCTTCACCTCGTCTTCGCTCAAGCCCATATTGCGAAGTCCGGCATGGACGTCCTCATGTCCGCTCAAGAAAGCCCGTACCTTATCAAACCAGCCGGCGTGGTGTGCTGCTTCGGTATGGACGTCCGTTTGACGACGCAAAATCGAGACGTTATCTTCATGTTTGGCGACGACATAGATGTCTGAGTCTTTATAGCCCTTCGCACGCAACTCCTCGACTTTTCCGAGTGCCGCGTCCTGTGTGTCATACATGCTGATAAACCGTTTCTCACTCATCTTCGTTTCCTCCTTATAATCGCCGGTGGTCTTCTAGACCGGAATGTCCGCGGACGATCGGGTCCTCTTTCGTACCGCGAGGTTCTTCGTCGTGATCATTGAATGGCTTCGCGTCGAAGGCGATGCCATCCGCTTCTTCCCCTTTATCATGGTCGAGTTCACTATCTTTCTTATACATATTCGGATAGCGTTCGTATGAGTGTTTATCGATGTAAAGCAATAATTTGCCGGCATCGATCGACGTATAATACTCTTCAGCCTCCGCATCACTGAGTCCCATGTTCCGCAATTCATCACGAATGCGGTCACTGCCGTGAAGGAACGCTTTCACACGGTCCAGCCAGTTGACATCACGAATCCCCGATTCGGCGTTCACATCGGTATGGTAGCGCAAGGCGGAAATTTCCCCGTCCCGCTTGGCCACGACATGCATGTTTTTCTCTGCTTCCCCAGCTTGTTTGAGTTCATTCACCTTATCCATGACTTCTTGCTCGTTATGGAACAACCCAATAATTTTACGATCCGACATGTTGTGCCTCCTTCGATTTCGTTTCATTTTTAATTGACGTCACGCTATTAGTAATTTCCGTTCTAGCAAAGGTTCAAACAAAAAACGCCATCTCCTAGAGAGAATGGCGTGATCAATAATAAATCATTAACGTCTCATTGCCGAGGTGGCACCGCGTGTTCTTCCAAACGAACTCGACGAGTGTCCACATGGCCATGAATCCACTGATCGCGAGCAGAATGAGTGCATACACAGGCGTCAATTGAATCAAGAACGACCATCCGAGCGAGAACAGGATAGGTTGGGTCAATAACACGAAACCGACGTACAGGGCTATGATGAGCAATGCGAAGACAATCCGTCGTCCTAGCGTTTGGAAGTGGTGACGGAAACGGGTCAATAGGCCAAAGATGGCACCGGTCAATAGAACAGGGAGGACGAAGCCGAAATAATCGAGCGGGTAAGGCGTAGCGGGTGCCGTGAACAAGCGCAGACTGAACACATCATCCATTACAAGCAATAAGTTGGCGTAGGCGAATGCCAAAATCATACCGAGTAGCCAACCGAATTGATTCCAGACGCGACGAGATGACTTGATTGCCTCAATTTTCGTATAGGCTAAAAAGGAGACATCACGCATCTCGACATCCTGGAGCTTGACTTGAACTTCGTTGAGCCGCTCAATCGCCCAATCGAATTCCCGATTCGCCTGCGCTTTCTCATGAGGTTTCAATTCATCCGTCGTCTCAATCATCATATGGTAGCGACGTTGGTATTCTTCGTTTGTCGCCGGTTGTTCAATTAAAAATCGAGCATAGTCGTGCGGGTTTTGTTTCGTGAGTCCTTCGAGAGGCTGCCCGTTCTTTTCCGCCTGTTGAATATAGCCGGCTAAACTGTCAAGCAAGCGATCGGCTTGCTGCTTGTCATCTAATAAGTCGTTTAAATGCGTACGGACTTGATCGTAAAACTGTTGAACGACCGGGTCGTTCGATACGTGTGGTTTCAGAAAAATTCCTCTCTTCTTGATAAGTTGTTCATACTGGTGGTTTGTCATTATGGGTCAAGGTCAGCGATTCAAAATCGCCTTGCTCGATACTGCGGATGAGAATCTCACTTCCGCCCATGTTAGTGGCCAAAGGGATGGAATAGACATCACAGAGACGCATCAAGGCACTCACATCAGGTTCGTGCGGTTGAGCCGTCAATGGGTCACGGAAGAAAATAATCATGTCCATCTCACCCCGGGCGACGGCGGCACCGATTTCTTGGTCTCCGCCGAGCGGGCCCGACTGAAAGCAATGGACGGGCAATCCTGTCGCCTCGGCAATGCGCTTACCGGTCGTGCCAGTGGCGAACAGATGATGTTTTTCCAAGACATGAGCGTAGGCTTTCACAAGTACGATTAAATCATCTTTCTTCTTGTCATGGGCAATTAGGGCGATGTTCATCTTACTTCCTCCTCCAAAAGACTTCTTCTTTTAATTCGTATCACATTTGACCTAGAAAGACACGCCTTCTTTCTTTAAGAATGCTTTCTGAAAAAGCTGTTTTCCCATCAAGTCTTTATCGGGAAATAGGAAATGGCAAGGTTTAAAGAGATGAAAATGTTGGTATTTATACAAAGAGTCAAATAAATGAAATCATTTTTAAAAAGAGATGGGAGGAAGATGTTAGATGAACGATACTACTTATAATTTCAACACGTTCATGTCATGGCTGCCTGAGCTTTTGCTCGCATTGCTTATTCTTGTCGTCGGATTCATTTTGGCGAAAGTTCTAGAAAACGTGACGCGCAAAGCGCTTCGCAAAGCACGCCTTGACGATCGTGTCGGTGTCAAACAAGAAGGGGAACCTGGAAAACCGGGTAAAGAGGAGAAACGATGGACGCCTGAGCGGATCATCGGAAAAGTCGTCTTCTTCGGCGTATTGCTTCTCGCATTTTTAATCATCTTCGAATTCATGAACGTACCGGCTATCACACAACCGTTCAGTCAAATCTATGCTGGCTTCTCTGGGTTGATCACAGGGGTCATCAAAGCGGGTCTCATCTTGCTCGTCGCATGGATTATCGCGACGCTCTTGAAAAAAGGTATTCAAATGGCGGGTCATCGCCTCAACTTGAACAAGTTGATGGAGAAGACGGGCCAAGAGTCGACGAGCGTCAATCAGACGAAATGGGTCGACACGGTCGCCAATATCGTCTTCTACCTCGTCTTATTGTTAGCTCTTCCGGCGGTGCTTGATGCGCTTGGGTTGCGAGGCATCAGCGGACCGTTTGAAGACTTGTTGAACAGTTTCCTCGCCTTCATTCCGAAACTTGTCGCGGCTGCACTCATCTTCGCGATTGGTTATATCGTTGCGAAAATCGTCCGTGACATCTTGACGAAGTTCTTGGAAGCAGCAGGTCTTAACCGCTTCGCTGAAAAACTGCACTTGTCAGACTACGTAAAAGGGTCAAGTCTCGCGAAAGTGGTCGGTACGATCGTCTTCATCTTGATTATGATCCCGGTCACGATTTCAGCGCTTGAAGCGCTCGATATTCGCGGAATCTCGGATCCAGCCATCTCGATGCTCAACGACGTCTTGGCAATGATTCCAAATATCATCGTGGCCATCGTCTTGATTCTCGCAGGTGTCTTCCTTGCTAAATGGTTGAAAGGCGTCGTCGTGTCTCTCCTTGAGAACTTAGGCGTCAACTCACTCGCTAGTAAGATGGGTCTCGGTGGTCGCTCGTCGTCATCGACATCGATCGCACAAGTGATCGGAACAATCGTTCAAATCATCATCATCTTGTTGTTCGTATCGGAAGCCCTTCAAGTCGCAAACCTCGACTTTATGGCTTCGCTCGCGACAGCCATCTTCGCATACTTGCCAATGGTCATCGCAGCCATCGTCATCTTGGCGGTCGGTTTCTGGCTCGCGAACATGGCAGAGCGTCTCGTCGGCAGTGTGCTCGTAGATGGAGCTGGCCAACCGAGCGTCCTGCGCCACGTCGCGAAGTACGCGATTCTTGGAATCGCCTTCTTCATGGCCATCAGCCAACTTGGCATTGCGCCATTGATCGTCAATACGGCATTCTTGCTCATCCTCGGTGCAGTTGCGCTCGCCTTCGGCCTTGCCTTCGGTCTCGGCGGACGTGAGACAGCAGCTCGCTACTTGAAGAAAGCTGAGAAGCGAATCGATGAGACAGAAGTGTCAAAAGAAGGTCTCGAGCAAGAGAAAGCCCAAATGAACCAAGAAGCCGAGGCTGCGAAGCGACAGGCGAAACAAGGTATGGAGCAGTCGAAGCGTGAAGCGGATCAAACGAAACAAGAGTTGAAACGTGAAACGAATCGTCCGCAAGCCTCACAATCTGACGTGACGAACGTGGACGGTCCAGAACCGAACCCGTTCCATGAAAACGTCACGCCAGATCAAGACAATCGTTCACTTGATGACAACGAAGGTCCACGTCGTCCGTAACGGTGAAGGACGGGTCCCTAAAAAGGGGCCCGTTTTTGTATTTCTGTAAAAAAGTGTCACTTTTGTCGATATAATAAGAAAGAGGTCGACGAAAAGGCAGGAGTGAGGGGAAGATGTACCAACGATTTCAACACACATTAATCATGAATTACATATGGGGTTCAGGCATCGCCGTGTTCGGTGTCGGGGGGCTGTTCATTTTTCAGACGCTCGATTTATCCAAGACGGAGATGCTCATCCTCTTGGCTATCATGGGGCTGTCCGGGATGATGATGATTGGGCTTGAACTGCTTCTTTATCGACGTCACATCCGACCGATCCGTCGTGTGTTTCAAACAGAGACACCAACGTATGAGGAGCTTCAACAGGCGTTCGATCAAACGAGTCACTTTCCTACGTTGACGGTGAAACGGATTCTCGGTCCGCATTTGTTCGGTTTGTCCGTGCCGGCGATGAGTATGACGGCACTCGCCATCGAACAAGGGTGGATTGACTTGCCGTATCGGTTGATTGGCTTGGCGGCGTTCGGTGCTATTTTAATCGCCATCTTGCATGCGTTGATTGAATTCTTTTTGACCTATCGCTCGGTTGAACCGTTGTTGCTTCAGTTGCAGGAGATGAGCGGAAACTTGTACGGGCGGCCGCTCCAAGCGACGTATCGCTCCATTAGCGTCCGGACGAAACTATTGATCAGCATGCTCGTCATCGGTGTGTTCCCGGTCGCATTGTTCATCCTCGCGTCCGGGGTGCAACTGTCGACTGTCAATCAGGTCGATGCATACTGGCAGTGGGCGGCTGTGATTTTAGTCGTTATCATCGGGGTCGCGACGTTTAGCAGCTTTTTGCTGTATGACAACATCAAACGTCCAATCAGTGCATTAACCGAAGGGGTCGCCGCGTTAGATGCCGGACGATTGAATCAGATTGATAACCCTTACTCGGATGAGTTCGCCCAACTCGTCACGGGCTTTAATCAGATGGTCACGAACGTCACGTATCGAGATGCGGAAAACGAGCAACTGTTGAACAGTCTGTTCGTCTTGTTCGCTGCAACACTCGATGCCCGGGATTCGTATACGGCCGGGCATTCCGAGCGAGTCGCCGCCTATTCTGTCGAGTTGGCACAGGCGCTCCAGTTGCCGGCCGGACAAATCGAGCTGCTCCGCAAATCGGCGCTACTCCATGATATCGGGAAGATTGGTATCCGTGACGATGTGTTGTTGAAGGAAGGGAAGCTGACGGATCATGAGTTCGCGCAAATTCAAGAACACCCGACCATCGGAATTCATATTTTGAATCAAATTTCCCTACCGGCTGCGTTACAACCGATATTGGCAGGTGTCCGGTCCCATCATGAACGGATTGATGGGCGCGGATATCCGGATCGGTTGGTCGGAGAGGAGATTCCGCTCTTCGGTCGTATCATGGCAATCGCCGACGCATATGACGCTATGACCTCTGACCGTCCATATCGGGACGGGATGCCAGTCGAGAAGGCTCTATCGATTTTAGAGAGTGGTCGCGGTACACAGTGGGATCCGGCGTTCGTCGATGTATTCATTAGGTTACGACGTCAGGCCATCTCTGCTTAAACAAACAGGTCCGCCCCACAATTGGGCGGACCTGTTTGTTAAAGGAACGTTTCAATGAGATACACCCCGACGATGCCGCCGATGACGACGAGCATCAAGTTGACCCGAAGGAATGCGAGCGTTGCGGCGACCACCCCACCCGCTAAAGCGGACGTAAGACTGGTCGTTGCCTGCAGGATGCCCGGGAAAATGAGACTGGCGAGCACCGCATAAGGCGTGAACAGTAAAAATCGCTTCAAGAACGGCGGCAACTTGATGTCCCGGAGCCAAAGCAGCGGAACGAGCCGCGGGATGTATGTGACGAACGCCATGGCCAGGACGAGCAAAAACAGACTGATCATGCCTCATCCTCCTTGTATACCAAAGCGCCGATGCCGGCTGCGACCATCGTGGCCAAGATGATGCTCAAACCGGACGACAGCGGGATGAATGGAGAGACGCCGAAGTAGAGAATGGCTTGAGTCAAGACGGCGATTGCAGCCACGACGATGACCGGTTTGCGGGTAAGGGATGGGACGAGTAGGCCGATGAACATGGCGTACAAGGCGATGCCCATACTCGCTTGGACCGAGGCGGGCAAGCCGAAGGCGAGAAAGACGCCAATCCATGTTCCGACGTTCCAAGCTAAGAAGGCGATTAGGTTTAGCCCGAGCACAAAGTGACCGCGCGTCGACTCGTCACGCGTCGAGGCGACACTGAACGTCTCATCGGTCACGCCGAACGCGATGGCGGCCAGAAATCGATTCGAGGTCGTCTCGAGACGTTGGGACAACGACGCCGACATGAGGAAGTGCCGTAAGTTCAGGATGAACGTCGTCAAGATAATCTCCCAATACATCGAACCGGCCATGATCAGTTGGACGCCAATAAATTGACTGGCGCCGGCAAAAATGAATAATGACATGGCGAGCGTGATGACGTTTGGCATATCGAATGATTTCGCAAGCAGCCCGAAAGCGATGGCAATCGGGATATAGCCGACAGCGACCGGTATACCGGCCCGCATGCCGGAACGGAAGGCGTCCTTATTCGGGATCGGTGTCATTTGTGAGACCGGAGTTGCCATGAGACCCCCTCCATTTCAGAGATGATTAGTTGTGGATTCGAGATTGGGTCACGCTTTCCTGCTCGAACTCGAAAAAAATAGGGTATATATAGGCGATAAGGAGTGTGAATATATGAGTCGTGCAGAAGAATTTATCGCATCGTATCACCGGATCGAGGATCATTTGAGTCGCGAGATGGGGGACGGCCAGCATTTCAGTTTCAGCAACATGGTCAATCGTCTTGCCAAACATAACCCAATCATTGAACGTTACAAAGAAGATTTACATCAAATGAGCCAATTGCGAAACGCCATCGTCCACGAGCGGCGCGAGCCAGATTTCATCATCGCGGAACCGCATGAATCGCTCGTTAATTTGATTCTCGAGGTGGAGAAAGAACTCCTTCATCCGCGTCAAGTCATCCCGCTGTTTCGTAAAATTGTGACGACGTTCGACGCCGATGACTCGTTGGTCGACGTCCTCGGTGAGATTCGAGATAAGAACTACTCGCAGTTCCCGGTCTATAACCATGACGGGTCATGGCGCGGGTTATTGACAAAAAAGGAGTGACCAGCTGGCTCGCCGAAACGGTCAACGGGCCGCATGTGTCACTCGAAGGCATTCAAGTCAAGCACGTGCTCCATCACGATCCGCACCTGCGACGGTATCGGTTTATCGCGAAAGAGACATCGGTCATCGAGGCACACCATCATTTCATCAACATGAAAGACGGGGTCCGGCTCGATGCGTTGTTGATCACTGAGACAGGACAAGAAGATGAACCTTTGCTCGGGATCATCCGGCCGCAAGATATTTTATACGTCATCGGTTGAGGCGCCGTGCTCGATGGCGACCTCATATTGGGTGACCGTGTTTCCAAGGACGATGGGCTTCACTTCAGAAGTACCGTCGTCCCGTTTTTTATGGGCATGTTTATACGCTCCGCTATCACGCCAATTTTCGAAGCTCGCCGCATCGCGCCAAGTCGTCATGATGACGACTTGATCTTTCGTCTCGTCCGACGTATCGGTCAACACTTGCATCCGAACGAACCCATCCATCGACTCGATGCCTTTCGTCGTCTGGAAACGGGCCGTGACCGCAGCGACTTTCCCTTTTTCAACGTCTAGTTTGTTCATGACAATCCACATGCACATGTCCTCCTCTGCGATATCGTACGCGTTCATTATACATGGAACACGATCGATGCCTCGCTCGAGATGCTCGCATCAACGTGTGGCCCACCACTCCTCGAACGTCCAATTTTGTTGTTTCATCGTCGTCGCTTCTTTCACACCGACGTACCGGAGATGCCATGGCTCGTAGTTGTAGCCGGTGATTTTCTCTTTTCCTTTCGGATAGCGGACGATAAATCCGTAACGGTGTGCCTGTTGGAGCATCCATTTGCCTTCTGGGGTCTGGTCGAACGAGGCATAGAGTCCCATCTGCATGCGTGCACTCGTCATATCGACGGCGAGACCGGTCTGATGCTCACTATATCCAGGACGGGCGACATATTTTGAGGCGTACGCTGTGCCTCGCGTGTTGACCCAATATATGTAGAGTGATTTCTGGCTGGCGTAGGAGCGATAGGCGCTGAGGGCATACAACGTGTGGCCTTCTTTTCGCCCGGCGTAATAGAGGCGGGCTAGCGCGTGAGCGGCTTCAGCGGCCATGAGGGTTCGCTCGCTTCCTTTCGTGTAGACGGTCGGGATGGTCAACGTGACGAGTTGCCGCGAACGATACGTGCTCGAGAGGCCGTGTTGTTTATTGACGAGTCGAATCCGTTCCGCAGGCGCAAGTTTCGGGATGCCAGCTTTTAAGTTGCTCGACGGGGTATAGTAGCGTGTACCATCGATATAAACGTTTGACCAACTGCGATTATACATCGTGTAACGGACAGGTGTGTTCGTGGACAGCGTCTTGGCGACCGGGGACGTTTGCATGGCCCGCCAGTACAGTTTCGTCGTTTTAATCGTGTAGCCTGGCTGGGGTGACGGGGTTGCGGCGGAAGTCGATATGACGGGAAAGATGAGCATCAAGACGAGGAGTACATGGATGAGTTTCATAAGGATGACCTCCTTTTTGCTGGATAGTCTTCTTTTCCCGGTTTTTAAGGAGATGAAAAGAAGAGAAATTGGGGAATAGTGAACAGGACTGTCTCCGCCTCTTGACCTGCTTCCTGTACTGCGCGAGCCGGATGTGATGGAGAGCGGGAAGTAGTACACTGAATGTAAGAGGATGGTTGAGACTAGAAAGGAGTGAACGTATGGAACTCATTTTTGGTTTACCGTTATTGTTGCTCGTCTTGTTCTTCGCCTTTTTGTATTTCAACATCAAAGGGTTATCGAACATGTGGAAAGACTATGATCGGACGAAATCGATGATGCCGCTCGGGTTCTTTATCGTCGGGATTATCGGAATCTTCACCGGCGTTTGGACGTGGCTCGTCATCTTGATCTACTATGCAGTCCGTCCGAAAGCCTGACCTGACACCGTGTGCGAAAGCGCATGGTATTTTTTTGTTATACTGGGGGTGAGGTGTTGTCATGGAGAAATTGATCAAGGCGTGGTTCATCATCACGCTCATAACGTTTGTATTATTCAAACTCGGCGAGACGATGACTGCCGCCTATACAGAAACGGCGGGTGAAGGGAATCCCTACGTGCTCGTCTTGCTCATCGGTTGGCCGTTCGTCCTGTTGTTCATCTGGATTACGATTCGGCTTGCTCGGCGTGCGGTCGAATCGGTTCATCGCCTGGGACGAGTCGGTCTTTTAGCCGGGAGCCTCGTGATGGCGGGAATCGGTCTATATATCAACGCCGGTCAAGCGGCTTCGCTCCGGGCTGGAATCCGTGCTTCTGAGAATGCGGCGTACGCCTCAGGATGGAACCAGTTCACGAACATCATTTATGCGAACCAATTGACGTTTTTCGTCTTGACGGTCAGTTGCATGGCAATCGGGGTAGCGTTTTCCTTCGTCACGCGAAAACAAACGAACGAGGAACGGCTAGTTGAGCCGTTCCTCGTTCTTGTTCACTGCAATTTGTTTTGATAGAGACGAGCGTACCGGTCGGCCGCGATGATGGCATCGGCCACTTGTTCAGCGGTCACATCGAACCCACTATGAATCGTCTCACCTTCCGCCGTTGCCGCTTGACCGACTTTTAGGATGTCTTCACGGGAAGCGTCTTTCAACTTCACGTCTTCGAGTGTGACCGGCAACTCGAGCGCCATATACAAGGCGACGTAGCGGTCGAACTCTTCCTGCGTTCGGCCTTCGAGCGCAAGTTGGACGAGTGTGCCGAACGCGACTTTTTCCCCGTGCGTCAAATGGTGGATGTCTCCGTGGAGGGCGGTGAAGCCGTTATGAATGGCGTGGGCCGCTGCGAGCCCGCCGCTTTCAAAACCGAGACCACTTAGAAGTGTGTTCGCCTCGACGACGGACTCGAGTGCCGGAGTGACGACTTTGGCCTTCACCGATTCATAAGCAGGGATTCCGTAATCGAATAGCACCTCTTCGCAGCGTTTGGCGATGGCTTCCGCGGCAATCGTCGGGACACCACCCGCCATCGTTTTGCCACCGAAGGCGAGGACGCTCCGGACTTCGACCCATGTCGCGAGCGCATCGGCAATCCCCGAGGCGAGGAATCGGGCCGGGGCCTCGGCGATCAATTTCGTATCGACGAGGACCAAATCCGGGTTCTTTTTATAGAAGCGATAGCTTTCAAAGTTTCCTTCATCCGTATAGATGACGGACAAGGCGCTCGTCGGGGCATCCGTTGAGGCGATGGTCGGGACGATGACGATGCGGGCATCGAGTTCGTCGGCGACAGCTTTCGCCGTGTCGAGCGTTTTTCCGCCGCCCATTCCGATGACGAAAGCAGTATGGCTCTCTGCTGCCGTTTTGGCGATCCGTTCAATCTCGTGACGGGACGCTTCCCCGACAAAATCGGCCTTTTCTGCGTTCACGCCGCTCGACTTGAGTGAATCGGTCACCCGTTCCCCAATCAAGCGCCAGACGATGTCATCGGCAATCAAGAGAGCCTGTGATCCAAAATGGCTAACGTGCTCCCCGATGCGATCGATTGTATTTTTTCCTTGCACGTACTTGGCCGGACTGATAAATACGCGTTCTGACATATTCAACATCCTTTCTAAAGTAACAGTGACGACAGGACAACAGTAGGTTTGTTCCCGATACAGCCCCTCCTTCAAACAGTCCTACATGTGACATCTCGGTGAAACTGCTTTGGGCTTTCTTCACAACCCGCCAATAATCACGAGTAACACTATCAAAGCGACGACGGCAAGAAATCCCCAGTCGAGTACATGCTTCATCACGGTCATTCCCTCCTGCCAGCTGATGAGACCAGTATAGACGGTGGATTGATTTCTGCCGTTCTAAAAATAGGACCTGGTCAAAAAAAGAGTAGCGTTAAGGGTTACAAGGTTTGAATGAACTCACAGCGGGAACAACTCTTTCGTATGCTTAATTTAGAAGGAGGAATTTGCAATGTCTAAACATGTACTGATTGTCACGACGTCTGCGAATCAACTGGAGAACGGTCACGCGACAGGGCTTTGGCTCGAGGAGTTTGCTGCACCGTATCTTCAATTCGAGAAACAAGGTTATAAAGTCACAGTAGCGAGCATCGAAGGTGGAGACGTGCCAATCGATGCGAACAGCCTAGAAGGCGATTTGCCGCAAGAGGTGTTGGATACGAAACACCTGTTGAAAGATACGGCGCGACTCGATCAAGTGGCCAATGACACGTATGACGCAGTCTTCCTTCCGGGAGGACACGGTACGGTCGTTGATTTCCCGAACAGTGAAACGTTACAGCGTGTCATCCGTGATACGTATGAAGGCGGAAACGTCGTCGCGGCCGTCTGTCATGGACCGATTGGACTCGTCAACGTTAATTTGAGCAACGGAGATCCGCTCGTCAAAGACAAGCGCGTTACAGGATTCACGGATGCCGAGGAACGCGAGATGCAGCTTGACTCAGCGGTACCTTTCCTCCTTGAATCGGCGATGCGCGAGCGCGGTGGAAAATTTGATGGCGCAGACAACTGGGCTGTCAACGTAACGGTCGATGAACGTCTCGTTACCGGACAAAATCCGCAATCTTCAGAACAAGTCGGGGCAGAAATCGTCAAATTGCTCGGATAGTCCCACAGACAGCTTAGGTTACTCCTAAGTTGTCTTTTTTTCGGACATATGTCCTTTTCAAGCCTTCTCATCTCACGTAAAGTCAGACGAGGAGATAGGAGGAAATCGGATGGGTCTGTTATTTGCCGTGCTTTCAGGCACGTTCATCGCATTGCAAGGGATTTTTAATGCCAAGCTCGGCTACGCGGTCGGTGCTTGGGTGTCGGTCACGGTCGTTCACCTCGTTGGCCTTGTACTTGCTCTTCTCATTTATGCGTTCAAGCGGGATGCAGACATGACGGCGTTTCGGCGCGTACCTTGGTACTATAGCTTGGGCGGTCTGTTTGGGGTGTTTGTCGTTTTCGGAGAACTGACTGCTATTCAACAGCTCGGTGTGACTTGGGCGATCTGCGTCTTGCTCGTCGCCCAATTGATCGGGGCGTTTTTGATTGATGTGAACGGATGGTTTGGTGTGAAACGGAAACCGCTCAACCAAGGTCAGCTCACAGGACTTGCCTTGATGGTCGCCGGGATTGGCATTTACACGTTCACGTAAGGGGGAGACGGATGAAAGTAGAGGCAGCACTAGAACGACTCGGGTGGGTCCACCTGTTCTCGGAACAAACATTAGAGGCATCGACGATTGTGACGTATCCGTCCGGAGCGATGCTCTGCACGAACGATAACCCGATCGAGTCTCTCTTCGTCGTGTTAGAAGGGCGTGTCAAAATCTATACGTTGAGCGAGGAAGGCAAGTTGCGCTTGCTCCGTTTGAAGATGGCCCCGACATTGATTGGGGATATCGAATACGCCAGCGGACGCAACGTACTCCACACGGTCGAGGCCGTCGGGGCAGTAACCTGTCTGCGCGTGCCGTTTGATGTTCTCCGCACGCATAACCGAACGATCGAGTTCACGGAGCATCTTCTGCGCGGCGTATCTGAGAAACTGTTCATCGAGGCGAATGCCTCGTCGAACCATCTCATGTCGACACTCGAAGAACGATTAGCGGGATATCTCGTCTCGCTCAGCGAATCAGGGAACGACTTGTTCCAAGACGAGATGAGTCAGTTGAAACGAAAAGAAGTGGCGGAATGGCTCGGGACGAGTTATCGTCATTTGAATCGGACGTTACAATCGTTCGCGGATGAAGGACTCGTCGAAAAGACGCGGACAAAAGTAACGATTTTAGATGCGACTCGATTAAAAGAACGTGCCAATGGCATGTTGTACGAATAAGGAGGCAACTCATGATAGTAGGAATCATCTGTTCGGCGGTAGCCGGCGCATTTATTAGTGTACAAGCTGCAGTCAATGCCAAAATGAACGCCCATCTGGGGGCATGGGCGACAACGGTGCTCGTCTTCATTGTCGGCTTGCTTGGATCGCTTGTCCCACTCGCTTTGTTCGGTGGTAATGTTCACGGCGTATTCGAAATCTCGCCGATATACGCGCTCGGCGGGTTGCTCGGGGTCGGTGTCGTCTTCTGTGTGATGCGAAGCATTCAATTGCTCGGACCGACGCTATCGGTGTCCATCATTCTCGTATCTCAGTTGATATGGGCGCTCGCCGTCGACCTAACGGGAGCGTTCGGGATGCAACAGTTGTCACTGTCCCCAGGGCAGGTCATCGGGTTGATGGTGTTGCTCTTAGGCGTCATCGTCTTCAAACAATCTCAAGCGGCGGCCCTGCATCAGGAAGCCGCACCCGAAGCCACTTCACGTTGAAGGGGCTTTTTCTCGAGTGAAACGGGTACAGGTGAATAACAAATCTCTGATATGATGAGATTGTAGTACGAAATATACGCAGAGGTGATGAAAACAGTGGATTCTTCCATAGTGATCGATTTACTGATCGTTTTATTCTTGATTGTGTTGAACGGGATTTTCGCGATGACGGAAATCGCACTGATCTCGTCCAAACCGGCCAAACTTGAAGTCGAGGCGAGCCGTGGTAAACGCAGTGCCGAAATCGCACTCAAGTATTCAAAAGATCCGACCGACCTGTTATCGACTGTCCAAGTCGGAATCACATTGATCGGTATCATCAACGGGGCTTACGGGGGTGCGCGTTTCTCGGCGCCGCTCGCCGATGTGTTCGCCAATCTTGGCATGAGTCCCCAGTACGCACCGACCGTCGGTTACGTCGTCGTCGTCACGATTATTACGTATTTGTCGCTCATCATCGGTGAGCTCGTGCCGAAACGGATTGCGCTCGTGGCTCCGGAAAAAGTCACGATGGCGATCATTCCGGCACTCGACTTATTTAGTAAAGTGATGCGACCGTTTATTTGGATTTTGTCGAAGTCGACACTTTTCCTTTTCAAATTGCTTGGCTTGAAAGCGGAGCAATCGAGTGGTGAGACCGAGCTCGAAATCAAGCAACTCTTGTTCGAAGGAGCCCAGCAAGGGGCATTCGCACACGAGGAAGTGCAACAGGTCGAGCGTGTGTTTGCGTTCCATGACCAGCTGATTTATGAATTGATGCAACCGCGGACGACGCTGGAATGGGTCGACCTTGAAGACGATATGGACGATATCAAGAAATCGATTTATGAGAGTAAACACAATAAACTCCCGGTCGGGCGCGATACGCTCGACGAGTTCGTCGGTTATATCGATGTCCGTGACATTTTGACATTATCGACGCTTCGGGAGCCCTCACAAATTTTGAAGCGAATCAAACAACCACTCATCGTCCCAAAACAGCGAGAAGCGAGCCAAGTGTTGCAGATGATGCAAAAGAATGGCGTCGAAATCGCCTTCGTGCTCGATGAGTACGGCGGATTCCTCGGGATGGTCACATTGTTCGATATTCTAGAAGAAATCGTCGGCGAAGTGATGATTGAAGAAGAAACACCGGAAGTCGTGCGCCGTGAAGACGGTTCGTACTTGGCCGATGGTTTGCTCGGGGTTGAGGATTTGAAGCGGACGTTCGGAATTCGAGACAATCGTTTTGATGAAGGGCGTAACTCGTATCATACTCTTGCCGGACTTGTTATTTATGCGCTCGGCGATTTCCCAAAACGGGGAGACGTTGTCGAAGCATATGGTCTTCGATTCGAGGTCGTCGATATGGACGGCAAACGTGTTGACCAAGTGCTCGTATCGATGTTGCCTGAACAAACAAAAGAAGACTGACGCCGCGGCGTCAGTCTTCTTTTTTAGGCGCGTTCCATGTCTCGAATGCCGCCTGCATGAGGACGCGGGCGGTATGAAGCATCGCCCGTTCGTCCACATCGAAGCGGGGATGATGATGAGGGAAGACGGCACCGACTTCCGGGTTACCGGCTCCGGTGAAGAAGAAGCTGCCCGGTACGTGTTGCATATAATAGGCAAAATCTTCTCCGACCATGAGCGGGGACATTTCGATGACGCCATCGGTGCCAACGACGCGAGCGGCGCTGCGACGGACGTGATCGGTCTCGATAGGATGGTTGATCACGGCGGGGTAGCCCCGGATATAGTCGAGCTCGTAGTGCGCTTCGCTCGCCGAACAGATATGGGTGATAGTCCGCTCCATCTCGGCGATGATGCGTGTTTGCGTCTCTGGTGTGAACGTCCGTACCGTGCCAGACAGCTTCGCTTCATCGGCGATGACGTTGAATGCCTGACCGGCAACGAACGTGCCGACAGTTAAGACGGCCGGTTCGAGCGGGTCGATGCGACGACTGATTACTTGTTGCAACTGGCTGACGATATTGGTTCCGACCATGACGGCATCGACCGTGTGTTGCGGGATGGCCCCGTGACCACCTTTGCCTTTGACGGTCAGTTCGAAGCGATCAGCCGCGGCCATGATCGGTCCCGTCTTCACACCAATCGTCCCGTATGGAAGCGGGGTCCAAATATGAGAGCCGTAAATATAATCGACACCGTCAAGACATCCATCTTCGATCATCGGTTTGGCCCCACCTGGCGCGAGTTCTTCCGCGAACTGGTGAATGAGGACGACATCTCCCGGAAGGTCGATTTCCGTGAGTGCTTTCGCAAGGACGAGCAACGTCGCCGTATGCGCATCATGACCGCAAGCGTGCATCGAGCCATTCACTTTCGAGCGGTACGGGACGTCCTTTAAATCTTGAATCGGCAAGGCGTCAAAGTCTGCCCGAAACGCGATGGTCGGGCCTTCGCCGCCATGAATGCGTGCGACAACACCGTTGCCACCGACATGTTCGCGCACATCGAGGCCGAGGTCGCGCAAATAAGCTGCAATCGTCCGAGGTGTCTCTCGTTCTTCGAATGAAAGTTCGGGATGTTGATGGAAGTGGCGGCGGAGCGTCACCATCTCGTCGTATAGCTCCGTCAAGCGTGAATCGAGGTCAGTCACAAGCATGATTTACACTCCTGTCCGTTGATCATTTTTGGTTGAAGCAAGGTCCATACGTCGTGTGAATTCAAATCGTCGAGAATCGGACGATGTAATAAGGTTTGCGCTTCGTCAGCCGTCACCCATCTGGCATCACTGTGCTCCTCGGAGAGGGTGACGGTCGTCGCGACCGGGTGAGCTAAATACGTCATGATGACGACTTGACGATCCGGGGCGGTCAAAAACGTCGTGGCGTACAACAATTGCTGGACCGCCACATGCAAACCGGCCTCTTCGAACACTTCCCGTTCAAGAGCGCGTTTGAGCGACTCGCCAAAGTCGAGTTTACCTCCGACGAGTTCCCACGTGCCGGGATTGACCTCGTCATCATCAGCTCGTTTGATGATGAGAATGTGGTCGTCTTGCACAATCACCGCTTTCACGGCAACAACGATGGTAGGAACGGACATGATGACACTCCTTTGTATGAATTCGTGAGAGAACCCACAGCATATATGAATCATTTTCTACATATTCCCTAAGTTATGCTTATGGTATACGACAAAAGGGAATTAATACAGGAGAAAATCATGAAATGAGGTGTCGAAATGGGTTGGATTATCGCAATCGGTATCATCGTTGTCTTGGCGTTCATCTATTTTTCGATGTACAACGGACTCGTCAAATATCGGAACTGGGTCGACGAGGCATGGGCACAGATTGATGTGCAGCTGAAACGGCGTTACGATTTGATTCCGAACTTGGTCGAAACGGTGAAGGGCTATGCCAAGCATGAGCAAGAGACGCTCGCAAAAGTTGTTGAGTTACGGAATCAACTCGGTTCGAAGACGAGCCGTCAAGAACAGATGGAAGTGAACGATCAATTGAGCGGCGCATTGAAGAATTTGTTCGCACTCCGGGAGGCATACCCAGATTTGAAAGCGAACGAGAATTTTAAGATGCTCCAAGAAGAATTGACGCAGACGGAGAATAAAGTCGCCTATTCACGGCAGTTATATAACAATACGGTCATGAAATATAACACGAAAGTCGAATCGGTCCCGACGAACATCATCGCCTCCGTCCATAATTTCGAAAAACGCGACATGCTCGAAGCACGTGAGGAAGAACGCGAAAACGTGCGTGTCTCATTCTAATGGATTGGGGTGGCGACGATGATCCTGTATGAACAAATTCGTAAAAATAAAATCAAGACCGTGTTCATCGTGGCCGGATTCGTCCTTCTCGTCTTGGCCGTTGGAGTGGTCATCTCATATTTGAACTATGGTGATCCGCTCCCAGGCCTCATCTTCACTCCGGTGTTCTCGTTGTTTTATATCGGGATTGTCATCATGTCGAGCACGAACATCGTCATGAAGATGAACCATGCCCAAGAAATCACCTCGGTCGACCAGCACCGATTTCTGTGGCATACGGTTGAGAACATGGCCATGGTCGCGCGTGTCCCGATGCCGCGCATCTTTATCATCAACGATGCGTCACCGAATGCGTTCGCGACCGGCCTGAAACCAGAGAAAGCGGCCGTCGCCGTGACGACCGGACTGCTCGATCAGTTGACGCGAGAAGAAGTCGAAGGCGTCATCGCCCATGAAGTCGCCCATATTAAAAATTACGATGTGCGATTGGCGACGGTGACGCTCGCCCTCGTCTCGGTCATCGCCATCATGAGCGATATCGGCTCACGGATGCTCTTCTTCCGAAGTGTCGGTGGCCGCCGCGACAACAACCAAAACCCGATTTTTATGATCGTCGGGCTGGTGTTATTGATTCTTGCGCCGCTCATCGCCACGCTCGTCAACTTGGCCATCTCGCGAAATCGCGAGTTTTTGGCGGATGCGAGCGGGGCCGAGTTGACGCGTAATCCGGATGCGCTCGCGTCGGCGCTAGAGAAAATCGCGAATATCCAAACACCGGTGAAGGAAGCCTCTCGCGCCTCGGCGTCGCTCTACTTTTCAGACCCGCTTAAGAAAAAGCTGAGCGGTCTGTTCTCGACGCACCCGAACCCGGCTGAACGGATTGCCAGACTTCGCAGCATGTAGCCTATAACGAAGGTCCTCTTTTTAGAAGAGGGCTTTTTTGTACGTGAATAGGATCAACTTAATTCGCAAATTCAGTTTGTATCAATATTAAATGGGAATGATAGTAAAAAGAGGATGAAATGGAGGAGATTCCATGTTTGAGTCGGCACTCGAGTTAGGCATTGTCCTATTTTTATTGATTTATTCCATCACGGTTTCGCTCATGTTGATGTCAGCCAAGAAGAGCTGAGTGAACGACAATTTTATTAACATATGAGCCAAGACGGCAAAAAGCCACCTCGTGCGCGAGGTGGCTTTCGTCAGTTACCCGGCGCGATGGCTCCGGAGTTTTTCAATCTCTTCGAGGACGAATTGGACGTTCGTTCCGACGATGACTTGAATGTGGTTCGGGCTGACAACCTTGATACCAGGGATGCCCGCTTTCTTGATTTGGGCTTGGTCGACCGTATCCATGTCTTTCACATCGACGCGGAGACGTGTGACGCATGACTCGATGCCTGTGACGTTTTGATCGCCACCGAGACCATCGTAAATCATCACTGCCATCGCTGAATATTGACCGCCGGCAGCGACTGGAGCCGTCTTCGTTTCGCCTTCAGGAGTCGTTTCCGTTGCGACTGCGTCAACCGCTTCGTCTGACTCACGGCCTGGCGTTGCCAAGTTGAGCTTGACGATCATGAAGCGGAAGATGACGTAGTAGATGGCACCGAAGACGAGACCTTGAACGAGCAACATGTACGGCTGGTTCGCGAGCGGTAACCGTGAGCTGAGGACAAAGTCGACAAGACCGGCGCTGAAGCCGAATCCGGCCGTCCATTGGAACGTCGCCGCGATGAAGAGGGAAACCCCTGTCAAGACCGCGTGGACGAGGTAGAGAACTGGTGCGAGGAACATGAACGAGAATTCGAGCGGTTCCGTGACACCTGTGAAGAACGATGCGAACGCTGCGGCGAGAAGGAGCGAGGCCGCTTGTTTTTTACGTTTTGTTTTCGCTGTATGGTACATGGCGAGGGCTGCTGCCGGAAGACCGAACATCATAATCGGGAAGAACCCGGCTTGATAGCGTCCAGTAATCCCTTTCACACCTTCACCTGACCAGAAGTTACCGATATCGTTAATGCCGGCCACATCGAACCAGAATACCGAGTTCAAGGCGTGGTGAAGACCAGTTGGGATTAACAGACGGTTGAAGAAGCCGTAAAGGCCGGCCCCGATTGCACCCATTTTAGAGATCGTTTCCCCAAATCCGACGAGTCCTGTGTACACGACCGGCCAGACGAAGTAAAGGGCGACCGAGACGAGGATCATCGAGAATGCCGTCATGATTGGCACGAGACGCTTCCCACTAAAGAAGGCGAGTGCATCTGGTAGCTTCACATGACTGAAGCGGTTGTACATTTGAGCGGCGACGATACCTGACAAGATACCGACGAACGCGTTGGCAATCTTACCGAACGCTGGGTTGACGGCTTCGACGTCGACACCTTGGAACAAGGCGACCGTTGCCGAAGACAAGAGTGTCGTGACCGTGAGGAAGGCGACAAGTCCGCTTAGAGCGGCTGAGCCGTCACGGTTTTTCGCCATCCCGAGGGCGACCCCGACTGCGAAGAGAATTGGAATGTTATCGATGATCGCTGAACCGGCTTTGATCAAGAATGCGGCGGCGATGTTTTCAGAACCCCAGCCGACCGGGTCGATCCAGTAACCGATCCCCATGAGAATGGCAGCTGCAGGAAGTACGGCAACTGGCAACATGAGGGAACGTCCGAGACGTTGTAAAAAGTTCATCATTGTGAATGTCCTCCTTTTTGATGGTGTTGATCTTGCAGGCGTTGAATGTGGAGCGTGATGTAACCAAGCTCTGATTCGGGCAAGACGATGCCGTATAAGTCTTCCATTTCGTTTGCGACGTCAGACGCACATGCATAGGCCGACGAGAACTTCGTTTGAATCATGAGAAGCATATCTTCGTCGATCGTATGGTGATCGTAATGGTTGACCCGATCCATGACGAATCGTAAATGAGTTAATAAGCGTTGATAGGATAAGTCATCTTCTTCTATAGATAGATCGAGTCGTCTCGAAATCGATTGAATCATGTCACGTACGATTGTCGTCTGTTTGACCGTCTTGCGTAAATCACCTCCCTTCACTTTTAGTGTATGGATGTGTAGCGCGATGAAGGCCGCCTCATCTTTCGGCATCTTTACGCCGAGTTTGTCCTCGATGAGGTGAAGCGCCCATAGTCCGATCTCGTATTCGTTGCGATATAAAATCTTAATCTCGTTCAACAGTTTATTTCGGAGCGAGATGCCTTCTTGCTCGCGCTCGATGGCGAACGAGATGTGATCGGTGAGGACGATATGGATGTGTTCGTTGAACGTCGTCTCGAGCCGTTTTTCCGCATGCGAAATGATTTCTTCTGAAATCGTGAAGTGCTCGATTGGAATCCGCGTCAGCAGTTGTTGAAATTTATCGTTCTCCGACATGACGAACAACTTTTCAACTTTATGCGGATTGACGATATCGTTGCGTGCCTTCTTGAATGCGACGCCCGGTCCGATGGCGATTTTCTCTTCACCCTCGTCTGAGACGATGACCGCGTTGTTGTTTAGAATCTTTTTGATTTTTAACATGTGTCCTCCTATCGAGGAGTCATTGTTCCGCTTGAGCGACGACGGTCTTCCCAGGAAGCGATGGGCCGCCTGCATGGAACGAATACGGGTGCTCTAACGTGCTCCCGTTTGTGATGACCATCGGAGTGACCGTGTCTTTACCGGCTCGCTGGATTTGTTCCAAGTCGGCCGTCAACAGTGGCTGTCCGGTCGTGACCGTGTCACCGACTTTGACGTGGACGTTGAATGGGCTACCCGCGAGTTCGACCGTATCGAGTCCGACATGAATCAAAATTTCAGCTCCGTCTCCCGAACGGATACCGATCGCGTGCTTCGTCGGTGCGACTTGGATGATGGTTCCATCTACCGGTGCGACGACCGTTCCGTCCGTCGGCATGATGGCAATCCCGTCGCCCATCATCTTCTCGCTGAAGACGGGGTCGGTCACTTCCTCAAGTGGAATGATGTCTCCTTCCACGGGTGCGTAAAGTGTCAGTGTATGTCTCTTCATCCACTTATTCAATAACATGTTCGATTCATCCTTTCGCTTGAAAAATGATTGTGAAAAAACAAAACAGGCATGGAGTATAGACGGGTGGCGTGAGCCTTTCGTCTTACCCCATGCCTGATCGAATCAGTCACATGTGATCATTATTCGTTTCGTCACCCTCAAGATAGCACGCCGATGTATAGATATCAAGACCTAATTTGAAAGCGTTCTCTAGAAATTTTACTTCTTCGAAAATCTGTTGTATAGTTAGGGCGAAACTGAATGGGAAAGGTGTTGCATGTTAATGAGTGAGGTTGTATCTGCCTAACGAACTGAAAAATGTTGGATGACGCGTCTTTTTGTCATGCCTTCATGTTCTGTTACAGATACCGCCATTCATAAACTGCCAGACACCGGTCTGTCTTTTTGCGTTGGTCGTCATCGGCCGACGCTTTTTGTTTGCGCGGTATCTCCATCACAAAATAAGGAGACTCCATCATGAATGAACAAACATTAGACAAACTACAATACAACGACTTGATTCATCACGTCGAACGATACTGCATCAGCGGATTCGGACGCAACTTGTTACGAAACCAGCGTCCGACGAGCCATCTGCAAACGGTGAAAAAACGGCTTCAAGAGACATCGGAAGCACGCGCGATTCTCGACGCGACGTCACACGTCCCCTTTATCGGGGTGTCTGCTATGGAACCGCTCATCGGTAAAATCAGCCGTGGCATCCAGCTCGAGGCAAGCGAACTCGAAGCCGTCGCCGAATTTTTCCGCGGGGCCCGTAAACTGAAGCGATTCATGGCCGAGCAGGCGTTCTTTGCCCCGCTCTTGTCCCTTTACGCGGGAGAGATGAGCGAGTGGCGCAGCATCGAGGAAGACATCGTCCAATCGATTCGTGGGGGACGGGTCGTCGACGAGGCGTCCAAAGAATTGAAACGCGTCCGCAAACAAATCGACATTCTCGAAGGACGGATCGAGGAGCGGTTGAGCAAGTTCTTGAAGAGCGCCACAAACCGGGAAGCGATTCAAGACGGCTTTGTGACGAAGAAACAAGATCGATTCACGATTCCAATCAAAGCGTCATATAAACATAAAGTCGCTGGGACAATCATCGACACGTCGAGCCGAGGGACGACGGTCTTCATCGAACCAGAGGCGGTGGCGAAGTTGAACGCGGAACTCGTCGTCAAACGAACGGAGGAAGCGGTCGAAATCTATCAAGTTCTCGCCACGCTCACCGGCATGGTGGCGGAAGCGTTGCCGACCATCGAGGCGACGCTTGATGTCATCGCCCAATACGATATGGTGTTCGCGAAAGGGAAGTATAGCCAAGCCATCGATGGCATCGCCCCTCGCGTGAACGCGGTCGGGAAAATCCGTTTGAAACAAGTCCGCCATCCACTCCTCGAACGGGCGGTCCCTCTCGACTTCTCGCTCGGGGACACGTACCGCGGTCTGATCATCACCGGACCGAACGCCGGCGGGAAGACGGTCGTCTTGAAGACGATTGGTCTGCTCAGTTTGATGACGATGAGCGGACTTCATATCCCGGCCCATCCGGACACGGACATCTCGACGTTTGACGACGTATTCGTCGACATCGGGGACAACCAGGACATGGGTTCGGCGCTCAGCACGTTCTCGGCCCATATGCATAACGTGGCGCACATCATGCAGAAGGCAGGGAAACGGTCGTTACTGTTATTCGATGAGATTGGAAGCGGGACCGAACCGAACGAGGGAGCGGCCCTCGCCATCGCAATTTTAGAAGAAGCATATAAACGAGGCTGTCTCGTCGTCGCCTCGACCCATTACGGCGAAATCAAGGCGTACTCCGAGACGCATCCGGACTTCATGAACGCGGCCATGCAGTTCGACCCGGAAACGCTCGAACCGAAGTATCGGCTGTTGATTGGGCAGTCCGGCGACAGCAACGCCTTGTTCATTGCCCGGAAAATGAAATTGCCCGAATCGATTTTGAAGCAGGCGGCCCGCTATATGCACGACAAGACGTACGACCAGTCGCTCGTCGATCCGGCACGTCTGACGCAAGCAGTCGTCTCATCCGTCATCGAACCAGATCAAGTTCTGTCAAAAGGGGACCGGGTCCGCCTGCTCGAGACGGATCAAGTCGGTCTTGTCTATGCGATGGACGAATCGTTGCGCCAAGTCACCGTCTATGTCGACGGTGTCTTCAGTGAGCAACCGCTCCGCCGAGTTCGACGCGAGGCGAAAGCGCTCGACTTGTATCCAGCTGGTTATGACCTGGAAACGTTATTCATCGATTACCGGGACCGGAAAGAAGCCCATGACTTTGCTCGCGGTTCGAAGAAGGCGCTCCGTCGCGTCGAGAAAGAGATTCGGGCGCGGCAACGTGCCGAACGAAGCAAATGAGTGTATCCGGGAAGACACTCGGGTAAGGAACAAGGACCGGGAGTCATCACGTACAGTTCGGCTTTCGGGTAACGTGTCGGAGGTGACTGGATGTTTTGGTTAAGCTTGTTGTTCGCCATCGGATTTGCCTTGATTCACTACTTTTCAGGACAGTTGATTCACGTGCGCGAGACGCCGCGGAGCCGGTTTCTGTCACTCGCCGGCGGAGTCGCCGTCGCCTATGTGTTTCTTCATCTCTTGCCTGAACTGAACGAATATCAACAAGAACTCGAAGGACATCTCGAGAGCGGACTGTTCGCCTCCATTGAGAATCATATCCTCGTCGTCAGCATGCTCGGTCTGGCGGTGTTCTACGGCTTGGAACGGTTGGCCACGCAAATGAAGAGACGTGGGAATGGCAACGTGTTTTGGATTCACATGGCGTTGTTCATCGTCTACAACTTCAGCATCGGCTATGTGCTCGCGGAGAGCGAGTTCGATACGGCGTGGGCAATGACACTCTACTTTGTCGCATTAGGGATTCATTTCATCACGGTCGACCAGGGTCTGAGGCATCACCATCAGGAGTTGTACGACAGGCGAGGCCGATTGTGGTTGTCGTTGGCCGTGCTTGCCGGGTGGAGCGTCGGCGCATTTTCAGCGCTCCATGAAGTGACGCTGTCGATGATTGTCGCGTTCTTGGCCGGGGGGATTATTTTGAACGTCATGAAAGAAGAGCTGCCAGAAGAGCGGGACAGCAGTTTCCGCGCCTTTGCCGTTGGGCTTATCGGATACGCTCTGCTGTTATTGGCCATATGAAAAGGCAACCGATCGTGGTTGCCTTTTTGCTTACAGTGAATTGGTGCTCTGATTGTCTACGTTATCGTCGGCCGCAGGTGTGTCCTCATCTTGGTTCGGGCCACCGAATAGACCACCGTGATGAGGGCCATGCCCGCCTCCGTGACGTCCACCGCCAAAGCCGCGCATGTCGCCTAAGTCGTCGTAACTCGTGATGTCAGCAAAACGCTCTTCGTGGTCGGCGAGAATCGCGTCGGCCTCATCTTGCGTCAAGTCACCTGATTCAACGGCTGCCTCAAGTTTCGCTTCATGAGAAGTGATCATCGCCTCGATGAACTGTTCAATGGTGATCCCTGTTTCTTCCGCGAGTTCAGGAAGCGATTGTCCTTCTTCGCGCGCTGCTTCCACGTCGGCTTCGGTCAACCCGAGCGCCTCGAGCAAAGCGGCCTGACCGGCTGCCCGATTACCGAACATACCCCGCTCGCCTCGTTCCCCGCGTTCGCATTGGGTCGTCGTTTCCGTTCCGTCGGTCGTTGTCGTGTCGTTCGTGGCGGCATAGACGCCGGTTCCTGAGACGGCAAGTAGGCCGGCCAGGGTGATGGCTAATTTAGATGTCTTCATGTCAATCTCCTCCTTTACTACCTCAAGTGTAGGACGTGGGTGATCAAAAGTTGTGAGGGAATTGCAAGGTTTCTGCAAATTGTCTTTGGGAAATGATGGGTTCGTTTCGCGATGCGATATAATGGGGGTGGAGGCGATAAAGATGAACGTACTCGTAGTCGAAGATGAACCGAAATTAGCGGACGGGCTCGCCCGCTTTTTAACGTACGCGGGGTTTCACGTCAGTGTGGT
Organism: Exiguobacterium sp. s56; assembly: GCF_018618255.1. Classification (NCBI taxonomy): domain Bacteria; kingdom Bacillati; phylum Bacillota; class Bacilli; order Caryophanales; genus Exiguobacterium; species Exiguobacterium sp. s56. The sequence continues at coordinate 73,961 of NZ_JACSLR010000008.1, read as the reverse complement.
CGGCACACTCGCCGAAGCGAAGCGGCAGCTCGAGCAACCGTTCGATGCGGTCCTGCTCGATGTTCGTCTGCCGGACGGGGAAGGTTGGACGCTCATCCCGAAATTGAAGACGCTCAAGCCGCGACCGGCCATCATCTTGGCGACGGCACGAGGAGAGGCGGATGACCGTGTGTTCGGCCTCGAGCTCGGGGCCGACGATTATTTGGTCAAACCGATCGTGTTAAAAGAACTCGAAATTCGCCTGAAACGTCTCGTCAAACAGACGGACGAGATCTCGTTCGGCGACATGATGGTGGACGCACGATCCCGTACGGTGACCGATCACGGCCAAGCGATTCGGATGACCAATAAAGAATACGAGTTGCTCCTCTTCTTCTTGAAACATAGTGGAGAAGCGCTCGATCGCAACCGCCTACTTGACGAGGTGTGGGATTATACGTTCGCCGGGGACACGCGCACGGTCGACACGCACGTCAAACAGTTGCGTGACAAATTGCCGACGATGAAGCGGTACTTGAAGACGGTGCATCGCGTCGGTTATCGATTGGAGGAAGTCCGATGAGCCGGTTGATGAAGAAGTTGCTTTGGACCGCGATCCTCCCTCTCGTCGTCATGGCGGTGCTCACATTTGGTCTGACATCACTCTTGATTGGGCGTTTCGCGGAGACGGAGAGCTATGACCAACTCGAGCGTGAAGCGGACATCGTGTATGAGGCGCTTGTGGATGGACGCGGCATACCGGGTCAACTCGATGTTCTCGTGTTTCAAGACGGGGAAGCGGTCAATCTTGATCGTGGGGGCAGGATGCGTCGACATATGTCGCCAGCCCTCGATCCAGACTCACTTTCTGAACGAGATGAGGTCAGTGTGAACGGGGCGCGGTTATTGACGTTCCTTCGGGAAGAAGGGGATGTGCAAATCGTGACGTACGCACCCGTCCCGCTGTCGAATCCGCAGTTTCGTCAAATCTACGTCATTCTCGGGAGCGGGTTCTTGCTCGCGCTCATCGTCGCCGTCGGTGTGACGTATTGGATGGGGCGGCGTTTGACGTCCCCGCTCGTCGAGTTGAAGCAGGCGACCGCAGCCATCATGTTGGGCCGGCATGACATCACACTGCCGCCTGTCACCGACGACGAGATTGGCGATTTGACGGAAGCGGTCCGTCAGATGAACACATCACTCGAAGAGAAAGAACGGATGCAAAATACATTCATCTCAGGGGTTACGCACGATGTCCGGACCCCGCTTGCCATTGTCCGGAACGAGGCCGAAATGCTTGAACTCGGTGTCGTCAAACAAGAAGACGTGGCGGCGACGGGACGTAGCATGACCGAAGAAGTCGATCGCATCGACCGGCTCGTCACCCAGATGCTCGAATACTCGAAGCTATCGGCAGGCAAGCTGGCGCTCACGATTGAAACTGTTCACATGAATGAATTGATTGAAGCGACGGTCGCGCGGATGGAGGAATGGTTCCGGCACAAGCAAGTGACGGTCACGCTTGAACTTGAGGATGTGACAGTACAGGCGGACCGGTTGGCGATGGAGCGCATCCTGTCGAACTTTCTTCAGAACGCATATCACGCGAGTCCGATTGGCGGTGTGATTACAATCAGGCTCACTGAGCGACGGCTTGAAATCGAGGATAAGGGTCCGGGCATCACAGAATCGATGCGTGCCAACATCTGGGACATGTATGTGAAAGGCGACCGTTCGAACGGGCACGGGCTTGGTCTGGCTATCAATAAGCTGTTACTCGAGGCACAAGGGCTGTCGTACGGGATTGAGTCGAGAGAGGGGGCACTGTTTTGGATCGAATGGGAATAAACTTATTTTTGCGGGGTGTGCGCTTGGAACGGGACCGGATTGAGACACCTGGCTATCCGTTCTCGCTACCGATTTTTGAGGGGTTTGATGAACTGACGCTGACGAAGCCGGTCACGTTCTTGGTCGGCGAGAATGGGAGTGGAAAATCGACGTTGGTCGAAGGGATGGCCATCGCCGCCGGATTCAATCCGGAAGGTGGGGCGACGACGTTCCGTTTTGAGACCGAGGCAACGCATAGCCCGTTGTTCGAGGCGCTCCGTCCGATTCGGGGTGCCTATCGACCGAAGGACGGATTTTTCCTCCGGGCCGAGACGGCATATCAATTGTCGAGTTATGTGGATGAGATTGCACGAACGTCGCCCGACCCGGAACGGTTCTATGCGTCTTACGGCGGTCGATCGCTCCATGAGCAATCGCACGGAGAGGCGTTCTTGTCGCTCATGCTCCATCGTTTCCGGGATGGCGGGCTCTATATATTGGACGAGCCTGAGGCCGCCTTGTCCCCGATGCGGCAGTTGACGATGCTCGCGCGGATGCATGAACTCGTCCAATCGGGCAGTCAATTCATCATCGCGACCCATTCACCAATCCTCATGTCGTATCCTGACGCCGACATACTCCAAGTCGAGACGGGACTCCGGCCGACGACGTTCGACGAACTCGAGCACGTCCGTGTCATGCGTGACTTTCTAGCGGCACCAGAACGGATGCAACGCATCCTGTTCGAGTGAAAACGGTCACGGTGTAAGCGTTTTATTTTTATGTTGACGTCAAGATTTCAAGGGAGTATGCTAGTAGCGAGAAGAAGAAAATCCATTTTGGGATTGTTACTGGTCAAGCAGGCAAAACCTAAATTGATGCCGATCATCCAAATTTGGGCGGACCGGTGTGAATTTAGGTTTTTTTCTTTTCACTCGAACTTGAGCGGAGGTGAATTGATTCCATGCAGATTTCAAAAGTGTTCAACAATAACGTCGTGGCCATTCAAGCGAACGGTCAAGAACAAGTCGTCATGGGACGGGGGATTGCGTTTCAAAAACGTCCGGGTGATGCGATTGATCAAGCGCGGATCGAAAAAGTCTTTACGCTCGAGAGTAAAGAGAGCCACGAACGGTTCGTTCATTTTTTGAATGAGATGCCAGCGGCGGAGATGGATACGGTCAAAGAAATCGTCAAGTTGGCGGAGACGCGGCTTGAGAAGTCGGTCCATGATTCGCTATATGTGACCCTCGCCGACCACATCCATTTCGCCCTCAGTCGGTATCGGGATGGAATCATCATTCGGAACCCGCTCGTTTGGGAAGTGAAACGATTTTACGGACCCGAGTTCACCATCGGGAAAGAAGCGGTCGCCCTCATCAATGAACGGCACGACGTCAAATTAGACGAAGACGAGGCGGTCGCCATCGCGCTCCATCTCGTCAACGCGACGATGTCGGGCGCCAAAGGTGAAAATTTGCATCTCGTCACCGAGATGACACGCGCCACACAAGCAATCCTCACCATCATCACGTACCACTTTCAAATTGATTTGGATGAAGAATCATACGCCTATTCACGATTCTTGACCCACTTGAAGTATTTCGTCCAACGGCTTGCCTCAGGTGAGAAGATTAAGCAGGGGGGCGACGAGACGCTGTTCGAGATGGTGAAGCTGCGCTATCCGGACGCTTACGAATGTGTCGAGAAAATCGCCGGTCTAATCGCCACGAAGTACAATTACGAGGTTTCGACCGATGAGCGGTTGTATATGATGATTCATATCGAAAACTTAATGAAAGAACGACGATCCTAAGGATGGTTACTGATGATGCAGGCCAAACCTAAATGACGGCACCTCCCGTGTGCGTTCATTTAGGTTTTTCTTTTTACCCAAATTGAAGGAGTGAACAGTATGAGCCAAACAAAAACGCTCGCCGCGGACATCATTCGTCACGTCGGCGGGAAAGATAACGTCAAAAGCGTGTTCCATTGTGCAACACGGCTACGTTTTAAATTGAAAGATGAACAGAAAGCCAATCCTGAAGCGTTAAAAAATCATGACGGCGTCATCACGGTCGTCCAAAGCGGCGGTCAATTCCAAGTCGTCATCGGCAACAACGTCCCATACGTCTATCAAGACGTGGTCGAGGCGGGTGGATTCCAGACGTCATCGAACGACGATACGGAAAAAACGGGCGTCTTTAACCGTTTGATTGATGTGATTGCGGGGATTTTCACCCCGATTCTCGGTCCGATGGCCGGTAGTGGTCTATTGAAAGGGTTGCTCGCCATTCTCGTCGCCCTCGGCTTACTGACACAAGACATGGGCACATACATCGTCTTGAACGCAGCGGCCGACGCGCTCTTCTACTTCTTACCGGTCATCCTCGGCCATTCGGCAGCGAAGAAGTTTGGCGGCAATCCGTATATTGGGATGATTATCGGGGGTGCGCTCGTCTATCCGGCTATCGTCGCGATACAAGGTGCGGGCGAGTCACTCTCATTCCTCACGGTGCCAGTCGTCTTGATGAGCTACGCGTCCTCGGTCATCCCGATTATCTTGGCGGTGTACGTGTCATCGAAAGTCGAAACGTTCTTCAACAAACACACGCATGAGGCGGTCCGTAACTTCACGACCCCGATGATGGCACTCTTGATTGTCGTCCCGCTCACGTTCCTCGCCATCGGTCCGGTCGCAACATACGCGAGTCAAGGTCTCGCCGGCGGCTACTCGTTCTTATATGAACTCAGTCCAGTCGTCGCCATCGCTTTCATCGGTGCATTTTGGCAAGTGCTCGTCATGTTCGGTCTCCATTGGGGGCTCGTGCCGATTATCATCAACAACTTGGCAGTCGTCGGCATGGACACGATCGTCGTCGGAGTCCTCATGGCGACATTCGGTCAAGTCGGGGCAACGCTCGCCATCACATTGAAGGCGCGTGACCCGAAGACGAAAGGACTTGGTACCTCGTCGACGATCGCTGGTGTGTTCGGTATCACCGAGCCGGCGATTTACGGATTGACGCTCCCGCGTAAAAAACCGTTCGTCTTTGGGATGGTCGGTGGCGCGGCCGGCGGTGTCGTCGGCGGTATGCTCGGGACGGCCGCTTATGCGATGGGTGGTCTCGGCGTGTTCAGTATCCCGGTCATGATTCCGGCAACGGGCCTTGATATGACATTCTATGGTGCGTTGATTGGGATGGCAGTTGCGACGCTCGTCTCGTTCGGACTCACGTTCGCATTCCATAAAGAAGTAACATCGGAAGAAACGTCGCCGCGTGTCGAATCAGCACCTGTCTTGACTGATCACGTCGGTACACCGGTCTCCTCACCGGTCAAAGGGGAAGTCGTCGCACTTGAGACCGTTCGCGATGAAGTGTTCTCGAGTGGCGCGATGGGGAAAGGAATTGCCATCATGCCAACGGAAGGCGTCGTCTATGCGCCGTTCGACGGGGAAGTCGTCACGGTCTATCAATCGAAGCACGCAATCGGACTCCGGTCGCATAGCGGTGTCGAAGTATTGATTCACGTCGGGCTCGACACGGTCCAGCTCGGGGGACAACATTTCGAATCGTTCGTCACAGACGGACAACAAGTGACCGAAGGCGACGTGTTGGTGAAATTTGATTTAGAAGCCATTGCTCAAGCCGGTTACGACACGATAACTCCGGTAATTGTCACAAATACAGGGAATTACTTAGATGTCTTGCCGACACATAGCGGCATCGTCGAACCAAACCACGGCGTCTTGCGCGTCTTAGCCTAAAAGGAGGAAATGGATATGAAACAAGTAGCGAAAAACTTTTTATGGGGTGGCGCCACAGCGGCGAACCAATTTGAAGGCGGATATCAAGAAGGTGGCAAAGGACTGTCGATCGCGGATGTGATGCCGGGCGGCAAGGACCGGATGAAAATCATCCATGACCCGACGTTCGATTTCGAGTTACATGACGAGTATACGTACCCGAACCACGAAGGCATTGACTTCTATCATCACTACAAGGAAGACATCGCTCTCTTCAAAGAGATGGGCTTCAAGACGTTCCGCATGTCAATCGCTTGGTCGCGCATCTTCCCGAACGGTGACGAACTCGAGCCGAACGAGGAAGGTCTTCAATTCTATGACCGCGTCATCGACGAGCTCGTCGCGCAGGGGATTGAGCCGCTCGTCACCATCTCGCACTATGAGTTGCCGCTCCACTTGGCGACAGCATACGGTGGTTGGCGTGACCGCCGCCTCGTGACATTTTTCGAGCGGTACAGCCGTGTCTTGTTCGAACGTTACCAAGGCAAGGTCAAATATTGGCTCACGTTCAATGAAATCAACGGGGCCCAATTCATGCCGATGCTCAGTCTCGGGATGGCGATCCGTGAAGGGGACGACCAGTTGCAATTGACGTATCAAGGGTTGCATCATCAACTCGTGGCAAGTGCACTCGCGACAAAAGCGGCACGCGAAATCGACCCGTCGATGCAAATCGGCTGCATGCTCATCGCGGCGCCGGTCTATCCGTACAGCTCGAACCCGGAAGACATTTGGTACGCGCATGACGCCGAGCGCATGATGAACTTCTTCTGCGGCGACGTTCACGTTCGCGGTGAATATCCGTCGTTCGCGAAACGATTCTTCCGTGAGAACGGGATTGAACTCGTGATGGAAGATGGCGATCTCGAGACGCTGAAAGCACACACGGTCGACTTCTTCTCACTCAGCTACTATATGTCGCGTACCGAGAAAGCGGAGAAGACAGAAGACGAAGCAGCAGGGAATATCATGAGCGGTGTGAAAAACCCTTACTTGAAAGCAAGCGACTGGGGTTGGGAAATCGATCCGATGGGACTTCGCGTCATTTTGAACAAACTGTATGAGCGTTATGAATTGCCGCTCTTCATCGTCGAGAACGGTCTCGGGGCTTATGATAAGGTCGAAGCGGACGGTTCGGTCCATGACGATTATCGGATTGAGTACTTGCGTGACCATTTGAAAGCGATGGTGGAGGCGATTGAAGACGGTGTCGACGTCATCGGTTATACGAGCTGGGGCTGTATCGACCTTGTCAGCGCATCGACCGGGGAGTACAGCAAACGTTACGGTTTCATCTACGTCGATAAGCACGACGACGGGTCAGGGACGCTCGAGCGTTCACGGAAAGACTCGTTCTTCTGGTATCAAGACGTCATCCAGACGAACGGGGCAAGCTTGTTCGAGGACGAGACGGTGAAATAATAAAAGAGCGGCCGCGGCCGCTCTTTTCTTATGACTTCGTGACTTTGCGCAAGACGATGATGGCGAGACTGACGCCACCGGCAATCAACATATACGTGAGAATCTCCATCCAAGCTGTCATCAGACATCCTCCTCCGCGAAGACGGCCAAGTCCCCTTGAGGCATGGCGACGAGTAAGAAGTGTTCGCCTCCGAGCGGACGGGCGTCTCCGGCCTGCCAACTTTCATACTGTTCGTGATAGCCGTTCACGAACAGGACGGCTCCAGATTCAAATGTCAGTTCAAGATGGGGATTGTCTTCAGATAACAGGATGGAACGGACGCGTTCACGTCGGAGTCCGACGAGGTGATGGAGTTGTTCATCTTCGTTGAACAACGGTCCCGATGAATGGACGTACCAAGGTCCTTCAATCGAGAGCCACGACTCGTTGCCGTCTCGGTTGAAGTAGAGTAGATGATGATTGGGGCCAGAACCGAAGTCGATTCCGACGAAGGAAGATGCGTTAAACAAATGCTGTAAAATCCGTGTTGCTTCAAGATGTTCGGTACGGGTCACGCTTCCACCTCGCTTAAATGGGTTAGTTAATTCCATCATTCCACGTTACTTCGCTAAAGTAAATGAAAGGATTATGTGAAATCACTCATATCAAAAGTACAATCATCATGCGCAAGTTCTTGTGGTAAATATTTCAAAGTAATTGAAAGTTTGGTAAGTGATTCAATGAATTTCGGCAAGTTACCCGTGATTCGACTTATAATAAAAAGTATAGGTGAATCGATTTAATGAAACGAGGGATAATCATGGTTTATGGCTTGTTGATTGGCGGCATCGTCCTCATCACCATCGTCTTCAACATCCTTCGGTTGATGACGACCCCCGTCCTGAATCGCTGGTTGCTCGCTGGGTCGAGTAGCCTCGTCGTGATTTGGCACGGAGTATTGTTCGATTTTTATGATTTACATTGGTCGGTGCTGTTATTGATTATGACAGGACTCATTTGTTTTCATTGGAAAGGCATGACTGTTGCCATCATGGTCAGCTGGCTCCTCGTGTACAGTCAATCCGGGACGTTATCCTTTCCACTCTTGCTCAGTTATATCTTCTTCGGCCTAGGTGCAGCGCTTCTTTTCGGCTATGTCACCCAGTTGAAACGAGAACGATCAGGACGATTGCGCATGTTGACGGCGAGTTCTCGACAATTGAACGTGTTCCGAGAGGTCAGTTTCACCATGCAAGACACGCTCGACCCGGACCGGTTGCTCCAAACAATTTTAACGTCAGTGACGGCTGGGCACGGTCTCGGCTTTAACCGATCGATCATTTTCTTCGCCGATGTGGAAAAAGATAGTATTTACGGGGTCATGGGAACGGGTCCAATGAACCCGGAAGATGGTTTTCAAATTTGGGAAGAAATCACTCGGCAACATTATGATCTCCAAGGACTGATTGACGAGAAAGAGACGGACTCGACACACGATGAGCAGTTGAACGAACGGATTCGGAAAATGACGATCCCGTTTCATGGAGACCATCTGTTCAAGCAGACACTCGACTCGGGACGGCCGCTCCACGTCTACGCGAGCATCACCGACGATCCGGTGTTGCGTATGTTACATACCGATTTACAGATGGACGAGTGTACGATTTTCCCGCTCCATCACCAAGGAATCCCATACGGACTTCTCGTCATCGACAACGTCGTCAATAAGAAACCGATCACCCCTCAAAAAATGGACAGTGTTCGACCAATCGCGGAGCAAGCTTCACTCGCATTGCATCAGACGATGCTGTACCAACGCATCGAGACGTTGGCGCTTCGTGACGGGTTGACGCGTCTTAAAAACCATCGCTCGTTCGAACAAGATTTGGATGTCTTGTTCCGGGAGTGCGAAACGGACGAGCTGTCACTGATTGTGATGGATATTGACCATTTCAAGCATTTCAACGACACAAACGGTCACTTGGCTGGAAACGAGTTACTCACGCGGCTCGCGAGTGTCATTCGACGAAGCGTGCCGGATGAACAGATGGCGTATCGGTTCGGTGGCGAAGAGTTTGTCGTTCTCTTGCCGCAGTTCGACGAAGTCGAGGCGTCCCACGTCGCGGAGACGATTCGTGCGGCCGTGCTCGGCACCAACTTCATGTACGGGGAGCGACAACCAGGTGGTCAGTTAACGCTCAGCTTCGGTGTCGCTTCGAAGCACACGCTTCACGAACAGTCACGCGAACGGTTGATTGAGTGCGCCGATCAAGCGTTGTACGCGGCCAAATCACGAGGGAAAAACCAAGTCTGCCGCTGGGAAGGGGTGCCGCTATGACCGAATTCAGTGTCATGATCATGACCGTCGCCTTTATAGCGACCATCTTGTTTACGAGCCGTCCAAGTTATCGGTTTGTGACGGGTAGTGTGGCCAACCGACACGCGGAGGCACTGGGCGTCTCGCTGAAAGACGTCTCATTCTCGTTCGACCAAATGGTGTATTTCATCGCCTTGCCGACAACGATTCCCGAAGTGCGGGATGCGATGAAAGAAGAGCTGGTCGTCGAACCGTATTATGAGTCGTATTTCTTTCCAGAAGTGAACGGCGTGCAAGTCTCGGTTAAATCAGGGTCCGCCGTGATTCCTATCGCCTATTTGCCGATTGACGACTTCAGCCTTCCCGTGTTGGATCGACACTTGGAGGCCGGCAAGGTTAATGAACGCGTCAACCGAACGATTCGGGCACACATGATCGTTCATGAGCGTACGCTCGAAGCGATTCGAGACGAGGTGTACCATCACATTCATGAAGACCGCCTGGCACAATAAAAGGGTTTCCATCACAGACTCGTGGTGGAAACCCTTTTTTCACTGCGCTAACATGTGAAACCGTGCGGCCCCAATCAAGTTGGCCTCGTTGAAGTGGGCACACGTCTCGAGATCGATGTGGAACGTCCCGAACGCGTCACAGAGCGCATCCAAGTGTCGTTTGATGCCGTCTCGGACTTCCGGACGGCGACTGATGCCACCACCGATTAAAATCCGCTCCGGGTCGAGTCCGAATTGAAGATTGTACATGCCGATTGCGTTCCAGCGATAGAAGCGCTCTAATTCCGTTTGGATGACCGGATCGGTTTGAAGCGCGAACACGTCTTTTCCGGTAAGTGGACGACCGAGCTGTTCGCTGCAACGCTTGACGAGGACGGCCGTCGAACCGATGGCGCTCCATGTTCCATCTGGATGCGGCAAGTTCGGGTCCAAAATCCAGTACCCGTACTCACCGCCGTGGAAGTGTGACCCGACCATGATGACGTCCGAGTCGACGAAAGCACCACCGATGCCTGTACCGATGACCACGGTCGCATAACGTTTCACGGATGCGGCCGCACCGTTCCATCCTTCTGCAAGTGCTGCCGCATTGGCATCGTTCAAGACGGTGACCGGTAAGTCGTAACGGTCTTCGAACGCCTGTAGAAACGGACGATTGTGGATATACGGCAATGCGCTGATGCCATGAATCAAACCGGTCGTCGAGTCGACGGAGCCGGGCGCACTGAAGGCGATTCCGTCGAGCGGGGACTCGACGGTCGCTTCGTTAAAAATCACATCGACTTGATCAAGCAAGCCGTCCCACGTCGCTGGGGTTGGGACGTGTTTGTTCGACAGGAGGTTGCCGTCGGCTTGGACGACTCCGTATTTGATACTGGTACCACCGATATCGATGGCTAAATAATGTTGCATGTCTTGTTTCCACTCCTTATGGCAAGAACGCGGCCCCGATGACGCCAGCGTCGCCATGCAGTTGCTGCAGGACGAGGGGGGTCGCTCCTCTCAAATGAGGGTATACTCGCATCGCGACCGCGTCTTGTAACTGATTCCAGTATAACGGAGCCGAAGCCGTCACGCCTCCTCCAAGAATGATGACGTCAGGATCGACCGTGTGGATGATATTGGCGAGACCGGTCGCTAAATCCTCGACGAACGTGCTGCGTTCGATTTCGTCTGTCAAAAGCGTCATCGAATCAGTCATTCCTTTAGTGCGGGCACGTTCGTGAAGTGCCGTTCCACTCGCATGCGTCTCAAGCGCTCCGACGTTCAGCGTCGGATGTGCTGGTCCGTCCGTACGAATGATCATATTGCCGACTTCTCCGGCGCTACCATGAGCCCCGCTAATCAAATTTTGCTTATAGACGAAACCGCCGCCAATACCTGTGCTGACCGTGACGTAAAAGACGGAGTCGACATGACGACCAGCCCCAAATTTCGCTTCGGCGAGCGCTGCCGCATTGGCATCATTCTCTAACGTGACAGGTAGGCCGAGCAGAGTGCATAGCGGCTCCACGATTGTCTGATGGTGCCAGTTCGGGAGGTTCGGCGGGGTCAAGAACGCACCTCGTTTTAAGTCGAGCGGACCCGGTGCCGCGATGCCGACGTGCGTGATGTCATATTCGAGTTGGAATCGTTCGACGGCAAGCTTGATTTGGTTCAACAAGGTGTCGAGCGCAAGGTGCGGCTGTGTCTTCAATTTATATTGTTTCTCGAGACGCCCTTCTGTCGACACGACGGCGATTCGTGTGTTTGTGCCGCCCAAATCGATGCCGATGCGGGCTTTTTGTTTCGTTGGAGAGGATACACCGGTGACGAGGCACGTGGCCGTTCCGTCTAACTGAAATGACTGACCCGCTGGCAAAAGCAACGTCGCACCGATCTCGAAGGCCGAACCGTCAATCTCAAGTGTCCCTTCGACGACCGAGAGCAAACGGAACGTGTCCGTCGAGACGGATTCTTCGCGTTCGATCGTCCATTTTTCGACGAAGAAATACGGATTGCGCGTCAACTGCGTTCGGAAATGATCCAGTGACAGGGCAGGTTCCACATAGTCGAGATGGGGTGCGAAGGAGGCAAGGGTACCTTGATTGACGTGGAGATCACGTGTGCGGCCCGTCGTCGGTTCAGTGCGTCCGTAATCATAGAGACGGTACGTCGTATCCGAACTTTGTTGAATCTCGAGAACAGATACGTCTTTCGTCAAAGCGTGGACAGTCCCGGCCGGCACGTATAAAAAATCGCCGCGGCTGACAGGTTTTCGAATTAAACCGGACATGACATCACCAGCTTCGAGCGCCTGTTGTAACGTCTCTTTCGACTCGAACGTATGCCCGTAGATGATTTCTCCCCCTTCTGGCGCGTCGAGGATGTACCAGCATTCATTCTTTCCATACGGTTGACCCTCGAGCGACTGCGCGAGCTCGTCATCAGGATGCACTTGAATCGATAAATCATCGTTCGGGTCAATCCACTTGATCAATAACGGAAATACAGGTGAGTTAATGCCGAACAGTTCTGGATGCGTGGCATAAAGGTCGTCTAGCGTTGTCCCAATATGCGATCCGGCAGACACGACGGAACTGCCTTGCGGCAACGCCGAGGCGGTCCATGCTTCGCCGATCGAGACTTCATCAAAACAAAAACCAAAACGCTTTAAGCGGTCGCCTCCCCAAAGACGATATTGATAATGCGGCTGTAACGGGATGATTTTCATCGTCAATTCCCTCACTCTCATTTATTATCGTATACACTTTTAAATTTAAAAACTAAACAAACTTTAAATCAAGTATAGACATGAAATTAATCATGTGTATAATAAAAGTTGTAAACGATTTCAAAAAAGGAGTGGTCGAACATGAAGAAGGTATTACTTGCTTGTAGTTCAGGAATGTCGACGAGCCTGCTCGTCACGAAAATGCAACAGCACGCGGCGTCAATCGGGGACGAAGCGAAAATTTGGGCAGTCGGTCAAGACCAGGTTGGTAAGGAGATGGAAGAAGCGGACGTCATCCTCATCGGACCGCAAATGCGCTTTTTGCTCGATAAATTGAAAGCGCAAACATCGAAGCCGGTCGAAGTCATCGACATGATGGCCTACGGAACGGCGAATGGGAAAGCAGCGTATGAGCAAGCAATCAAATTGATGGGGTGAGGTCATGGAAGGAACGGAAGAGTTAACGTTAGAACAGATGGCGTTCATGATGATTTTGCATAGCGGGAACGCTCGGAGCACGATTCAAGAAGCAATCCAAACGTATAAGAACGGTTCCTACGAAGCGTTTGAAGCGCAGCTAGCGACAGCACGTGAACAGTTAAAAGAAGCGCATCAGACGCACTTCGGTCAAATTCAAAAAGAGGCGAACGGGGAGAAGACGGACATGTCACTGTTGCTCCTTCACGCCGAAGACCATCTCATGTCGACTCAGACGATGCTCGATTTGACGGCAAGCCTGATCGAGATGATGGAGCAAAAGATTGTAAATCCTAATCAAGAAGGGTGAATCCTATGTCACAGGACAACAAAATGTTCTTATTGATCAGCAAGTTGCTCATGCCGATGGCGACTTACTTGAACAACAGTCGGTATTTGCAAGTATTACGGGATGCGTTCATGCTCGCGTTCCCGATTACCATGTTCGGTTCAATCGTCGTCGTTATTGCCAACTTGCCGTTCTTAGACAAGTTCATGTCGGAAGGGACGCTGAATGCGTTCAAATCGTCACTCGGTAACGCCCCATCGGCCACGATGGGAATCATGTCAATCTTCGTCGTTTTCGGTATTGGCTATTATCTTTCGAAAAGTTACAACGTCGAAGCCGTCTTCGGTGGGGCGATTTCGCTCGTATCGTTCCTCTTGTTGACACCGTTCCTCATTGAAGTCGAAGGAATGACAGAAGCGGTCGGTAACGTCCTCCCGCTTGATCGTCTTGGCGCCAAAGGAATGTTCCTCGCCATGATTACAGGTTTCCTCTCAGGTGAGATTTATCGATTCGTCGTTCAAAAGAACTGGACGATCAAAATGCCGGACGGCGTACCGCCGGCGGTTGCGAAGTCGTTCTCGGCGCTCGTTCCGGCCTTGTTGACGCTCACAGTCTTCTTGCTCCTCAACATTGGTGTGACGAGCTTGTTCAATACGAACTTACATGACGTCATCTTCAACGTCGTGCAACAGCCGCTCGTTAAATTGGGTAACGGTCTCGTCCCAACGTTGATCGCCATCTTCTTCGTCCAATTGTTCTGGTTCTTCGGGTTGCACGGACAAGTCATCGTCAACTCGGTCATGGATCCGATTTGGAATACGTTGTCGCTTGAAAACTTGAACGCGTACACGGCGACCGGAGATGTGCCGAACATCATCAGTAAACAGTTCGTCGAAATCTATACGGTCGGCCTTGGTGGCTCCGGCTCGACGCTTGCCGTCATCGTAGCGATTTTGTTGTTCTTGAAATCGAAGCAGTTGAAACAAATCGGGAAACTGTCACTCGGACCAGGGATTTTTAACGTCAACGAACCGGTCATTTTCGGTCTGCCGATCGTCATGAACCCGCTCATCATGATTCCGTGGATTGTCGCCCCACTCATCACGGTCACGGTCACTTACTTTGCGATGTCGACAGGGCTCGTCCCGCCGCCGACAGGGGTCGCGGTACCTTGGACCGTCCCGATGTTCATCAGCGGGATGATGGCGACGAACTCACTTGCCGGAGGTTTGCTACAACTCGTCAACTTCTTGATCATCTTGGCGGTCTGGTTCCCATTCCTTAAATTTATTGACCGTTTGAACTTGAAGAAAGAACAGGAAGAAGCCGCTAACCATAAAGACGAAGCGGTATGAATGAGAAATAGAGAATAAGGGAGAGAAAGTTTATGACGAACCCGACAGAAACGAAAACATCAGCAGCAGTGACTTATCAATTCCCGACCGATTTTTGGTGGGGGACGGCCTCTTCGGCGACGCAAATGGAAGGTGCGGCGTTTGAGGGAGGCAAAGGCTTAAATATTTGGGATTATTGGTATATGCAACAGCCGAACCGATTCTTCAATGGCGTCAGCGCGACGGAGGCGTCTAACTTCTATCATTTGTACGAGCAAGACATCGCACTCATGAAGGAGCTCGGACATAACACGTTCCGTTTCTCAATCTCGTGGTCACGTCTATTCCCAGAAGGCGTCGGTGAGGTGAATGAAGAGGCGATCACGTTCTATAACAATGTGATTAATTGCCTCATCGATCATGACATCGAGCCGTTCATCAACTTGTATCACTTCGACATGCCGATGGCGCTTCAAGACCGAGGCGGCTGGGAGTCACGTGACGTCGTCGACGCTTACGTACAGTTCGCGAAGACGTGTTTCGAACTTTTCGGAGACCGTGTGACGACATGGTTCACCCATAACGAACCGATCGTACCGGTCGAAGGCGGCTATTTGTACGATTTCCACTATCCGAACGTCGTCGATTTCAAGCGTGCCGTTCAAGTCGCTTACCATTCGATCATATCGAGCGCGCTCGCCATTCAGGCGTACCGGGAGCGGGAACAGGCCGGTCAAATCGGAATTATCCTGAATTTGACGCCGTCGTATCCGCGCAGCCAACATCCGGCCGATCTGAAGGCGTCACGCTTGGCCGACGCGATCTTCAACCGCTCGTTCTTGGACCCGTCCGTGCTCGGGACGTTCCCTGAAGAACTCGTCGACGTGTTACAGGAACAAGGCGCGATGCCGGAGATGCAACCTGGAGACTTGGATCTCATTCGGGCGAATACGATCGACCTCCTTGGCATCAACTACTATCAACCGCGTCGGGTCAAGGCAAAGGCGTCGCTACCGAATCCTGATGCGCCGTTCCTACCCGAGAATTTGTTCGACTTCTATGAGATGCCGGGTCGCAAGATGAACCCGTATCGTGGTTGGGAAATTTATGAGCAGGGCGTCTATGACATCTTGATCAACTTGAAAGACAACTACGGTAACATCCCGTGTTTCATTTCTGAGAACGGGATGGGCGTCGAAGGAGAAGAACGTTACCGTGACACCGACGGCAGCGTCCAAGACGACTACCGGATCGATTTCATTCGCGAGCATTTGAAATGGACGCATCGGGCGCTCGAAGAAGGTGCGAACGTGAAAGGGTACCATTTATGGACGTTCATGGACAACTGGTCATGGAGCAACGCCTATAAGAACCGCTATGGGTTCGTCGGTGTCGACTTGGCGACCCAAGAGCGGACCGTTAAAAAGTCTGGTCACTGGTTCAAACAAGTGATTACCAATCATGGATTTACAGAATAATAGGAAAAGCTGACAAGGACCTACTCTTTGTCAGCTTTTTTTGATATATTATTTGTATATGTCTATACATGAGGTGGAATATGTCTACAAAGAAAAAACCAAAATATGAATCGATTGCGGATGAGATTCGGCATCGGATCAATGAACAGGCTTATGAACTCGAAACACCGCTCCCAGATGAGATTCAATTGGCAGAAGAATTTGGTGTCAGCCGTATGACGATGAAGCGCGCTCTCGAAATTCTCGTGATGGAAGGCTTGATTTATCGGAAGCGTGGCAAAGGGACGTTCATCTTGCCGGCCAGTTTCCAAAAAGAACGCATCAACATCATCAGTAAAGAGACGAGAGGATTGACGCAAGTCATCGGCGACCGCAGTTTGCGCAGTGAAGTGCTCGATTTCGAAGTGAAGTTCCCGACCCAGGAAGTCGCCGACCATTTGATGATTGAGCTGACGGAACCAGTCTATGAGATTCGTCGTGTCCGCTATGTGGACGAAGAGCCGTATGTCATCGAATTGACGTACATGGTCGCCAATCTAATTACAGGACTGTCGCGTAAAATTTTAGAGAAGTCGGTCTATAGCTACATCCAACAGGAGCTCGGTTACACGATCACGAGTTCACACAAGATGATTCGAGCCGACAAGCCTGACGAGTACGACCAACGCTACTTGAAGAATGACATTACCGACCCAATCATCGAAGTCGAACAAGTCGTTTACTTGAGTAACGGGAAGCCGTTCGAATATTCATTCGCCCGGCACCGCTATGACAGGTTCGTTTTCTCTTCGGTCAATATCGTTCGATGACGTCGCCTGAAAAGGCGACTTTTTGCGAAGGAGGTTCGAATGGACGTTCACATTGAACAAGCCGGGTATGAACGCGGTGAGTCGGTCATTGAGGACATCGAATTTGAGGTCCGACCGGGCGAAATCGTCGGGATGATTGGGTCGAACGGGGCCGGGAAGAGCACGACGCTCGCCTGTCTCACCGAAACAATCCCGTGGATGCGTGGAACGGTGAAAATCGACCGCTACGCCTATATCCCCGAGCAACCGGTTTACTATGATTATTTGACGCTCGAGGAACATATCGCTCTCGTGTTGGAATTGACGGACGTTGATAATCGTGAGCGGACGGAAGAACTGATCCGGTTGTTTCGGCTCGAGACGGTTCGCCACGACTATATCGCCTCGTTCTCAAAAGGGATGAAGCAAAAAGCGATGATCCTCTTGGCGCTCATCCAAGAAGCGAAGTTTCTCCTTGTCGACGAACCGTTCGTTGGACTCGATGTGACGACGACGATCCAGTTGCTTCGTTTACTTGAAGCGGAACGTCGTCAAGGTACCGGGGTGCTTCTCGTCACCCACGTCCTCGATACGGCAGAGCGGTTATGCGACCGCTTCGTCTGGATCGATGACGGACGCATGCTCGCAAGTGGGACGAAAGATGAATTGCGTCTCAGCCTGCAAACCGAAGGCGAGTCGCTGTTCGATATGATGGAAGATGTGGTTATGCGATGAATGAACATCAGCTGTTTGCTAGACGTGTCCGCACCCATGTGACCAAGCAGTGGAAGACGTGGCGGCTCATCTTGGATTGGACAGTCGTTCTGTACGGCGTCATTCCGTTCGCCATCTTTCTCGGGTATCAATACCGATTGCTTTGGCAAGGCGAAATCGAGGGGGTGAGTCAGGTGCCGACGCTCGTTTGGGCGCTTGGAATTGGAATCGTACTCCTTAGAAATCAGTTTTTCGTCTGGGTCGAACGGGCGGACGTGACGCTGGTGGCCAAACGTTCTTTGGTTCGCAGGTTGAAGCACGATTCGTTGCTTTATCACGCCATCAAACTAGGTTCAACGCTCCTCTTTGTCCTATTGATGTTCATCCCCGTGCTTTGGCTTGACGGTTGGTCCGTTGCCTCTATATTCGCATTCGGGATCAGCCTCCTGTTTTTGACCGGGCTTCATACGTGGATCCGTTATCAATTGACGGTCCGGCGCAGCCATTGGATGTTACGAGTTACGGTCACGTGTGTGACGTTCGTTTGTATGTATGCGCTCCTCAGCGATTCGCCTTTAGGGGCGGTCGTTCTCGGCAGCGGCCTCGTGGCGGTTGCGATATATGTGGGAGAGGGGTGGGTGACGCGTCATCCATTTCTTAGCCAAGAACTCGAACGTAGTGAGGCGCTGCGTACCGCTTTTGACCGGGCATTATTATCCACGTCGGGCGCCATCGAGAAGCCGAGCCGGCGCAAGCGTCCGCTCTATCGACCGAGACCGAATCGGTTTGGGACCGCCCGGCGTACGTCGGCCATCTTACTCTATATACGGACGCCGCGTCATCGGAACTTATGGCTACGTCTCATCCCGCTTGCCGTCACAGGGATGCTCCTCGTGCCGAGCTGGTTCAAGTTGCTCATCCCGCTCTACGTCGGCTATGTGATGTGGCAAGAACGACAGGCGTTCAAACAAGAGATGGAGCGTCATCCATTTTTCCGCGCCATCCAAGAAAGGACAGATTTATGACTGAACAAGACTATGAACGATTGCTTCAAATCGAGACGGCGAAACCGCAACAAGGGTTCCCGGCCTCGGCCGAATACCACCGCTATGAACCGACTCCTTATGAGGCGCTCGACTTGTTGCGTGACGCCTATCCGCTCGCGGCCACGGACACGGTCGTCGATTTCGGTTCGGGGAAAGGGCGCCTCCCGTTTTATCTCGCCTATACGTTCCGAGTTCGGGCCATTGGCATCGAAATGGATGGCGGCTTCCACGAAGCGGCACTTGAGAATTGGATGAACTACGCCAAGAAACACCGGACGCGTGGCAGTGTCCAGCTCGTCCGCGGCTACGCCGAACAGTTTGAGGTGCCGGCTGAGGCGAACCGCTTTTATTTCTTCAACCCGTTCTCGGTGAACGTGTTCCGGCAGGTCGTTGCGAACATCATCGAGTCGGTCGAGCGCGCACAGCGTCCGGTCGACCTCATCCTCTATTATCCGGCCGATGAGTACTTACATTTTTTGAATGACGAGACGCCTTTCCGCTACGTACAGGACGTTCGCTTGCCGTTAAAGAATCTCCATGAGCGCTTTCTTATTTATCGTTTTGATATGATGGAGTCATCTTGGTAAATGGGGAGTGGATCATCGTGAAGAAAGAAGATATTTTAGATGCGTATCGTTGGCGTCAAGCGACGAAAGAGTTCGACGCGGACCGCAAAATCGATGAGGAAGATTTCGAATTCATTCTGGAGACGGGTCGCTTATCACCGAGTTCGTTCGGCTTCGAGCCTTGGCAGTTCGTCGTCATTCGTCGCGAAGACTTGCTCCGGAAGATCAAAGACCACGCGTGGGGTGCCCAAGGACAGGCGTTAACGGCGAGCCATTTCGTGTTGATCTTGGCGCGGACGCCTGAAGCGATGCGCTACGACTCGGACTACATCCGTCATATCGTCACGGACGTCCAAGGACGGACCGAGGACGAGTACGCCCTTCGGGTGAAACGGGTCCGTGAGTTCCAAGAACAAGATTATCGACTGTTGGACGACGAGCGTGTGTTCCAAGAATGGATTAAACGCCAGACGTATATCCCGCTCGGCAACATGATGACGGCCGCCGCACAGATCGGCGTCGACTCATGTCCGATCGAAGGGTTCAATCAAGCGGAGATTGACGAATTATTGATCTCGGAAGGGGTCATGGAACGAGGTGCCTGGTCGCTCTCGGTCATGGTCGCATTCGGACATCGGGCCCGTGACTTCGCGCCGAAGACACGCCGTGACTTTAATGAGGTCGTCAAATACATCGGATGAAAAAAAGCTCAAGCGCCGAGGCGCTTGAGCTTTTGCTTATTTCCAGTCGGTGATGCGGTCGATTGGGAAGCGGACCGATTGGTAACCGTCTTCCGCGGCTTTTCCGATTGAGAGGAGCATGACAGGAAGGTAGCGCTCTTTCTCGAGGCCGAACGCTTCCGCGATGTTCGCTTTGTCATAACCACCGATCGGGTTTGTGTCGTAGCCGTGGGCACGGGCGACGAGCATGAGTTGCATCGCGACGAGACCCGAGTCGAGCAAGATGCTGTCTTTGACAGACTCTTTCGGTGCGTCTTTGAAGATGTCTTTGATCATGTCGACTTGACGGTCGCGGACTTCTGGTGGCATGAGGCCACGCTCGACGGCCGTATCAAAGATCTCTTGTGTGTAATCGGCCATCTGGTAGTCGGCAAAGATGGCGATAACGGCTGATGACGTCTCGACTTGGCGTTTGTTGAAGCTTGCGAGCGGAAGGAGTGTGTCTTTACCTTCTGCGCTATCGATGACGACGAAGCGCCACGGTTGCAGGTTGAGTGATGACGGTGCCGTCGTCGCTTCCTCCAGGATTTGTGTCATCTCTTCTTTTGAGATTTTGACGTTCTCATCATAGACGCGAATCGAGCGGCGTCCTTTGAGGATTTCCATAAAGTCTTTCTGTGTTGTCGTGTTCATATAAGGGTCTTCCTTTCATGTTGAATGTTGGTTTGTAACGTATTTAAAAGTTCGAGTAACTGTCGTTGCTCCTCTACCTTCATGTTTACAAAAAGACGGTCCGATAAGCACTTCTTTTGCTCGGTCCAATGTGCAATCCGCTCCCGACCGACATCGGTCAAATCGACAAAGATGACCCGATTGTCTTGGAGGCAGCGTTCGCGCGTGATCAAGCCCTGTGTCTCGAGCTGTTTCAAATGACGCGTGATGGCGGCATGATCGACGCCGACCCGTTGTTGCAGTTCACGCTGACGCAAAGGGCCGACGTGATGCAAGTTGCTCAAAATATCGAAGCGGGTCGAGCTGAGCCCGTCCATTTCCGTATCGAACAGTTGGGCCAGTTCTTTTTGTACGGTGATGACGTGGTAGAGAATCTCATCGCTGAGCGAACAGGCGTCGCGCATCGGGTATCCTCCTTCAAAAAACTAATTGATGAATCAATCATTGATAGCTCACACAATGTATACTAATCGGTTTTGAAATAGATCGCAAATAAAAAGTTTCAAAAAACTGTTGTCAAACTGTTATATAATAGTCTATATTAAAGTCAACTGATATATAACAATTGAATGGAAGGATGTGACGGCTTGGAACATTACAAACAAGTAGGTACTTATCACGTACATGAAACGTTGCTCGACTTCATCTCGGCTCGTATATTGCCTGACGAAGAGGCGCACCGACAATTTTGGCCTGGGGTCGGGCGCCTACTCGATGAGTTCATTCCTCGGAATGAGTCACTGCTTCACGAACGTGAGTCGTATGAGCGACTATTACAGGAATGGTACAGCGAGCACAAGCAAGCCTTCGACCTGGAAGACTATGAGCGTTTCCTTCGGTCCATCGATTACATCGAAGCGACCGTCCCTGATTTCAGCATCGACGTTTCAGGTGTCGATTCAGAGGTTAGTAGGCAAGCCGGACCACAGCTCGTCGTTCCGCTCGACAACGCGCGCTATGCGTTGAACGCGGCGAACGCCCGCTGGGGAAGTCTGTATGACGCCTTGTACGGAACGGACGTCATCGACGAAGAGGACGGGAAAACGAAGTCGAGTGGTTATAATCCAGTCCGAGGTGAAGCGGTCATCGCCTACGCCAAACAGTTTCTCGACGATACATTTCCGCTCCGGGAGGGCTCGCACGAAGAAGCGAACGGCTATCTCGTGTCAGAGGGCAGGCCATACGCCATCATCGAAGGGAACCGCATCGCGTTTCAAGACGATTGTCTCGTCGGCTATGTCGGGGAAACGAGTGATCCGAATAAGCTCTTGCTCGTCCATAACGGGATTCACGCCGAGTTGCAGTTTGACCGGGACCACCCAATCGGACGGGTCGATCGAGCAGGGCTCATTGACATCGAACTCGAGTCCGCCTTGTCTGCCATCGTCGACTGTGAAGACTCGGTTGCCGCTGTTCGGGCGGAAGACAAGGTCCACCTTTACGCGAACTGGCTAGGCCTGATGGACGGGACGCTCGAAGCAACATTCACGAAAGGAGGTCGGCCGCTCACTCGGAAGTTGAACCCTGACCGGAAGTATGTCGGGAAAGACGGGCGTGAAGTCACGCTTCCGGGCCGATCGCTCCTCTTTATTCGAAACGTCGGGCACTTGATGACGACAGACTTGATGCTCGACGCGGAAGGGCGTGAAGTACCGGAAGGGATCTTGGACGGGATTTTCACTGCGCTCATCGCGAGCCGCCATCTTGATGCCAGACGAAATTCCCGCGAACGCTCCATCTATATCGTCAAACCGAAGATGCATGGATCTAAGGAAGTCGCGTTCACGAACGACTTGTTCGATGCGATTGAAGATGTACTCGAGTTACCGCGTCACACGCTCAAAGTCGGCGTGATGGACGAGGAGCGACGCACGTCGCTTAATTTGAAGAACTGTATCGAGCAAGTGAAGGAACGCATCGTCTTCATCAATACCGGATTCCTCGACCGGACGGGCGATGAGATTCACTCCTCGCTCACGCTCGGACCGATGCGCAAGAAAGGCGAGATGAAAACATCGGAGTGGCTCGATGCTTATGAACGTCTGAATGTCCAGATCGGGCTTGACGCAGGATTCCATCAACGCGGGCAAATCGGGAAAGGGATGTGGGCGATGCCCGATCGGATGCGCGACATGATGCGTGAAAAAAGCAATCATGTCCGGTCCGGGGCGACGACGGCTTGGGTGCCGTCCCCGACGGCGGCCACGCTTCATGCGCTGCATTACCATCAAGTCGATGCGTTTGACGTTCAGCGTGAGTTGGCGAATCGTTCGTTTAATCCAGCAACTGAGCGAGGGCGTCTGCTCGAGGTACCACTCGCCACGCGTCTCTATACAGATGAGGAAGTGAACGAGGAACTCGAGAACAACCTGCAAGGGTTGCTCGGTTACGTCGTCCGTTGGGTCGAGCAAGGTGTCGGCTGCTCGAAAGTACCCGATATTCATCATGTCGGCTTAATGGAAGACCGGGCGACGCTCCGCATCTCGAGTCAGCACGTGGCCAACTGGTTGTATCATGGCGTCTGTAGTCGAGAGCAAGTGGAAGCGACGCTCGTCCGGATGGCCGGTGTCGTCGACGCGCAAAACGCGTCGGACCCGTACTATCGCCCGATGACGCCTGACGTGGAGCGTTCGATCGCCTATCAAGCGGCGCGAGATTTAGTATTCGAAGGCGGCGAATCGCCGAACGGATATACGGAACCGATTTTGCACCGGCGCCGTCGACAGTTTTTACAACAAGTGACATTAGAACCGAACTTAAAAGGAGGAGCATCATTATGACAACGAAAAAAATCGAAAGCGAACAGTTAATTGAACGTTGGGTCGTCCGTCGAATCATCTCAGGGGAATCGACAGCGACGCTCGCGAACACGGCGTTCGTCTACGGGAACGATTTGATGCGCCTCGTCCTAGACCGGGCCGACGGATCGCTCCAAATCATGAGAGAGCCAGTCGAAGAAGTCGTCGTGTTCCGCAAACCGGAAGAACGTGATGAAGAGAACGTCTGTCGCTGCTGCGGCATGGAACACTCATCCTTCAAGTCGGCGCTTGAGTGCTGCGCATACTTGGATTAATCACGCACCATCTGTTATATAACAAACGATTAAATCTAAAATTAATATAATACAGGAGGAATGGGTATGAACGAACAACGCGCACAAGTTGAGGAAATGATACAGTCGGAACGATTTATTGGGGTCGAACGTCCATACGGAGTTGTAGACGTGATGCGACTTCGGGGGTCGGTGTTAATTGAACATACGCTCGCGACAAAAGGAGCGGAACGGTTATGGGAGTTACTCCACGAACGGGACTACGTCCACGCGCTTGGGGCGTTAACGGGGAACCAGGCCATCCAGCAAGTAAAGGCTGGTCTTGAGGCCATCTATTTGAGCGGTTGGCAAGTTGCCGCCGACGCGAACTTGTCGGGACATATGTATCCGGATCAAAGCCTGTATCCGGCCAATTCGGTGCCGAGCGTCGTCAAACGGATCAATCAGGCGCTTCAACGCGCCGACCAAATCCAAACGGCGGAAGGAAAAGGCGATACGCATTGGTTCGCCCCGATTGTCGCTGACATGGAGGCCGGTTTCGGCGGTGTGCTCAACGTGTTCGAACTGACGAAGGCGATGATTGAGGCGGGGGCGGCCGGTGTCCATCTTGAGGATCAATTGTCGTCAGAGAAGAAGTGCGGACATCTCGGCGGGAAAGTGTTGCTACCGACACAGACGGCCGTGAAAAACTTGATTGCCGCTCGGCTCGCGGCAGACGTCATGGGGGTGTCGACGATTATCGTCGCCCGGACGGATGCTCACGCGGCGAATTTGATTACGAGCGACATCGACCCAATCGACCATCCGTTCATCGTCGGTGACCGGACACCGGAAGGGTTTTACCGCACCGAGGCAGGCATCGAGCAGGCAATCGCGCGTGGTCTTGCCTACGCACCGTACGCCGACCTCGTCTGGTGCGAGACGTCCGAGCCCGATTTGGACGAGGCACGCCAATTCGCAAATGCGATTCACGCGAAATATCCGGGCAAACTGCTTGCTTACAACTGCTCACCTTCGTTCAACTGGAAGAAAAAGCTGTCAGACGAGGAAATCGCAACGTTCCAACAAGAAATTGGTGCGATGGGGTACAAGTTCCAATTCGTCACGCTCGCTGGTTTCCACTCGCTCAACTTCGGAATGTTCGAACTCGCACGCGGATACAAAGCCCGCGGGATGGCTGCCTATTCCGAGTTGCAGCAAGCTGAATTCTCGGCGGAGCAGCATGGCTATACGGCGACACGTCACCAACGCGAAGTCGGGACCGGGTACTTTGATGAAGTGTCACTCGTCATTTCTGGAGGCCAGTCGTCGACGACGGCACTGGCCGGATCGACAGAGGCAGAGCAGTTTGAAACGCCTTCCCATTAATCGACGCCCCTCACAAAATGAGGGGCTGTTTTGTGTCCAAATTTGGAACGAGGCAATCCCGTTCACCTAAATGTGACGTATTTCACATTTTTGTCGTCAAACTCTTGCTACGCTAAACATGTCAAAACGAATATGGAGGTTATGACAGATGACACAGACATTCACGGGCGATACGCACGTATCTGAAATCGTCAAACAATGCCCGCAAGCAGCAGACATCTTCAAACGGAATCGAATCGATTTTTGTTGTGGTGGCAACCGACCACTCGCTGAAGCGACTGACAAATCGAAACGGTCGACAGAAGATATTTTAGAAGAAGTCAATGCGCTCTATCAACGCAAGCAAGAGATGAACGAGAAGAGCATCGATTGGGATGCCGCTTCTTCTTCGGAATTGATTGAGCACATTATTTATAAGCATCACCAGTTTTTGACGGACGAATTGCCTCAGCTCACACCATATGTGACAAAAGTGTTCCGGGTTCACGGACAAAATCATCCGCACCTCGGTCGCATTCACCAATTGTTCAATCAATTGAAAGTGGAACTTGAACAACATATCGTCAAAGAAGAGACGGAAGACTTCCCGACGTTGCTTCGTCATGAGACGGCACCGACAGCTGAAACGAGACGGGAGCTTGATGACATTTTGGCTTCGCTCGAGTCAGAACATGCAGCAGCGGGTGACATCTTGAAAGAGCTTCGGCACATCACGAACGACTATACGCCGCCTGAAGGTGCGTGTGGGACGTATCGTCTTGTCTATCAACGGTTAGAAGCGCTCGAATCGGATACGTTCGAACATATTCATCTCGAGAACAACATTTTATTCCCGCGGGCGCGCACGTTCGCTTAATAAGGGCACACCTCTACTGACGTAGGGGTGTATTTTTGTGACGTTTGATACAGATGGGAGGCGAAGCAATCGCTACGATAAAAGAGAAGCAAAGGAGTGATCAATCATGAAACGGGTGAGTGGAGTCATCATAGGGATGGCAGTCGCCTTATTACTAAGTCAAGTCTGGTCGAGTTCAGATTCGGAGGACACCGTGACCAT
Organism: Exiguobacterium sp. s56; assembly: GCF_018618255.1. NCBI lineage: Bacteria > Bacillati > Bacillota > Bacilli > Caryophanales > Exiguobacterium > Exiguobacterium sp. s56. Next base: position 47,822 of record NZ_JACSLR010000008.1, on the reverse strand, counting down.
CCTAGCAGCGGCAAGCTTAGGACCGGCTTTGGAAGAGGTCGAGCGACAACTTGAAGCGGAATTCGATGGGATTGATGTTCGGGTCGTGACGAACGGGAGCGGCGCTTTGCGAGCACAAATCAATCACGGGTCTCCGGCAGATATCTTTTTAGCCGCGAGCGTTGACGATGTCGACCGATTACAAATCCCGATTCTAGAGCGGGATATGTTCTTGCATAACGAATTGTGGCTCGTAACACCGAAAGGGAAACCGTGCGCGGAGACGTGGGACGACTTAAATACATGTGCTCGCATCGTCATCGGTGATCCAATCAATGTCCCGGCCGGTCGTTACGCAAAAGTGGCGCTCGAAGGGGAAGATGTGTGGGAGGAAGTGGAGCCGCGAGTCATGTTCGCCCAAAACGTGAGACAAGTGCTGACGCTCATCGAACAAGGTGACGCCAATGCGGGATTCGTTTATAAAACGGAACTCACGACGGACATCGAGTCGATTCAGTCGGTCCCGTTTGAAGCGACGGGTGCGATTTCGTATCCGGCAGTTCGCTTAACGCATGATCCATACGTCCGCGATATCTATGCGCGTTTGTTTGATGATGAGATTCAAGCTCACTTTTTGGCGAAAGGATTTTCCAAATGACGCAATCTCCACTTCAACTCACATTCGAAGTCGGGATGATGGCGACGGTGAGCGCCTTCGTCCTTGCCTTCGGAGCGGCCTATTTCATGCATCACCGTCGATTTAAAGGAAAGCGGCTGCTGGAGACAGTGTTCTTACTGCCGCTTATCTTGCCGCCGACAGTCATCGGGCTATACGCCTTGATTGTCCTTGGGAACAACGGGATCGGTGGGTTCTTGCCCGTCACCATCTTGTTCACCAAACAGGCGAACGTCATCGCGTCCGCCTTGGCCGCGTTTCCGCTCATCTACCAAACAATTCGTCTCGGGCTCAAACAACTCGATGCAGAATGGTATGAGGCCGGACGCGTGCTCGGCGGGTCAGAGCGTCAACTGTTCACTTACGTGACGATTCCACTGCTGCTACCCGCGTTGACGAGCGGCTTCGTCCTCGGTTTCGCACGGTCAATCGGCGAGTTCGGGATCACGATGATGATTGCCGGGAACATTCCTGGCGAGACGATGACACTTGCCACTGCGATTTATATGGCGACAATCAACGGCGATATGAAGCAAGCGCTCATCTGGAGTGGATGGTTGGTTGGTTTGGCGTTTTTAGTCCTATGGCTGAGTGAACGTTATGGCAAACGTCAATATTAGTCAATCACGTCGACTTTTTTCACATAAGACCGGTTCGGAGTATTTAAGATACTTGGGCCGGTCTTTTTCCAAATGTGGACGTGGTCCCCGACAGCGATTTGTTCGAACGTGGCTTTCACTTGAAACTTGAACCAACTTACGTCTTCCGGTTCACTTTGCGCGAAAAGAGTGTCAGGAGAGAGCGTGGCCTCTTCTGCAGTGATGCCGCTGATGACGAGTGCGGTGCGGTCAGACTCATTTATTTCAATCACATATCCTTCGACGTCTGGCTCGGTCGTCGCCCGGTTAGCGAAGACAAACCCGATGGAAAAGACGACGAGCATGGCCGCGATGGTGAGGAATAACATGATTTTGAATGATGATTTCATAAGGGAACGCCTCCTTCGTTCATTATTCTGTCACGTCTCGAATCGCTTATCTGTGAAAAAAGTAACAGTTAAGTCGAGATGTCATCTTTATGATGAAACTATGAAGTCGCTCGGAAAGAGAAGGAGGAACACATATGTCCGATCGTTATTTTTATTCGACCGCTGCAAAGTGGTCGTTTGTAGGATTCACAGCCTTGGTGCTCTCTACGTGGGTCGCGTCGGCAGGATTTGAGCACGTGGACATGGCGTTGTTCGGCTACTATATCGCCGCCGTCATTTGCATGATTGGGATGGTCGTTCGTTTGACGTTATTCTTTGCACGGCCGGCCACTTCGCAAGTATTGAAGCGGAGCCTCAAACAAATGAAGGCAGAAAAGAAACGGGCCAGTAAAGCCGTCGCCACGACAACTGTCAATAACATCGTCTTACAGAAGTTCATCTGGGAACGTGGCTGGTACCGCTGGACCCAACATATGTTGATCGCCTGGGGATGCCTCGGGTCGTTCGCCATCACGTTCGGCTTGACGTTCCAATGGATGCGCTTTGATTTGATTGATATCGAGACGTATCAAATCGTCGTCTTCAACATCCCGACCATCAAAATGGCCGCGCATGGGTTGTTCGCCGAGCTTGTCTATAACGGCTTGAACATCACCGCGCTCATGTTGCTCGTCGGAGTGCTCATGGCCCTCTATCGCCGGATTAACGACCAGGACGTGAAAGTGACACAGCGGTTCGAATTTGATATTTTACCGCTCCTCATGTTGCTCATCGTCACCGTATCAGGTCTCTTGTTGACCGTGTCGTACGTATTCTTCGGCGGCTTCATTCATCATGAACTCGCCTTGTTCCATCAATTGACCGTCATCATCTTTTTATGCTACTTCCCGTTCGGTAAACTGTTCCACTTGCCGGTCCGACCGATGGCAGCCAGCGTACCGATGAACTACCGGGAAGTCGAAGCGGATGAGACGCGTGTCTGCGCTGGGTGTGGCACACGCTATGCAACGGACAATCAAGTCGAGGACGTCCAAGCGATTTTACAAGCACAGACGATTCAGCTCGGACTCAGTGACGGGACCCAGCTGTCGGATTACTGCCAACCGTGTCGACGTTCGATGCGTGTGAAGATGCAGTTGAACTTGATGAATGGACAGTTGTCGACGCACCCGGTCGATACGAATACCGGCATGTCGATGCCAGGGTTCGGCCGGCCGAAGGAGACGAAAGATGAGGCAAAAGATGAGACACCTGTGCGTTAAATGCGGAGAACCGACCGGGACGCTTGAAGAAATCGAGCAAGTGAAACAAATGCTCGAAGGGTCGGACCAACTCGTGAAAGTCGATGCGGCACATACGGTCCAAGACCTCTGTCACGCCTGTCGTCGTCGGGCCCGGCTCGATTCGGCGCTTGGGCGGCCAGGAAGTGACGGGATGCATTATCCGCTTCAAACGATTAACGGCTATCACGTCAGTGGATTTTCAAAACGAAGAGCGGAGACGTTCTATGGAGGGGAAGACGATGAGTGACTTTTTAACGTCGCCAGAAGTACAGAACTTAATCAAACCTGGTGAGAAACTGATTACGACCCATTGTTGCTACTGCGGGATGCAGTGCGGCATGCACATCCGGGTCGATGAGAAGACCGGGGCCGTCAAAGGCGTCGAACCACGCTACGATTTCCCGGTGAATAAAGGCAAGCTTTGCCCGAAAGGCGTCACGGCCTATCAAACGATTGAGCATCCGGACCGCATCCTCACACCGCTCATCAAGCGGAATGGCAAGTTTGAGAAAGCGACATGGGACGAAGCGCTCGACGTGATCGAAGCGAACTTTAAACGGATTCAACGAGAGCACGGAAAGGATGCGGTGTCTGTCTTCGGCGGCGTCTCGATGACGAATGAGAAATGTTACCTCGTCGGGAAGTATGCGCGGGTCGCACTCGGCACACGATTCATCGACTATAACGGCCGCTTCTGTATGTCATCTGCCGCCGGCGGTTTCTTAAAGACACTCGGGATTGACCGCGGGGCGACGCTCCCGTGGACGGAGTTCGAGCATGTCGACACGTTCTTTGTCGCCGGTTCGAATATCGCCGAATGTCATCCGACGACGACGCAGCATATTTGGAAAGCGAAGGACAAAGGCGCGAAAATCATCGTCGCCGACCCGCGTGAGATTCCGATGGCGCGTGTCGCCGATGTCCACCTCGATTTGAAACCGGGGACGGATGCGGCGCTTGCGATGGGACTGCTCAACTTTTTAGTCGAACACGATTATGTCGATCAAGCGTATGTGGATGAGCGTTGCGATAACTACGAAGAGTTGAAGGCGTCGGTCCGTGACTGGACGCTCGAACGGACGAGTGACGTGACGGGAATCGCTATCGAAAAACTTGAAAAGGCAGGCCACATTTACGGAAAGAGCCCACGGTCGGTCATGTTGTTTGCCCGTGGTGTCGAACAACAGTCAAAAGGCGTCGACAACGTCTCGCTCTACACGTCGATGGCACTTCTGCGCGGCATGGTCGGAAAATTCGCCTCGGGTGTCGCTACGATGACCGGGCAAGGGAATGGCCAAGGCGGACGAGAACATGGACAAAAAGCCGATTTGTTACCGGGCTACCGGAAGTTAACTGACTCGAAAGCCGTCGAATATGTGAGCGGTGTCTGGGGCATCGATCCTTCTGAGATGCCAAAACCAGGGGTGTCTGCATTCGAAATGTTCGATGAGATTCAAGCGGGAACGATTCGGGCGATGCACCTCATGTGTTCGAATCCGGCCGTCTCGGCACCGAACCTACCGTACGTGTGGGACAGTTTCAATAAGCTCGATTTCTTCGTCGTCAGCGACTTCTTCATGTCAGAATCTTGCGAGTTCGCGGACGTCGTCTTGCCGGCTTGTTCGTGGGCCGAAGATGAAGGGACGACGACGAACCTAGAAGGACGTGTCATTCGGATCCGGAAAGTGCGCGAACCGCTCGGAGACTCGCTTCCAGACTGGGAAATCATGAAGCGGATTGCTGAACGGATGGGACGCGGACAGTACTTCCCGTACGAGACGGCGCGTGACATTTGGGAGGAGTTCCGCATCGCGACAAAAGGTGGAGCGGCCGACTACTCCGGAATCACGTGGGAACGAATCGACAACGAATATGGCGTCTTCTGGCCGTGTCCGTCTGAAGACCATCCGGGCACACCGACGATGTTCAAAGAACGGTTTGGGACGGCAAACGGGAAAGCGAATTTGCCCGTCGTCACGTATCGACCGGCCGGCGAATATGCGAATGAAGAATATCCGGTCACGCTCACGACAGGCCGTGTCGTCTTCCATTACTTGTCGGGCAACCAGACGCGTCGTGTCGATTTCTTGAGCACGATGTCAAAATTGCCGTTCGTGGAGATTCATCCCGAGCTCGCCTCAAGTTATGGCCTACAAACGGGTGACAAAGTCGAACTGCGGACACGCCGCGGAGCGATGGTCGTCGAGGCGCGTTTGACGAAGGCGATTCGAAACGATACCGTCTTTGTCCCTTACCATTGGGGCAAAGAGCTCGCCATCAATCAATTGACGAATCCGTGTCTCGATCCGATGTCACGCATGCCTGAGTTCAAAGTATGTGCGGTTCAACTGAAGAAGTTACCGGCGAATACGCCGCTACACATTAACCCGTTGACGGTGCCACTCGGTTCGAGCGTACCGTTCATGGCGGACCATGCGATTGCGACGAGCTGTCACGTCATGGATGAGGAGGTTCATACGAAATGAATAAAGTCATGTATTTAGAATTTGAACGCTGTATCGGCTGTCGAGCTTGTCAGGCGGCTTGCCGCGAATGTGGCGATCATGACGGACTTGAGCGCAACTACGTGGACTATATCGATTTCTCGGAGAACCGTCAGACGTTCCCGATGATCTGTATGCAATGTAAAAATCCAGCTTGTGCTCAAGTGTGTCCGGCCAATGCGATTCAAATCACGCCAGAAGGTGTCGTCTTATCGGCTTCCGAAGAAAAATGTATCGGCTGCCGGAACTGTACGTTCGCTTGTCCGTTCGGGATTCCGAAGTTCGATTTTGAGAAGAACAAGATGTATAAATGCGACATGTGTTACGACCGTTCCAAACATGATATCGCGCCGATGTGTGCGTCAGTTTGTCCGTCAGATGCGATTCGTTTCATTGACCATGACGAGATGATGCAACTGCGTCGTCAGCGCGTTCAAATGAACATGATTGAAGGAAAAAAACCTTCACAAGACGATAAATGGAATTACGTCCCTGAATTCTTTGGCGTCTATTCCGACTGAGGCAGAAAGGAAGATGACTTATGTCGAAAGATTCAAAAGAGCGGGAACGGTTATCCGCACTTGTCGATAACTTGAGTCGGGCCGATGATGTGAAACTGAACCGACGGGCCTTCATCAAATCGACGTTTGGGGCCGGCATCGCGCTCGGTCTCGCGACGGTCCCGTTCAATATCGCGACCTTCGTTCGAAGCGAGCCGAGAACCGACCGTCAGTTCATCACGACGGTCGCGGCGCTCGAGCGCGGGAAATCACTCGAATTTGAATATCCGGGTACGGAACCATCGTTGCTTGTTCATTTAAAGACCGGTGAGTTCGTCGCCTATAACAACAAATGTACACATCTGCAGTGTCCTGTGTTTTATGTAGAGGAAGAAGATGTGCTCCTCTGCCCATGCCACCGCGGCTACTTCGGTCTGGATGGACAGCCGCAAGCGGGTCCGCCACAACGGGAACTCCCTAAAATTTTGCTTGAGATTGAGAATGGGAAAATCTTTGCGGTCGGAAGAGAGATTCATCATGGGGCGTAACGGTTGGAGTTTAATCGGACTGGTCGTGTTGCTCGCGACGAACATGGTACTCTTGCAATATACAATTGAGAGCTACATGGTGTATGATCATGCCTCGATGCGACTGTATATGATCATCGCTGTCATCAATGTCGGATTGATCGGCTTATTATATCGATATTGGAAAAAAATTGAATATCGTACGAAAGAATAGTCCTCCCCTTGAAACGCTTCCAAATGTTGATTGCGTTTCGAGGGGGTTTGTGTTTAGAATGAAGGCAAGCTTTAATATGGCGCAACGTGTTTTAAGGAAGGTCGGTGGAAATGGCTCATTCAAGTAAAGCGATGGTGCTCGAGGAAACAAAAAAATTGGCACATCGAATCATTCATGTCCCAAAAGGCGGTTTTCTGTTCCGAGAACAAGAAGACGCAGCTGAATTTTATATTGTAAAGAGTGGACTGATCCAAATTTCGAAATTGACGGAAAATGGAAAAGAATTGACGTTACGTTGTTTAAGCGCTGAGGCTTGTTGCGGAGAGTTGACGTTATTCGCAATCGAACCAAAATATTTATTTAACGCCAAGGCGTTAGAAGATAGTGAAATTTACGCGGTCAAAATCGAGCGTATTGAAACGATGATTTTGTCGTCGAACCCGGAATTCGTCCGCGAGTTCATGGTCATGATCAACGAACATATGCGGAAACAGCATACGAAATTTAGAGACTTGGTGCTGAACGGGAAAAAAGGAGCGCTCTACTCGACGCTCATTCGTATGGCGAACAGCTATGGGGTGGAAGTCGAAGACGGCATTCTCATCGACTTGAAACTGAAAAACCAAGAGCTCGCCAACTATTGCGGGACATCGCGTGAACGCGTGAATCGCATGTTGAACGAGCTCGCCCAAGAAGGGATTTTGTCACTCCCTTCCCGTCAAATCATTATCCATGATCTCGACCGGTTGAAACTGCTCAACCATTGTGAGGACTGTCCGGTCTCGGTCTGTGTCATCGATTGATCACATTACGGCGGCAAGCGATAGCTCGCCTTCAAAATGCTCCAATCCATCGGCCTCGATTGTACAGGCCGATACATAAAACTCGCCATCTTCCATCAATTCATAAGACCGGAGCACGCCTTCGGCTAGCTTGATCCCGTTGGCACGGACCTCGACGACGACACCTTCCATCGAGCGGACACGCGCTGCAGATAAAAAGTCGAGCCATCGTTTGAAATGGCGATAAACGGTGACCGTTGTCCCGTCCCCTAAGTAACCGATAACTGCCTGGGCGTCATCGATCGTCACGTCATGGTGAGTGTCGATCCGAACGAGCAAGGTGTGCAGCGCTTCTAGTTCTTCTAACGGACTTTCAAGTGGGAATGTGATATCGAGCCCCGTCTCCGTGAACGCCGCTTCGGCAATCGAGACACCGAAGACGCGGAACACATGGGCCCCATCTTGACTGAAGAAATATGGCTGCAGCGCCAAACGAGCCTCGGATGCGCAATGAATTTGAATAAGATGTGACACAGTTATCCCTCCTCTATTCCTTACGATAAGGAATCGGGGAGGGTTTTTCTGTGTTCAATGTCACAGAACCGAAAGAAAGGCGATTTTGTCACAGATTGATGACAAGCCGATAAAAAAACTCAACATGCGAAATAAGTGTGAAAGAAGGCACACTTTTTTAAGGGAGGGGTCGATAGGATGGGATTAGGATACGAATTGAACCGTTTAGAGGAGGAATAGACAATGCAACAATTAGACAAAGGGTCGCATGCACTCGCCGAGTGGAAGCCAGAGGACGTGGGGTTCTGGGAAGGGACGGGGAAACAAGTCGCCAATCGCAACCTACTTGTCTCAGTCCCGGCCCTGACGCTTGCGTTCATCGTTTGGCAGATGTGGTCGGTCGCGGCCGTCCAATTGAATTCGATTGGATTCAGCTTTACTCAAGGCCAATTATTCACGTTGGCCGCACTGCCTGGACTTGTCGGGGCGTCGTTGCGCTTTTTCTACACGTTTGCGAACAGTATATTCGGCGGGCGGAACTGGACGATCTTCTCGACGTCGATTTTGTTGTTGCCGCTCCTTGGTATCGCCTACGCCGTGCAAAACGTCAACACACCGTATTGGGTGTTCATGATTTTGGCCGCTCTTTGCGGACTAGGTGGGGGGAACTTCTCGTCGTCAAACGCCAATATCGGTGCGTTTTATCCGAAAGCGAAAAAAGGGACGGCGCTTGGGATTAACGGAGGCATCGGGAACTTGGGCGTCTCGCTCGTTCAATTGATCACACCGCTTGTCATCACGACGAGTATATTCGGATTCATTGGCGGCAACGCCCTCGTGACTGAGACCGGGCAACAGATTTGGCTCCAAAACGCGGCGCTGCTTTGGGTCGTGCCGACCATCATATTGACAGTCTGTGCCTACTTGTTCATGGATAACTTACCGACGGCACGCCAATCGATTCGAGAACAGGCGAGCGTGTTCAAAGACAAGCACTTTTGGATTCAAACGTTGCTCTACACGGCGGCCTTCGGTTCGTTCATCGGATATGCCGCTGCGTTCCCGATGATTTTGAAATTAAAGTTCCCTGAATCGGACTTGTTGGCACTCGCCTTCCTTGGTGCGTTCCTCGGCGCTTCCTCACGTCCATTCGGAGGTTGGATTAGTGATAAGGTCGGAGCGGCCAAAGTGACATTGGTCGTGTTCGGTGTCATGGCGCTCGGGACGATGAGTGTCATCCTGGCCATCACGAACGACAACTTGACGATGTTTTTCATCTCGTTCGTCGTTCTGTTCATCGCGACCGGACTCAACTCCGGTGCGACGTTTGCGATGATTCCCCACGTGTTTGTGGCAACGAAGACACCGGCCGTCGTCGGATTCTCGGCAGCGTTTGCCGCTTACGGCGCCTTCTTCATTCCGAAGATGTTCGGCTGGTCGCTCGAACTCGTCGGTTCGTTCAATGGCGCGTTGTTCGTCATGCTCGGACTCTATGCAATTTCAATCGTCACTACAATTTATTATTACTTGCGCAGCGGGGCTGAAAAGCCGATTCGCTGACAATCCGAAGTGGGGACTGTGAAGGTCCCTGCTGTCGTTGATGGATAGAAAGGATGAATCAAGATGACCCCATGGACCGATCGACGGAGACGACCGTTGGAAGACTTACGCATCTCAGTCATTGACAAATGCAACTTTCGTTGCCGGTACTGTATGCCGGAAGAAGCGTTTCGCCACCACCAGTTTTTAAAGCGAGATGAATTGCTATCGTTTGACGAGATTGAGCGCTTCGTTCGCATCATCGCCCCGCATGGCGTGAAAAAAGTGCGCCTAACTGGAGGTGAACCGTTACTTAGACCGAATCTTGATGAATTGATTCGCCGTCTTCGTGCGGTCACGACCATCGAGACGATTGGCTTGACGACGAACGGCGTCTATTTAGAACGGATGGCGAAAGCGTTGAAGCAAGCCGGGCTTGACCGGGTCAACGTCAGTCTAGACGCCTTATCGGCCGAGACGTTCGGGATGATGAACGGACGCGGCACGTCGCCCGAGACGGTGTTACGGGGAATCGATGAGGCGAAACGACAAGGACTCGAAGTGAAAGTGAACATGGTCGTCCGGAAAGGATGGAATGATCATGAAGTCGCTCCGATGGCGGCGTATTTCAAAGAACGGAACATCACGCTCCGTTACATCGAGTTCATGGACGTTGGCACGGCAAACGAGTGGAACGTCGAACACGTCGTGTCGTCTGAATCGATTCTCGACGTGCTGCGCCAACAGAACGGCTTGCTTGAACCTCTCGCGCCCGAAGCGCTCGGCGAGGTCGCGCAACGTTACCGTTACACGGATGGGGCGCAAGTCGGTTTCATCTCCTCGGTCAGCCAACCTTTCTGCGGAACGTGTACGCGAGGGCGTCTATCGAGCGACGGTAAATGGTACACGTGCCTGTTCGCAGAAGACGGTACTGACATTCGTGAACTGCTCCGTAGCGGGGCGAGCGATGAATTAATTGCCATGACATTGAAAATGGTATGGGAAGTACGGGACGACCGCTATTCGGAAGAACGGTCGCGAACGGGGAGCCGAACACGCAATCGGATTGAAATGAGTTATATCGGAGGGTGAAGACGATGCAAGCACACAATCATGTACATCAAAACACACAGCGTGTCCGGGCCGCGATTTTGACGATTTCGGATACGCGCACACTCGATACGGATGTGTCAGGCGAACATATTTGTACGTTGTTAAAAGAAGAAGCGCACACGGTCACGTACCGCGAGATCACGAAAGATGACCCATTTGAAATCGAGGCGGCCGTCAGACGAATGGTCGACGAAAAAATGGACGTCATCTTGACGACCGGGGGAACGGGCATCACGAAACGGGACGTCACCATCGAGACGATTCGACCGCTGCTCGACCGGGAGATGGTCGGCTTCGGCGAACTGTTCCGTTACGTCAGTTTCGCGGAAGATATTGGACCGGCGGCGATGTTGTCGCGTGCTCTCGCCGGACGAATCGGGGATACGATTATCTTCTCGATGCCAGGATCGCGCGGCGCCGTCGATTTGGCGATGACCCGCTTGATTCTCCCCGAGCTCTCCCATATCGTCTGGGAAGCGACACGATGATTGGCATCGTCTTGGCGGGTGGGAAGTCACGTCGGTTCGGGTCTCCAAAATGGAAAGCCCGTTATGAGGATGTCTCATTTGAAGACCGGGCCCGACAGACGCTTAGTACCACGACGACGTCCCAATGGAGCGTTGTGCCAGCCGGACAGTCGATGACATCCTATCAACTCGAAGATGACAGAGAATGGCGTGGCATGGGGCCGCTCGCCGGCATCGTTACCGTCATGCGGCACGTCCCGAGTGAGTGGTACGCCGTCTGTGCGTGTGATACACCTTTGTTGCCGCCGACCGTTTATGAACGGCTTGCGATAGAACGAGGGAATCAGCCAGTTGTCGCCTACGCCGACGATCGCATCCATCCGCTCATCGCCTTGTACCCCCGCTCGATGATGTCCCGGTTTGAAGCCGCGTTACGTCGAGGCGAACGGGCGGTCATGCCTCACTTGACAGAGGCGACAATCGTCTCGTTTGCTGAACGGGACTGGTTTAAGAATGTGAATACACCGAGTGATTATGAAGAAGTGCTAGGAAAGGAAGTGAAGTGATGGAGAAGGTGTCGACCCTGTTTCGTAAGCCGCTCGCCGTTGACGAGGCGGTCATCCGTGTCCAAGAAGCGACGGGAAAAGGTCGGACGGAAACGGTACCGTTGTATCGAGCGAACGGCCGGATTTTAGCGATGGATCTCATTGCGACGCATGACGTTCCGGCATTTAATAAATCCCCGTATGACGGTTTTGCTGTCCGGTCCGCGGATTTGTTGAGAGCGAGCCGCGATGAACCGATCACCTTGCCCGTTCAATACGTTCAGGGAGCCGGGCACGTCGGAGAACCGTTACGCGAGGGCCAAGCGATTCGCATCATGACCGGGGCAAAAATTCCAGCCGGAGCCGACGCGGTCGTCATGCTCGAACTCGTACAAGCAGATGAACGAGTCGTGACGTTCAAACGACCGGTCCGCGATGCCAATATCTCCTATCGCGGGGAAGATATGGCGACGGGGACGAATATCGTCGACCGAGGCACCCGCATTAATCCGGGCGTCATCGCCTTGCTCGCTACGTTCGGGTATGAGCAGGTCGACGTATACGTAAAACCGCACATCACCGTGTTTGCGACCGGTGATGAGCTCGTCGAACCGGGACAGAAAAAAGCCGACGGGCAAATCTGTAATTCGAATGCGTATATGATTCTCGCTCAAATCGAGGCACTCGGTGGCGCGGCGACATATGGCGGCATCTTGCCGGATACGTTCGCTTCGACGAAGCAAGCAATTGCCGAGGCACTTCAGACAAGTGACGCCATCGTCACGACAGGCGGGGTATCGGTCGGAGATTTTGATTATTTACCGGATGTGTATGACGCGCTCGGGGCGACAGTGCTGTTCAATAAAGTTGGGATGCGGCCAGGGTCCGTCACGACGGTCGCGCACGTCGAAAATCGGTTGTTGTTCGGATTATCCGGGAATCCGTCGGCGTGTTTTGTCGGCACAGAACTGTTTGTCGGCACGTATATGAAGACGTTATTCGGGCAAGCGGAGCGACCTGTCATTCAGGCGGAACTCGGTGTCGATTTCCCGAAACCGAATCCGTTCGACCGGTTCGTGCGTGGACATGTGACGATTGATGCGACCGGGCAGACGGTCGTTCATCCGAACGGTAAAGATAAGTCGGGCATCGTCTCCTCGCTCGCGACGTGTAACGCGTTGATTCATCTGCCAGGCGGGACGAGAGGGTTTCAAAAAGGGGACTCGGTGCGATGTCGAATCATCGATCAGCTTTGATTTTACAAGTGGTCGGCTATCAAAATAGTGGTAAGACATCGTTCGTCTCCGAGCTGACAGCACGCTTGTCGGCGACGGGGCTCCGTGTCGGCGTCATCAAACACCACGGTCACGGAGGGTCGTTCGACTTGCCGATGACGGACTCGCATCGTCACGCGTTGGCCGGTGCCGTGCTATCGAGTGTGATCGGTGAAGACGGGACGTTGATCGAGTGGCAAGCGGTCGATACGTTTGAGTTGCTTCTCAACTGGTACGAGGCGCACGTCGACATCGTGCTCATCGAAGGCTACAAGCAGAAAGACTATCCGAAAGTGGTGCTCGTGCGAGACGGGCATGAACAACCGGTCGATGTGACGAACGTGATCGCACGCGGAGATTCCGTGGCAGACAAGGACCGGTTGATGCGTTTAGTGGAAAGGTGGATGGAGGATGAAATGGTATCAAGTGAATGAACATCCGCTCGAACCGATGGCACTTTACGAAACGGTCCGGCATCGAAACGTCGGGGCGGTCGTGCTGTTTATCGGGACGGTGCGAGAAATGACTGGTTCTAAGCAGACCGAACTCTTGGAGTATGAATCATACGTGCCGATGGCCGAGAAGATGCTCGAACAGATCGCGACAGAAGTGGCGGAACGTTGGCCTGGTGCGTTGACGGCGATCCATCACCGGATTGGACGACTCGATATCATGGAAGAGGCGGTCGTCATCGCGACGAGTTCTTCCCATCGCGCCGACGCCTACGAGGCGAATCGTTACGCCATCGAACGGATCAAAGAAATTGTCCCGATTTGGAAACGGGAGCATTGGACCGACGGCACGAAATGGATCGGTGATCAAAAAGAACAACACCCAGGACGCCCGGAAGGAGTGACGTACACATGATTGAGGTATTATGTTTTGCCCACGTGGCAGAAGAGTTGGCGGTCCGGTCCTATACCGTTTCGGCGCCACAAACAATCGCCGCCTTGCGAGCGGATTTGTCCGAGCGGGGCGTGTCGGGAGCGGAACGTCTCATGTTCGCGGTCAATGAGCGTTATGAGACGGACGAATACACGGTTGTAGACGGGGACACGGTCGCCGTCATCCCAATGGTGAGCGGAGGGTAAACGATGGAATTGACACATATGAACGACCAAGGGCGGGCGCGGATGGTCGATGTCTCGGATAAATCGGAAACGACACGTACTGCTCGGGCCCGTACATCAGTTGAACTAAGCGGTGAACTCAAACAACTCATCACGGACGGTGGTCTTGCAAAAGGGGATGTACTCGCCGTCGCCCAAGTGGCTGGCATCATGGCCGCCAAAGAGACGAGCCGCATCATCCCGATGTGTCATCCACTTGCCTTGAAAAAAGTCGATTTGACGTTCGAATGGGACGGGACACAGCTCATCATCGAGTCGTTCGTGAAGACGAAAGGCGATACCGGTGTTGAGATGGAAGCATTGACGGCCGCATCGGTCGCGGCGTTGACCGTATACGATATGACGAAAGCGGTCGATAAAGGCATCGTCATCGGACCGACGTACTTGCTTGAGAAACAAGGCGGGAAGTCAGGGGACTATGTCCGATGACACATATCCCGGAACGTTACGCGCGGCAGGCCCGGTTTCACGGCATCGGAGTGGATGGACAAGAACGTCTGATGGAGAAACGAGTGCTCGTCGTCGGTCTCGGTGCGCTTGGGGCGGCCGTGAGCGATCAACTTGTTCGGGCCGGCGTCTCACTTATCCTCGTCGACCGCGACTATGTCGAGGTGACGAACTTACAACGACAGACGCTCTATACGGAACAGGACGCACGTGCCGAGACGCCGAAAGCGGTCGCGGCGCTCGAACGCCTGCGGGCCATCAACTCAGACGTTGAGTTGGACGCACAGATCGCCGATGTATCGTGGGATTGGCTTCGGCCTTTGCCGTCCGTTGATCTCGTCTTGGACGCAACCGATAACGTCGAGACACGTCTTCTATTGAATGATTTCGCACTCGAGCGCGGCATTCCGTTCTTGTTTGCCTCTTGCGTCGGGGCATACGGCATGAACTACACGGTGATGCCGGGAGAAGCGCCGTGTCTTCGTTGTCTCATGCGTCATTTGCCATTAGCCGGACAGACGTGCGCGACAGCGGGGGTGGTGGCTCCCATCGTGCAACACGTGGCGAGCCGTCAAGCCGTTGAGGCGTTGAAATATTTGACGGGGCGTTATGAACAGATGGAGCGCCGACTGTTGATTGAAGACATGTGGGAGAATCAGTCACAGCGGCTCGATGTCGCCCGGCTCGTTGACGTGGTTTGTCCGTCTTGCCAGACCAATGACTACCCGAGTCTCGTTTCAAGTCGACAGCATACAGCGCTTCTATGCGGTCGTGACGTCGTCCAAGTCCGTCGTTCCATCGAAGGGCTTGACCCGATCGCGCATCTACTTGAGCGTGCGGACATCGCCGTGAAGCAGACCCCGTTCACGTTGGAGTGGCGATGGCGGAATCATCGGATGCTCTTGTTCAAAGACGGAAGAGTCCTCGTCCACGGGGTTGACGATGCGCATGTCGCGGTCGCGATGGTCGACGAGTGTCTCGGCACATAAAAGAAGTGTCCCCCAAAAACGGCGGACACTTCTTTTTGGTTAGCGCGGAATCGTGAGCACTTGTCCGACACTGATCAAGCTGACATTCGTAATATTGTTGGCGGCCGCGATTTTAGCGACAGTCGTGTTATACATCGTCGCAATCTTATAGAGTGTGTCGCCTGACTTAACGGTATATTTCACGGTCGTCGCAGGTGGTGGTGTGACGGTTGTGCCTGGGATGACAAGCACTTGTCCGACATAGATGGAGTTGACGTTCGTAATATTGTTGGCGGCGGCAATCTTAGCGACGGTCGTTTTGTACAAAGTGGCGATCTTATAGAGCGTGTCTCCCGATTTGACCGTGTACTTGACGGTCGTCGTAGGTGGTGGTGTGACGGTCGTACCCGGGATGACGAGCACTTGTCCGACAGAAATTAAGTTGTAGTTCGTGATCTTGTTGGCGGCAGCGAGCGCAGCGACAGTGACACCGTAAGCCCGAGCAATGCTGTAGAGCGTATCACCTGATTTGACGGTGTAAGTCTTGCTAGTCGATGTGTTTTGGTAAGCGAGCAGTTGAGAGACGGTGACGAACTTGTAGCCTTTCGCTTTCAACTGAGAAATCATTGTCGGCAAGGCGAGCGGTGTACCTGGTGCACCGGCACCGGTGTGCATCAAGACGATTGAGCCTGGTTTGATGTTCGCCTGGACTTTCGTATTGATTTGGCTAGCAGTCAGTCCTTTCCAGTCAATCGTATCGATGTTCCATTGAATCGTATAGCCGTAGCCGGCAGCGCCGACTCCGCTCAACACGGCGCTATTGACGGCGCCGAAAGGTGCCCGAAAGATTGGTTTTGTCGTTTTGCCAGTAAGCGATTTAATGAGCGCTTCCGTCCGATCAAGTTCTGATTTCATTTGCGTGGCGGTCAACTTTGTGAAGTCTGGATGGGTATACGAATGGTTACCGAGTTGGTGACCTTTAGCGGCGATGTTTTTAATGTATTGAGGATGGTTATTGGCGCCTGATCCAGTCAAAAAGAAAGTGGCTTTGACGTTGTTCTTGGCAAGTATGTCCAAAATTTTGTTCGTATTCGCACCATCCGCTCCGTCATCAAACGTCAACGCGACGACTTTACTCGTCGTGTTCACGCTCGTGATGAATTTCGAAGCGGCGGCGTCAGCCGATTTTGGATAAGCGACTAACGGTGCCAGCATGATCAACAAGGCCATCAATACACGTACGAACTTGCTCTTCATTTTGGTTTCGCCTCCATTCTTAGGTGTATGTATCTTGATGTTAAGGTTTTCCATATATTGAGCTGCATATATATTTTATATACCCCATTTTAGTGGTAAACATCGTCTAACCCTAAAAATAGGCAAAGGAATTTTTGGATAACGACCCTCAAATTTTGTGTTCAATTTATGAGTGACAAACGTGTCAAATATCACACAATCCTCACACATTTCCTAAAAAAGGGTGCTATCATGAACAATGTGTGAAGAATGTAAGCGATTAAATAGGGGGATTCAACATGAGCAAATCAATGAAACGGTTCGGGGTGGCATTTGGTCTCGTCGGTCTGTTCGTCCTTGGGGCGTGCGGAGCCGATGAAACGACCAGTGGTACGGAGATGGTGCAGTCGATGGAACCGGTGGAAGCAGAATTGAACGTGCCGGCCTCGGCAGATAAAGACGAGGCAGTCACATTGGCAGTTCGCGTCACACAAGACGGGAAAGCGGTCGATGACGCCGACGAGATTAAGTTCGAGGTCTGGAAAAATGGCGCCAAGGAAGAGAGTGAGATGACGAAAGCGTCGCTCACAGAAGATGGAGTCTACGAGGCGGAGACGACGTTTGTCGAAGAAGCAGTTTACACGGTGCAAGTCCATGTGACGGCCCGTTCGATGCATACGATGCCGACGACGAACGTGACGGTCGGCCATCCGGAGACGGCGGCCGAGGCCGAAGCTGAGGAAGACCATCACAACCACGCGGGAGCGGACATCTTCCTTAATCCGACTCAAGCTGTCGCCAAGGAAGTCCAACCGTTCACCGTCAACGTCGAAATTGAGCATGAGGCGTTGACGGGAGCGGACGTCCAACTCGAAGTGTTCAAAGACGGAGCGGACAAGCACGACTGGGTGAAGCTTGAGGAAACGACAGCTGGAAACTATGCAGGTGAGCATACGTTCCCTGAAAAGGGCACGTACAATGTGCAAGTCCATGTGACGAAAGGCCACGACATCCATGAACACATCATGGAGACGGTCGAGGTCAAATAAAAAAATCGATCGGCCGCGGCCGATCGATTTTCTTATGCGTTCTGATAGAGCGATTCGACTTGCTGTTGAAGCGATTCGTTCTCGAGGAACTCATCGTACGTCGCTTCTTTGTCGACAATCCCGTTCGGTGTCACTTCGATGATGCGCGTGGCAATCGTCGAGATGAGCTGATGGTCATGCGAGCTGAAGAGGAGTACGCCTTTGAACGTTTCGAGACCGTTGTTGAGCGCTGTGATCGACTCGAGATCCAAGTGGTTCGTCGGATCGTCGAGGACGAGGACGTTCGAGTTCGAGAGCATCATTTTCGAGAGCATGCAACGCACTTTCTCTCCCCCTGAGAGGACAGATGCTTTCTTCATGACTTCTTCGCCTGAGAAGAGCATACGTCCGAGGAAACCGCGAAGGAACGTATCCGACTCGTCGGCTGGTGAGAACTGGCGTAACCAATCCAAGATGCTCTTATCCGAGCCTTCGAAGTATTCCGAGTTGTCTTTCGGGAAGTACGACTGTGTCGTCGTCACGCCCCATTTGACCGTACCCGTGTCCGGTTCCATCTCGCCCATGATGATTTTGAAGAGAGTCGTAATGGCAACGTCCGAACGGCCGACGAATGCGACTTTGTCCGTCTTGTTGAGTGAGAACGTGACGTTGTCGAGTACTTTGACGCCATCAATCGTCTTCGAGACGTTGTCGACGTAGAGCACGTCGTTCCCGATTTCACGTTCCATCGAGAAACCGACGAACGGATAGCGACGTGATGATGGACGGATATCGTCGAGCGTGATTTTATCGAGCAACTTCTTACGCGACGTCGCTTGACGCGCCTTCGAGGCGTTCGAGCTGAAACGGGCGATGAAGTTTTGAAGTTCTTTGATTTTCTCTTCTTTTTTCTTGTTCTGATCGTTGGCCATACGCGAAGCGAGTTGGCTCGACTCGTACCAGAAGTCGTAGTTCCCGACGTACAATTGGATCTTCCCGAAATCAAGGTCGGCCATGTGCGTACAGACTTTGTTCAAGAAGTGACGGTCGTGGGATACGACGATGACGGTATTCTCGAAGTTGATCAAGAACTCTTCGAGCCATTGGATCGCTTTGAGGTCAAGACCGTTCGTCGGCTCATCGAGGAGAAGAATGTCAGGTTTGCCAAACAATGCTTGAGCAAGGAGGACTTTGACTTTCTCGCCACCTGTGAGCTCGCTCATGAGCTTGTGGTGTGATGCATCCGTGATCCCTAGTCCTTGAAGGACCATGGCAGCTTCTGATTCGGCTTCCCAACCGTTCATCTCAGCGAATTCGCCTTCGAGTTCAGCAGCGCGCATACCATCTTCGTCAGAGAAATCTTCCTTCATATAGATGGCGTCTTTCTCTTTCATGACTTGATACAAACGCTCGTGGCCCATGATGACCGTCTCGAGTACCGCTTGATCTTCGTACGCGTAATGGTCCTGTTTAAGGACAGCGAGGCGTTCGCCAGGCGAGAAGCTGACGTCACCTGTTGTCGTCTCTTGCTCACCGGCAAGAATTTTTAAGAATGTTGATTTCCCGGCGCCGTTTGCGCCGATCAAGCCGTAACAGTTGCCTGGTGTGAACTTGATGTTCACGTCTTCGAACAACTTGCGTCCACCGAATTGGAGACTTACGTTATTTACTGTAATCATGTATAGGATCCCTCGTTTTTCTGATTTGTTTACGACGTGTATTGTATCACGTTTTTGGAAAACGCGCAGTCGTGGGGAAAAATGAAACGAACGTTGACGAGATTCGTATAGCTTGATAAGGGGGAATTCAAATGAAAACATCACTATCCATTCGCGAGGCGTGGTCGAACTATTATCGGAACGACTTTCTACGACTGTGGATCCTTTTCATCATTACCGGCATCGGGTCGTACTTCTTGTTTCGATCGTTTATCGCACCCGATCAAGTAGACGAGATTTTAGCCCAGCTCGGAGATACGTTTGAATCGAGGGGCTTGACGTTCGATACGAGCGCGCGCGAGACGATGATCGCCTTGTTCGTGAACAATACACGCGTCACGTTGTTCGCTTTCCTGCTCGGGATGATTCCGCTCTTCATTCCATACGTGTTCGTCGTCATCAACGCCGCTGTCATCGGTTTAGTCGCCATGCTCGTCGGGTTCGCCGGCGAATCGGTCGTCCGGGTCATCGTGCTCGGCATCTTGCCGCACGGAATCACCGAGATTTCGGCCATCTTGCTCGGAGCGGCGATGGGATTATCGCTCAACCGTTACGTGTGGAAGAAACTGCGCGGGAAAGAGACGGACGTCACGTTCAAGGCGCTATTTGTGGCAGGCGTGAAGATGTTTCTCTCCATCGCGGTGCCGCTCCTCGCCATTTCGGCCGTCATCGAGGCATACGTGACCCCACTGTTGTTAAAGTAAAAAAGCCATCAGCGATGGCTTTTTTACTTGAAATGATTCGTTGTCTCAACGCAACGGATCATACGAATCCCTTCTGTGGTCAGCTCGCCGTTCACTTGCCACATTTCTAGTCCGTCCGCAATCGCCTCGCGAATCATCTGGCGAATCCGTGCGTCTTGTTTCCGGTTCGGATTGCCGGTGAACACGGGCGCGTCGTATAGGAAGACATACAGCAGGACAGCCCGTTTGGTTTCAGGCAACGTCGCAATCAACGTCTCGAGATGCCGCATCAACCGTTCGGTCTCGACCGGTCTCGTCACCGCACGTCGTTCAAAGCGCGAGAGAGGCGTCACAAACAACTCGGTGAGTGGTGCCTTCACTTCCATATAAACACCATCGACCTTGAAATCGAGTCGTGATGACCCGACGACTTGCTCACGCCCCACCTGTTTGGGGGAAGGAAAGACCGGTAATGCGTCCGTGTCCAAACAATGCGCGACGAAATCGTTGGCGCGACCTTGATGAATCCCGATCCATTGTCCATCCGCATCGATTGAGACGGCTTCTACCGTGTAGGCCGTGTGCCGTCGCGGGTCGTTCGTCGTCGAGACGAGACAAGGCACCCCGTCAAAGACGAGATCGCCGATGCGGCCTGTGACCGGACAGTGACAGGCGACGACGGTGTCACCGAGCAACACGTCCATCACGAACCGATTGCGCCGTTTCAAGATGATCCCTTCATGCAGGGGTTGTGCGAAGCGATACATCGTCAGTCGACGCGTGTGACCGTCGTGTCGAGCTCGAACGTGACGTTGCCGGCCAAGGCGCGTGAAATCATGCAACCGTCTTTCGCTTTTTTAGCAATCCGTTCGACGAGCGTGAGGTCACGGTCTGTGGCTGTTGCCGGCACGTTGATGCGGGTCGTGTAGCGAATCGTCTCATACGTGAAGACGCCGTTCGTCACGTCGACGATGCCTTCGGCGTCGATGGTGATGCCACGGTGCGGCAGGTCACTGCGCCCGAGCATGGCCGCGAGCGTGATGATATAGCAAGTAGCTGCAGCACCGAGAAGCATCTCATCAGGGTTCGTCCCGATGCCGGGCCCATCCATTTCCGGGGGAATCGAGATTTGTGTTTTCAACCGTTCAGCCTCGAGCGTACCGACGTCATTGCGTCCGCCGGTCCAGTCGAGGTTCATTTGAAACGTATGCTTCATAAAAATCGCCTCCAATGTCTCTATTCTAGAAGAGAACGATTGGAGGCGCATGTGTTATGCTCGCGCGCGTTCAGCGAACGTGCGGAGCGTCTGGATGATGACATGGGTCGCTTTTTCCATGTTGTTGACGGAGACGTACTCGAACTTGCCGTGATAGTTCTCGCCGCCCGTGAAGATGTTCGGGGTCGGGAGTCCCATATACGACAGTTGCGAGCCGTCTGTCCCGCCGCGAATCGGTTCGATTTTCGGTTCGATACCGAGTTCGAGCATGACATCGGCGACCGTGTCGACGATATGTTTCACCGGCTCGATTTTCTCGGCCATGTTGTAGTATTGGTCGTCCATCTTCAAGTCGATGCGCGCTTCGCCGTATTTCTGTTTCCATTCGACGACGAGTTTTTCAAGCAACGCTTTGCGCGCTTCGAACTTCGTGCGGTCGTGGTCGCGGATGATGTATTGGAGCGTCGTCGTCTCCACGTCGCCAGAGAAGCCGTTCAAATGGAAGAAGCCTTCATAGTCGCTCGTATGCTCTGGCGCCTCATCGGCCGGAAGGCGGTTGTGGAATGCCATCGCCAATTTCATCGAGTTGACCATCTTGTTTTTGGCACTGCCCGGGTGAACGTTCGTCCCATGGAACGTGACCGTGGCACCGGCGGCGTTGAAACTCTCATATTGGAGTTCGCCGAGCGAGCCACCGTCCATCGTATAGGCGAAGTCGGCGTTGAAGCGGGCGACGTCGAACTTGTGCGGGCCGCGGCCAATCTCTTCGTCCGGTGTGAAGGCGATGCGGACCGGTCCGTGCGGAATTTCCGGATGGGCCAATAAGTATTCGACAGCGGTGACGATTTCAGCCATGCCGGCTTTATCATCGGCCCCGAGCAGCGTCGTCCCATCTGTCGTGATGAGCGTATGGCCGACGTAGCCGTCGAGTTCCGGGAAGTCACGCGGCGACAAGATGACACCGAGCGCCTCGTTCAAGACGATATCGCCACCCTCGTAATGCTCGACTAGTTGCGGGTTGACGTTCGTCCCGGTGAAGTCGGTCGCCGTATCGACGTGGGCGAGGAGCCCGATTGTCGGTACGTCATGGTCGACGTTGCTCGTAAGCGTGGCGAACAAGTAGCCGTATTCATCCGTCTCGACGTCTTCGAGTCCAATCGCTTTCAACTCGGTCTCGAGATGGCGAATCAAATCCCATTGTTTCGCCGTCGACGGTGTCGTCTCACTCGTGAAGTCGGACTGTGTGTCAATTTTTGCATACGTGATTAAACGTTCAATCAATTTCGATTGCATGGTCTGCCTCCTCTGATGAATCTGTTCTCATTTAGTTTAGCATGAGAGCCGTTTTGAAAAGTATCGAAATTTTTTGAAAATAAAAAGAGAGGCGCAATGGCCTCTCTTCGTGCCCGATTTCTTCCCGAATCAAAACAGAAGAGGAAGTAGAAACGGCAACACGAATGACGTGAAGATGGCAGACAGACCCATCGCGGCGCCGCCTGTCGCCCCTGACAGCGGGTGTTCTGTGGCTGCTTGGGCCGTGCCGATGCCGTGGCTCAGCGTCCCGAGCGCCAATCCTCGTGTGAACGGGTCGGTCACGTTGAAGCGCGTCAGAATCGTCGGACCGAGCATGGCCCCGAGAATCCCACAAGCGACGGCGACCGACGCGGCGAGTGCGGCGTCACCTTGCAGTTGCCGCGCCAATTCCAGTGCGATTGGTGACGTCACTGATTTTACGGACAAGGCGAGCAAGACGTGGTCTGTCAATTTAAGCGCGGTCCCTAACCCGACAGCGACGAAAATTGTCGACAGCGTCCCGAGCATGATGGCCCCGAGCGCCCGTTTCGCACGCGCGAGCAAAATGGGCAAGTTGCGATAGAGTGGTAATCCGAGTGCGACCGTGGCTGGTCCAAGCAGCGTCGTGATGGCGTCTCGAGCCGGAGCGTACGCATCATACGTCTGTCCGGACAACAGCAACACCACAATCAATGTCGCCGTGCTCAAGAAGACGACGTTCGTGAACGGGGACGCCCATTTAAATGACAGTTTGCGGCTCAACATGTAGACGCCGATGGTGACGAGCACCCAAAATAACGTCATGACGCTTCACCTTCTTTTCCGGAGATGAGGGCGGTGACGATGAGGCCGACGAATAGGCTGATGATCAAGGCGGCAAAGAGCGGCACGCCCTCCGCCTTTAATAAATCACTGTACGACATGAGTCCGACCGCGATCGGGATAAAGAAGAAGGCGAGATGCTTCGTCAAAAAGCCGGCGCTGTCTTCAATCCACTCGACACGGATCAATTTGGTCATCAGTAAGAGCAGCAAGAGGACCATCCCGATGACGCTTCCGGGAACTTTTAAATCAAGCGTCGCGACAATCCAATTTCCGAGTGCGCTCAAGCCAAACAAGAGCGAAAGGCCGATCACCCATTCGATGAGACGTTGCATATGTGACATCCTTTCACGAATAAGTTCAAAACGTAAGCATCTTCTCAAGTTTCATTCATTCGGTCAAGAGAAAGGCTATATAAAAAATGATAAAGGGTACACACGTTCGGTATGATAGACTACTTGTATCATATCCGAATGAGGTGTTCGAATGGAACTTCAATCAATCAAACAGTTTATTGACCAGCACGGGCTCGAACAGGGGGATGACATCTTGGCGGCGTTCACGAAGCGCGTTAACTTGAAGCTTGAACCCCGAACGACACGAGAAGAAGTCGCAATCGGTCATTCGAAATTTGGCGGCTATCCGGATTTACCGAGTGTGTCGGACCATCCCGGAGAGAACTTGACGTTTTTGGCACAGTTCAGGCTTAGTGACTTCGCTGGATTTGAATCGGTCGAAGCGCTTCCGAAAGAAGGCATGTTATCGTTCTTCTATGATTTGGATGAACAACCGTGGGGTGACGCAGACGAACGTCACCTTTGGCGCGTCCTCTATACAGAAGCGACGACGCTTGAACGGGTACGGGTCGGCGAAGCGCTCAAGGAGCGGGCTGCCACATTCGAGGAAGGTTATGCGCAAAACGATGATGCACTGTTTGATTTGATGAGCGAAGAAGAATATACCGCTTTTGAGGAGCTGTTCGATGAGGGCGAGTTGCATGCGGTGGGCGGGCATCCGGACGAGGTGCAAAACGATGTGTTTGAAGAGATTGAAGAGACGTATGGGGAACGTTTCCGTGACCCGTTTCTCTTATTCCAAATGGATTCGAGTGAAGAACTCGACATCATGTTCGGTGACGCCGGCATCCTTTATTTCCTCATCCCGACCGACGCCCTCAAAGACAAGCGCTTTGAAGAGGCAGAAATCATCATGCAATGCTATTAAACACAAAAAGAGAGTCGACCCTATTTGGGCCAACTCTCTTTTGCGTTACGCTTGTTTTTTCTTGCGGAACCGTGCGAAGAACTCATACACGATTGGGACGATGAGGAGCGTCAACAGCGTCGAACTTGTCAATCCGCCGATGACGGTCACACCGAGACCTTTCGAGATCAAGGCGCCGCCTTCAAGGCCAAGTGCGAGCGGAGCGAGGGCACCGATTGTCGCGAGCGCCGTCATGAGAATCGGACGGAGACGTGTACCGGCTGCCTCGAGCAACGCATCACGCGTCGAGAGACCGGCCGCTTCTTTATGAATGACGCGGTCAATCAGGACGATGGCGTTCGTGACGACGATCCCAATCAACATAAGCGCACCGATCAAGGCTGATACCGAAATCGTTTCGCCTGTGATGAGTAGGGCGACAAGTCCCCCGATAATCGCATAAGGAAGCGAGAACAGGACGACGAACGGTGTGACGGCACCGCCGAACGTGATGACGAGCACCAAGTAGACGATGGCGACGGCCGCGAGCATGGCGAGACCGAGCTGGGTGAACGATTCTTGAATCTGTTCAGTGACCCCACCGACGTCATAAGAGACGCCAGTCGGGAGCTCGATGTCAGACACACGTTCTTCGATAGCAGCCGAAGCTTCCGTCGCTTTGTCCGTGCTGAGCTCGACGTTGACGCGAGCGAGGAGCTTCCCGTCGCGTTGGACGAGCGTATCCGGTGTCGTACCTTCCTCGACTTCGATGAAGTCCGAGATTGGCCGAGGGCCGAACGGCGTCGTCACTTCTTGTTCTTGCAACTCTTCGATGCTGTCGTACGTGACTTGTTCTGTCGGGATGATGACATCGAGTTGCTTGTCATCGATCGTCACGGTCGAAAGCGGGCTTTCTTGCGCTTGGAACTGTCCAATCGTCTGGGCGAGCTGAGCGGCCGAGACGCCTGCCTCAGCAGTAGCTTGCTGGTCGACGTTGAACGTGTACTGCACGTAAGATTCGCGAAGATCGGACGTCGCTTGACGGACGTAATCCGTCTCTTCTTCAATCGTCTCGATGAATGTCGGGACGATGGCTTCTAGATCTTCGAGCGAGTTGGCATAGACGTTGTACGTCACGCCACTCGTGCCGGCGCCGCCGGCGAAGTCTTGCTCTTTCCATTCCCCGCCTGTAGCGAGTTCGTTCAAGCGTTCGACGTCAGCGATTTTGACGTCAGCGAAATCTTCTGTGTCCGGGTCATACTGGACGATGAAAATCCCTTGTTTGTTGTTCCCCGGGTTGAGCGGGTTCTCGCCACCGACCGTGAATTGGACGTCGGTCGCGTCTGCTTGCTCTTCCATGAAATAAGTTTCGGCGATTTCAGCTGCCGCAATCGAATCGTCGAGTGTTTGGCCCGGTTCTGGGTCGAACGTGACGTAAAGCGTCTTCTCCGACTCTTGGTTCAAGAAGTTGACCCCGATGGCTGGGACGAGGGCGAAACTTCCGATTAAGAGTGCTGTCGCGAGACCGAAGACGACGAGTTTATGGTTGAGCGACCAGTTGAGGACGCCACGATACCATTGCGCGAGCTTCCCTGGTCCTTCTTCTGGTTTCAATTTATCGCGGTTCTTAAAGAACGAGTCGGCCATCATCGGTACGACCGTGATCGCGACGAGTAATGACGCGAGCAAGGCGAAGACGACGGTCAAGGCGAACGGTAAGAACAGCTCACCGACGAAGCCAGTGACGAACCCGAGCGGCAAGAAGACAGCGATTGTGACGATCGTCGACGACGCGATCGGAATGAACACTTCTTTCGTCGAGGCGATAATCAGTTCTTTGCCTCGCAACGTCTCGTTCGGACGGGTGAGGCGGCGGTAAATGTTCTCAATGACGACGATGGAGTCGTCGACGACGCGTCCGATGGCGACGGTCATCGCGCCGAGCGTCATGATGTTAAGCGTGATGTCGAGCTGTTTCAAGACGATCAATGCCATAAGGAGCGAGAGCGGAATCGAGATGACCGCAATAATCGTCGAGCGGAAGTTACGAAGGAACACGAGAATGATCAAGATGGCGAACAAGCCACCGAGCAACGCTTTCGAGACCATCGTCTCGACCGATTCTTCAATCGGTTGACCTTGGTCGAGCGTGACCGATACTTTGGCCGTGTCATAGTCGGCTTCGAAGTCGGCGAGCACGTCTTTGACGGCGTTGACGACGTCGACGGTGTTCGCATCTTGTGTTTTCGTCACTTGAATCCCGATGGAACGTTCCCCGTTCGACCGTGAAATCGATTCCTCGATCCCGCGGTCTTCAATCGTCGCGAGTTCGCTCAAGGCGACGGTCGGGACAGTCGTCGGGATGTTGGCTGGTGGCACGGCACCTGGCACTTCAGTCGGGACTTGTGGAGTCTCGCCAGTCGGAAGTTCTGTTGACGCACCTGGCACCGGCTGTTCCGTTTGTGCGGGTGAGTACGGGATTTGGAGGTCGCGGAACGCTTCGAGCGTCTCCGACTTCCCGTCGATGACGACGGCTTGTTCCGTATCACCGAGTTCATACAAGCCGAGCGCGATGCGGGCATCGTTCGCTTGAATCAACTGTTTGACCGTGTCTTCCGTCAAGTTGTATTCGGCAAGTGCCTCCTCATCGAACTGAAGCTCGACGCGACGAATCTCTTGTCCGGCGATTTGCACGGTCTGAGCGCCTTCTACACCTTCAAGCGCTGGTTGTAACTCATCTTCGACCAATTTCGTCAATTCAGCCAAATCGAGACTCTCATCCGAGACGGCTGCCCCGATGACCGGGAACGCGTCAAAGCTGAGACGCGACACCTGCGGGTCTTGGACGGCTTCAGGCAACTCGACGTTGCTGAGCGCGTCTTTGACCAGTTGTTCAGCCTCTTCCATGTCGGTGCTGAAGTCGTAATCGATTTGAATGTTTGAAGCGTTCTGGAACGAAGACGAACGAACTTGTTCGACACCGTTCAAGCTCTTCAAGCGTTCTTCGAGCACGGTGCTCACTTCGTCGAGCACTTGTTCAGGTGAGGCTCCTGGATAAATCGTCGTCACCGAGACGGTCGGTGTCGTGATGTCAGGCAATGTTTCTAGTTTCATCGTCAAGCCGGCGAAAATTCCGGCGGCTGTCAAGATGATCGTCATCAACCAGACTGCGAACTTGTTGTTGACGGAGAAGGACGTGATTTTCTGCATGGGATTCATTTCTCCTCTGAGGGCTTAGTCTGTTTTACCCGAATCGATATTCCGGGCTCGCTCGATCAAGCGAGCGATAATGTCGTGTTTTAAGGCAGGCGGGGCGACGCCGACGTTGAAGTGCTCGGACATCATCATGCCTTCGAGTGCATAACGGATAATCATCGTCTCAACGGGGTCGCTCGTCTGTTGAAACTGAGCGAAGAACGTGTCGAGGTCGTGCTTCCATCGTTCCGCGTACTCTTGGTCGACCGCGAACAACGTCAAGAAAGCGATCATTTTCTCGGCGTCGATGTGGATCGGTGAACGCTCCGGATGGAGTTTTGTCTCGTCAAACAGGCGGACGAACGCTTCGACAGGACCGTTGCCGTCCGCTTGAAGCGACTCGTACAAATCGTTTTGTTCGGTTTGGAGCCGTTCGACGATGGCGGTCAGCAGCGCTTCTTTGGATGGATAATGATACAGGAGACCACCTTTCGAGACGCCAGCTGTCTTGGCGACTTCATCTAATGTAAGATGATGCACACCATGCTCCATGATGATATCCGTCGCGGCATCCAACAATTTTTGTTTCGTGATCATTGATCGGTTTGTCATGTCATGCCTCCTTTCTGTACCGACCAGACGGTTTGTTCTCTTTCACTATAGGGGGCTAGTCATTTTGAAGTCAAGAAATGATGATGTTAAAACTGTTAAGTTATGTACCTATAACTGCAGTAAACGATTTCAAAAAAGGTTGACGTGAGAATGATTATCAGTGATGATATTAACTGAGAGTAATTATCATTACCAATAATAGATATGAATAAGTGGGGGATTATGAAATGAACAAAAAGTACATGGCACTCGGCCTTTCGGCTGCGCTCACGACATCACTTCTTGCGGCTTGCGCCAGCACAGAAGAAACGACGACTTCAAGCGACAACGAGACAGCAGAAGAGTCAAAAGTCGTCAACGTTTACTCGAGCCGTCACTATGATGTAGATAAAGAGCTTTACAAGCAGTTCGAAGAAGAGACAGGCGTGAAAGTTAATGTCGTTGAAGGGAAGAGCGATGAGTTGCTCGAGCGTTTGAACACAGAAGGCGACAATACAGAAGCCGATCTCTTCATCACAGCGGATGCAGGGAACTTGTATCAAGCGAAAGAAGCGGGACACCTGCAAGCGGTCGATAGCGACGTGCTTGAGTCGAACGTTCCGGAGAAATACCGTGACACGGACAACGAATGGTTCGGTCTCACGAAACGGGCGCGTGTCATCGTCTACGCGAAAGACCGCGTGAAACCAGAAGACTTGTCAACGTATGAAGCACTCACGGAAGAGCAGTGGAACGGCAAAGTACTCGTCCGTCCGTCTGAGAACATGTACAACATCTCGCTCCTCGCCTCATTCATTGAAGTGAACGGTGTCGACCAGGCAAAAGAGTGGGCGAAAGGCATGGTCAACAACTTTGCACGCGACCCACAAGGGAACGACCGTGACCAAGCGAAAGCAGTCGTGGCCGGTGAAGGTGATGTCGCCATTATGAACACCTACTACATGGGTCTCATGTTGAATTCGGAAGATGCGGAAGAGAAGAAAGTCGCTGAACAACTTGGCGTCTTCTTCCCGAACCAAGATACGACGGGGACACACGTGAACATCTCAGGAATCGCGATGACGAAAGCCTCGAAGAACTCAGAGAACGCGAAGAAGCTCATGGAGTTCATGTCTGATCCGTCGGCACAAGAGCAGTTCGCGAGCGTAAACTACGAGTATCCAGTAAATGAATCGGTTGAACCGAACGAACTCCTTAAATCATGGGGTGAGTTCAAAGAGCAGGACATCAACTTGTCTGTCCTCGGTGAAAACCAGCAAGAAGCCATCCGCGTCTTCAACGAAGCGGGCTGGAAATAAGAAGACTTCGGCTTGAACAGACGTTCAGGCCGAAGATTTTTGCGTTTCTCGACACGCTAGCGGTATAACGAGAGCGTTGAACCTGATATGATGGGACAGGAAGTGACTGAACGAAAGAAGAACGGGAGTTGTACGACATGAACTGGTACGCGCTGAAACGACAACTGAATGGATGGGCCATCCTCAGCTTTATCGCGCTCTTGTTCATCGTCCTGCCAGGCGTCGTCGTCTTGGTCGAACTATTCGCACCGGTCAATGACAACTGGCAACACATCCGCGAGTATTTGTTGCCGACTTACGTACGCAATACCCTGTTCATCATGCTTGCGACCGGCCTGCTGACGACGATTATCGGGACGAGCTTAGCTTGGTTCGTCACGGTATACGACTTCCCGTTCCGTAAGTTCTTCAAATGGGCGCTCATCTTACCGCTCGCCATCCCGCCTTATATCGGGGGATACACGTATCACGGGATTTTGAACTATACGGGCGTCATCCAGACGACGCTACGCAATGAGTTCGGCATCACCGTCGACCAGACGTATTTCAACATCATGACGATTCAAGGAACGGTGTTCATCTTCACGCTGTTCTTGTATCCATACATTTACACGATCACGCGGGCTTTCTTGCACAACCAATCGTCCTCGATGATTGAGAACGCCCGCATCCTCGGCCGCGGCTCATGGGATATCTTCTTCACCGTCGTCATCCCGATTTCGCGTGTCGCCATCATCGGCGGGGTCAGCCTCGTGTTGATGGAAGTATTGAACGACTATGGGGTCGTCAAATACTTCGGGATTCAAACGTTCAGTACGGCCATCTTCAGTACGTGGTTCGGGATGAAAGATACGTCCTCGGCGCTGAAACTCGCCGGGACGCTCATGATTCTCGTCATCGCCATCTTGACGATGGAACGGCTCGTCCGAGGTCGGAAGCAGTTCAGCTATGCGACGACGAAAGTGAAGCCGCTCAAACCGAGACAATTGAACGGGTGGCACCGCTACGCCGTATTCGGCTACGTGGCGACCATCTTCGCTATCGCGTTTCTCATCCCGTTCGTGCAACTCGTCGCTTGGACGGTGTTGACGTTCGAGCAAGTGTTCACGGCCGAGTTTTTCCGCCTCGTCTGGAACACGGTGAGCGTGGCGTTCATCGCGACCGTAATCATTCTCGTGTTCGCGCTCATCATCGCGAACTACACGCGCCTGTTTCCGTCGAACATGACACGCGTCATCTCGAAAGTGACGACGCTCGGCTATTCGATTCCGGGAGCGGCCATCGCCATCGCCGTCATCACGTTGTTCTTGCTGCTTGACGAGTGGGTGCTGAACGTGGCGCTCGCGCTCGATTTGGGGCAGACGTTCGTGTTTAGGACGACGCTCATCATGCTCATTTTCGCCTACGTCATCCGCTTCCTCGCCATCGGCTATAACTCGATTGAGAGCGGATTTGAGAAAGTCGGGAAGTCGTTCACGGAAGCGTCGCGCATGCTCGGGTGGGGGACGGTACAGACGTTCTTCCGGGTCGATATCCCGATGATTAAAGGGGCGATCATGAGCGCGTTCATCCTCGTCTTTATCGATATTATGAAAGAATTGCCGCTGACGCTGTTTTTACAGCCATTCAATTTTTCGACGCTCGCCACACAGGCGTTCAAATATGTCAGTGACGAGAAGATACATGAGGCAGCGCTCGCCTCAATCGTCATCGTGCTCATGAGCGGACTGTTGATCTTTGTGTTCCATAAGGTGCTTGATAAGGAGGCCGACTAATGTTTGTTCAAATCAACGATTTACACTTCAGCTATAAAGGTGCGCAAGCCGAGACGATTAAAGGATTCTCAATCTCGATCACGAAAGGTGAAATCGTCTCGCTTCTCGGTGACAGCGGTTCTGGGAAGAGTACGATTTTACGCCTCATCGCAGGGCTTGAGATGCCGAATCAAGGCGTCGTCGTCGTTAACGACTGTGTCTGTTGCGACGATTGCCAGTTCATGCCGCCTGAACAGCGTGGTGTCGGGATGGTGTTCCAAGACTATGCGCTCTTCCCGCATATGACCGTTGAGAAGAACATCCGCTTCGGTCTGCATAAATTGAGCCGGAAAGAGCGGAACGAGCGTGTCGAAGAGATGCTGACGCTCGTAAACCTGTCCGAGTTCCGTCACCGCTATCCGTATGAGCTCAGTGGTGGTCAGCAACAGCGTGTCGCGCTCGCGCGTGCGCTCGCACCGAAACCATCGCTCCTCATTTTAGATGAGCCGTTCAGCAACTTGGACACGTCGCTCCAACATCGCATTCGGGACGATTTGCGCCGCCTCCTCAAACAGACGGGGACGACGACGATCTTCGTTACCCACGATGAAGAGGACGCGGAGGCGCTCGCTGACCGTATCGTCTATCTCGGCGAAGGCAAAATCAAAAAACAGATCATGACGGAGAACAATAAGACGTTCAACCCGCAGATTCCGTGTTTCGTCTAAACGAAAAAGCATTCCTCATCGAGGGATGCTTTTTTGCTTGAAGTTGCAAGTTGATAAAAAGCACCCACAGATGGCGGTCTGTGGGTGCTTCGATCATCACTTCGTCTGTGCGGAAGGACTCGACTCGTTCCCGAGTTGATCGATCGCTGTCACGTAATACGCTGCCTGCTCGTTCGTGACTTCGATGCTCTTCCGGGCGTGCGACGGGATACTTTCGATATGTGTCGCTTCACCGTCGACCATTTCGTAGACGCGATAGCCGATGACGGCGTCGTCACGGACGGCGTGCCACGTCAATAAGTTCCCGCGGAGTTCGACGCTCGTCGGTGCGTCGAGTTCGACTGTCGACTTGATCTCGCTATCGACGAGTTCGGTGTAGACGACGAAACGTTGGTCATAGCCGCCGTCTCCGAAGGTGCCGGAACACGTGATCAAGTTCAAATGCCGACTCGACGTAGCACCGAAAATTGCTTCGATCGGGGCGTTGCTCGTGTCATAACTCTCTGTCTTTGTGACACGAAACCGCAACGTGTTACCGGTCTCGTCGATAATCGTCACGGCATCGCCTGTCTTCAGCTGATCGAGTTCATAGAAGACGGCGGGGCCGGTCTTGCTGTCGACGTGTCCGGCGATGACGGCGTTGCCTTTACTGCCGGGTTTGACGCCCGGTTCGAACCAACCGACTTGGTTCTCGTCTTTTGGGACGCCCATCTGTCCATTGTCGAGCACACCGACTTGTTCAATCGCGGTGTCGACGTCAATGGTTGGGATTTGAAGTTGGACGGGTGTCGCGGCCTTGGCACTTTCCTCTTCCTCGGCTAATCGGAGCTTCTTCACCTCTTCCTGTAGAAGTGAGAATTCAGCCGATAAATCTGGGCTCTCCTCTATTTGTTTTTCTTCTACAGGTGGTGACGACGATTCTTGGGCGCTCGTCCACGTCCAGAAGCCAAAACAAAAGAGAGAGAGCGCCAGAAACAAATGGCGCTTGTTCATGGGGCTCCCTCCTTATTGATTATTGAACAGATTGTTTACGGTTACGAAGCGTTACAAAGGCGAGCAAGATTCCGCCAAGTACAGCAAGGCCAGCGTAGAGCGTGTTCATTGATTGTTCTTGTGCACCACCGAGACCTGTTTCAGGCATCTCTTCAGGCATTGTTGTTTCAGCGAACTTGTCAGGCATTTGTGTCACGATCGCGTTACCGAGTGTCTCACCAACACCGAACATGAACGCGTATCCTTCACGGAATGACATCCAAGCGGCATCCGCGTCACCAGCTACATACTGATCGAACGTTTGAAGCACGAGGGCCTCATGTTGTTTGATGGCTTCTTGGCCAGCTTCTTGTGGCAAGTTACCTTCTGTCGCTGCATCGAGGAATGTGCTGAAATCGACAGCGAACTGGTCGAGCTTCATGCGTGCTTCTTCAATTTTAGCTTCATCGCCTTCGAGTGTAGCGGCAACGATGTCACCTTGGGCTGTGATGTGGTTCCCGTTCCATACTTTTTCGAATTGGGCCGCACCTTCATCACCGTAGACTGAACCGATGGCTGCTTTGAAATCGAGTGTGTTCTGATCTTCAGCCCAGCTCACGTAGTCGAAGTCTTCTGCTTGATCGTAGCCTTTTTGCATGCCGATTGCTGCGAGTGCGAAGTGTTCACCAGCAAGGCTGTTCAATGTTGAACGAAGCTCGACGGCTGGTGTGTCAGCAGCAGTTTCAAATTTGTCAGGCATCTGTGTGACGATTGCGCCTGAGAGGGCTTTACTGATGTCGAACATGAGCTTGTACCCTTCACGGTACGTCATGTATGCCGACTCGTAGTCACCTGCGACATAGTTGTCGAATACTGAGAGAACTTGGTCTTCGTGAAGCTCAAGTACGTCAGCAGCAGCGTCTTTCGGTAAGTTACCTTCTGTTGCTGCATCAAGGAATGTTGAGAACTCTTCGACGAATTCGTCGACCTCAGCTTCAGCGTCAGCACGAAGCTCTTTGTCTTCTGATTTAGCCGCTTCAACGAAGTCAGCTGAGTAGTCGTTGTGACCAGCGAAGATGTCTTCGAACTGGGCTGCGCCCTCATCTCCATAAATTGAAGCGATGGCCGGTGTCATGTCGAGTGCGTTTTGATCGAGTGCCTTCATCGCGACTTCAGCGTCTGGTGCTCCATCATATGCTTTCATCATCGATGTGACGGCTAAGACGTAATGCTCAGACAGTAATTGGTCGAGCGTGGCTCGTAAGTCACCTGCTGGTGTGCTTGCTGTCGGTGCGTGATCCGCTGCCTGTGCATTCAATGGTACGAGTAAGCCGAGTGCGAGTGCCGGTGCTACAATCTTGTTCATTGTTTTCTTCTTCATGGGTAATCGCTCCTTTTTTTGAGTGGTTGTCGTTGTTTACACCCATCTAACGGAGCGGTTCAAAAAATGGATCACTCTTTTTTTATTTTTTTTCGTTTTTTTGTTGAAGTGTGCGATAAACCCCTGGTGCGACGCCATATTTTCGTTTAAAGATACGATGAAAATATGGATAGGAGCGGAATCCAGACAGCTCGGCAATCCGTTCGAGAGAGTGTTGGGTATACTGCATCTGTTCTTCGGCGAGCTGGAGTCGAATCGATTGAGCATAGGCGACAATCGTCATACCGGTCACTTCTTTAAATAAGTGGACGGTCCGCGATACACTGAGCCCGACCGCGTCGGCGACGTCCGCCACTTTGAAGTCGCTTGTAACGTTTCCTTCTATATAACGCATCATGCGTGACACGACAGGTGGTCGCACGTTTGCTTGCACTTCTTGGACTGAACGGTCGAGCATGAGGAGCAAGGCTTCAATCAGTGTTTCAATCAAGTCCGGACTTTGTTCAGTCGTCGGGCGTCGCGCCTCTTCGGTGATATGCTGCCAGAGTGACAACAAGCGAGGGTCGATCGAGATGGACGTGATGCGGGAACGATCGACCGCCACCCACCATGCATCGAGGGTCAGACCGTCACAGAAAAGATGATAATCCCCGCTTGCCGGGGTATCGACATGCAGTTCGTACGCGTCACCAGGTTTAACGAGCAACAGGTCGCCAGGCCGTGCCGTATACGTCTTCCCATTGACGACGATGCGCGCCGTGCCTTCTGTTTGCAAGCGAATCAAATACGTCTCCAACCGATTGGGAAAAGGAAAAGTATAGGTCGTTGTATGATACGAATAGCCACAAAAGCCAATTTCCATCGAATCATCCTTTCTTAATAGCAAAATCGTGCATATTTTCATCATATCATGGATAGAAATCAAGGCGACGAGCGGGTACGATGAAATCGACAGAACGTATGAGGAGGATGAAACATGAAACAATGGTGGAAAGAAGCGGTCGTCTATCAAATTTACCCGCGTAGCTTTAATGACTCGAACGGTGACGGGATTGGGGACATCCCTGGAATCACTGAGAAGATGTCGTATTTGGCGGAACTCGGCATCGATGTCATCTGGCTATCGCCGGTGTACGATTCACCGAACGACGACAACGGATACGACATCCGCGATTACCGGGCCATCATGGATGAGTTCGGAACGATGGACGATTTCGATGCGATGCTCGAAGAAGCGCATCGTCACGGCATCAAAATCATGATGGACCTCGTCGTCAACCATTCGTCGGACGAACACCAATGGTTCATGGAATCGCGATCCTCAAAAGACAGCCCGTACCGAGACTACTACATTTGGAAAAAAGGCGAGAACGGTCAGCCACCGACGAACTGGGGTGCTTTCTTCGGAGGGAGTGCCTGGCAATACGATGAGGCGAGCGACGAATACTACTTGCATCTGTTCAGCAAAAAGCAACCAGACTTGAACTGGGAGTCGGAGACGTTGCGCCGTGAAGTATACGATTTGATGACGTACTGGCTCGACAAAGGGGTCGACGGTTTCCGAATGGACGTCATCAACATGATCTCGAAAGATCCGAGCTACCCAGACGGCGAGACGCGGGGGACGGGTTACGGGGACGGCACACCGTTCTTCTTCAATGGGCCGCGCATCCATGAGTTCATGCAGGAGATGAATCGTGAGGTCCTGTCGAAATACGATACGATCACGGTCGGTGAGATGCCGGGCGTCAGCGTCGACGAGGCGAAGCTTTATACGGGAGAAGGTCGTGACGAGTTGAACATGGTGTTCCATTTCGAACACGTCGACGTCGGCAACGGCAGTTTCGGCAAATGGAATCCGACGGACTGGAAGTTGACGGACTTGAAGACAATCTTCTCGCGTTGGCAAGAAGGTCTTGAAGAAGATGGCTGGAACAGTCTCTACTGGAGCAACCATGACCAACCGCGAGCCATCTCACGATTCGGGAACGACTCGGACGAGTATCGTGTTGTCTCTGGCAAGATGCTGGCGACGCTCCTGCACATGCTGAAAGGGACGCCATACATCTATCAAGGTGAAGAGTTCGGGATGACGAACGTGGCGTTCGACTCGATTGATGAGTACCGTGACATCGAGACGCTCAACGCGTATCGGGATTACACGACGAATGGCTTGTTGACGCATGATGAGATTTTCCGCGGTATTCACGCACGTGGGCGCGACAACTCGCGGACACCGGTCCAGTGGTCGGCCGAACCGCAAGGCGGATTCACGTCCGGAACGCCGTGGATCGGGGTCAACCCGAACTATATGACCGTGAACGCGGAAGCGGCGCGGCGTGATTCGGACTCGCTCTTCCATTATTATCGCCAGTTGATTCAGCTCCGGAAACAAAATCCGATCGTTGTCTACGGGAAGTATGAACTGTTACTCCCAGACGATGAAGCGGTATACGCCTTCACTCGAACGTTCGAAAGGGAGACGTGGCTCGTGCTCTGCAACTTCTCAGCTGAGACGGTGACACGCGAACTCCCGTATGACGTGACAGAACGTGTCATCGGGAACATGGAACCGATCGAACCGTTCACGCTTCGTCCGTACGAAGCGCAAGTGTATAAAGTGTGACGAAAAAAACTCGCCTCCTTGGCGAGTTTTTGTTGTGTCGTTAGTAAAGATGACCCATTTCGGGAATAAGGATAGTAGAGTCTGACCGAAAGGGGGAAACACGATGAATACGTTAATTGCTTATTCGACCCGCTACGGGACGAGTGAGAAAGTCGCCCATCTGTTGGCGGAGCGGCTTCCGGGAGACGTCCACATTCAAAACGTGGTCGAAGCACCGGACGTCGAGTGGGGGACGGTCGACCATGTGATTGTCGGCAGCTCAATCCGGATGGGCAAAATTCAAGACGAGATGACGGCTTGGCTGCACATCAACGAAGCTCAATTGCTCAAACGACCGCTCGGCCTCTATTTATGTGCCGGTACGCCGACCCCAGCCGAACGGCAACGGGAGCTCGAGGACGCGTATCGAGAAGTGTTGCGTGCACACGCTTATTTTGTCGAGGTCGTCGGCAACGGCTATGATTTCGAGCGGATGGGCTTTCTCGACAAAGCCATCGTCCGCATGATGGCAAAACAGACGGTGAGTTCGCTCAATTTAGACGAGACGATGCTCGATGAACTCGTCGAGGCGGCTCAAACATCGTTGCGTACACGGTCTGAGAACCCGTAAGCAAACAAGTCGTGAGCCTCGATTGGACTACTCGTGGAGATGAGCACATCTCCACTTTTTTGTTCGCCTTCGATTCGCTGGAGCGTAATATTCGTCAACTGGCCACCAATTTTCAATGCGACCGGGGCCGAGTTGCGACAGATAACGTCCTCGATCGTGACGTGGTCGGTCCGGTTATCGCCGCCGAACAGTTCAATGTCGGCCCGACCCGATGCAAATCCGCTCGTCGCAATCCGTTTCAAACGTACGTTGCGAGATTTATATTGGACGGCGAGGGCTGGATTGGCGCGATAATCGTAATCCGGATTGCCGATGGCCGTAAATCCATGAATCAAAACGTCCTGATACGCCGACACGACGAGGCTGCGTGCCGAAGATTTCGTATACAGCTTCGAGCGGACCGGTTCCATCGAGACGAGGTTCGTCCCTGAAAGGAAGCGTGCCGTCTTCGACTGTGGGTCATCGGCCAAGTGATGGCTGATGTGACGGAAATTGAACGACCGATTGTCGTGATACGAGAAGTGTCCGAATATGTGGACGTCGTGAGCGGCTGAAGACGTCCCGTGCGCTTTCACTTCGACGCCCCCGAAACAACCTTCGCTCATATTATTGACGAGTGTGACGTGGCGTGACCCGTCATCAATCTCGATCCCGTTTGAGTTCGAGAAGCCATGGGCGTGGGTGCGTCCATGTGGATGATGGCAGTAACAGTTCGTGATATAGAGGGCGTCGCTATGATGGGTCGTAATGCCGTCGTCCCCGTAATTCGTCGCTTCGCAATGGTCGAGCCACACGTACCGGCTCCCTTTTTTGGCGCGAAGCCCGTCCCCTAAGTAATGATAATGAGGAGACGTGATATCGAAGGCATGGAGTCCAGCGTTTTTCGCCGTGACATGGTGAATCCAACCGAATTTGACGTGCGCGAACGTCAATGCGCTCGAAGCGGTATCGCCACTCGAGGTCCGGTCGACGTCACCGAGGCGCTCCACGTTCCAGTCGAGCGTCAAATGTGCGACTTCAATATGGTGGTTTCCGGCGAACGGGGTTGCATTTCGAAGCAACCGTCGATGTTTCGGAGCTCGGTCCGAGAGCTTGATGATCGTTTCCTGCTGGCTTGCCCCTTCAAGCACACAGTTCGACGGGATGCGGATGCCGCGGACGACATACACGCCGGCCGGCACGTGGACGTGGCGGTTTGACCGGAGGGCGAGCCGGAAAGCGAGCGTGCAATCCGTCAAACCATCCCCGACGGCCCCGTAGTCGGTGACGTCGACATGTTGGCGTGTCGCTTGTCTCAAGTTCAAGTGCTCGGCGTCGAGCCGGCGCATCCACACCGGGCGGACGATTCCATCGATCGTCTCGAGCGGCAAGGAACTTGTCACTGGGACGATGCGTTCGGTCATCGGCAGGTGAGAGAGATAG
This sequence comes from Exiguobacterium sp. s56, assembly GCF_018618255.1. NCBI lineage: Bacteria > Bacillati > Bacillota > Bacilli > Caryophanales > Exiguobacterium > Exiguobacterium sp. s56. The sequence goes on along the minus strand of NZ_JACSLR010000008.1, from coordinate 8,576 downwards.
GTTTTCGCTTGGTCGGGATAGTGAGCCTGTCGTGTCGTCTCATGCCAATCAAGTGTTTCTTTCAATAGATCACCGAGCGCCCAGTTCGAATGGTGGGCGATGGTGGCAGCGATATTCGAGCGATCAATGTGTGCGGTCATATGGTTCATCCTCCTAGCGTTCACTACAATTGAATGTACCCGTTTTAAAAGTATTTTTAGCAAACCGAAGTATTTAGTAGACAGAAGCATTTATCCATGGTATATTCTATATGTGCTTAATTAAGAATAGCTGGAAACATAATTCACAAAACGCTTTGGATTATTTTTCGTTTAAGATAATCCTAGAGGTTTGTGATTTTTTATTGGTCAGTTTTTTCTAGTAAGGCACTACTAGAACGCACAGCGTTTATTTCAGGAGGGTTCATTATGAACACAGGTAAAGTAAAATGGTTTAACTCAGAAAAAGGTTACGGCTTCATCGAAATGGAAGGCGGAGACGACGTATTCGTACACTTCTCAGCAATCCAAGGCGACGGCTTCAAGACACTTGAAGAAGGCCAAGCAGTAACTTTCGAAATCACTGACGGAGCTCGTGGACCACAAGCTTCTAACGTTGAAAAAATCTAATCTTCCTTTCTAAGGAATTTTATAACCTGCTCGCTTCGGCGAGCAGGTTTTTTGTTGTCCGCGTGTTTAATCACTTGTCCCAGGGGAATCAATATACGAGTGACTACCACAAGGAGGTTTTTCAGAATGGATGCAATGCAAACGGCAAAACAGATTTTAGATCATAGTAACGTAGGGACAATGGCAACGGTTTATAAAGGGAAGCCGCACAGCCGTTATATGACATTTTTCCATGATGACTTGACGCTCTACACCGCAACTTCGAAAGAAACGGATAAAGTGGATGAACTGAAAAATAATCCGTATACGCATATTTTGATTGGCTATGACGGGGACGGCGTCGGGGATACGTACCTCGAGATTTTAGGCGAGACGAGTGTATCTGACGATGAATCGATGAAAGAAAAGGTATGGAACGAGAAACTCGAAGGTTGGTTCGACGGTCCGGATGATCCAAAACTCGTCATCTTAAAAATCTCGCCGCAATCGATGCGCGTGATGAATAAAAAAGGACAGCCGCCTCAAGAAGTGAACCTGTAATTCAAACAAAGACGTCCCGAGTGGGCGTCTTTTGTAATTGACCAATTTCCAAAAAGTGACTGACCTGTGACACACATATGAACGAAACGTGAACTTTTGTCCTAACCTATGTGAAAAGATGAACATGGATGGTATATTGTGAATGTAATCACATATAAGTCATCATTCACTCATTCTAAGGAGGAATTATCATGTTCACAAAATTTTGGCAGAACCACAACGTCGCCACCGGTATTTTGACAGTCCTTCGCGTCTGGCTCGGCTATCACTGGCTCACAGCAGGTTGGGGCAAAATCACAGGCGGATTTGGTTCAGAAGGATATCTTCAAAACGCAGCTTCTCTCGCCACGGGTGATCACCCAGCCGTTGCCGGTTGGTGGGCAGCATTCCTTGAAAACTTCGCCATCCCGAACGCAGCCTTGTTCGATGTGTTGATCCCATACGGTGAATTCCTAGTCGGTCTTGGACTCTTAGTGGGTGCCCTCACACGTAGCGCAGCCTTCTTCGGTCTCGTCATGAACATGGCGTTCTTGCTCTCAGGTACGGTCAGCACGAACCCGACGATGTTAATCGTATCAGTCCTCATTCTCGTCGCAGGCTACAATGCTGGTAAACTTGGCGTCGATGGATTGTTCCTTCGCAAGTTCGTGGAAACAAAAGTCATGCATCGTTCACCAAATCGTCAAATAGCGTAACGACTTTATGACGTTCTCCTGTGACAAACCTCACCACTTTCGGCTACGATGAACGTAGCATCGATTGAAAAGGAGAACGAATATGAACGCGACACATTTTAAATGGCTCGGATACACAGAAGGAGTGTCTTTCTTACTCTTGTTGCTCATCGCGATGCCGCTCAAGTATTTGGCGGGCATGCCGCTCGCTGTCAGCATCGTCGGCGCGGCCCATGGTTTCCTGTTCGTCGCTTACGTGGCGGCAGCCGTCTATATGGCATGGCGTTTCAACTGGGGCTTCAAAGTGTTGGTCCTCGCCGTCATGGCGTCGGTCATCCCACTCGGACCGTTCTTGTTAGAGAAACGCGTCCTTCCATCAACAGAAAAGACATCGAACTGAAAAACGTTCGATGTCTTTTTGTGTTCACGCACTTTCTGCTTTCGCTGACACATTTGCTTTTTCGGCAGAGATGTCGTGACGGATCCGATACATCGCGAACAACGTGATGGTGAGCAGGCAGAGCATACAAATCGTATAGAGTGAAGCGACCGGCATCCATTCGCTCAATAGGCCAAACACGATGAATCCGAACGGTGTGATGCCCATGGCGAGGGATTCGAGAACACCGATCACGCGACCGAGATAACCTGGTTCCGTGTTCGTCTGTAAATAGAGCTGAATGGGGATATTGATGCGGATGATGAAGAATCCGCTTAAACGGATGTGGGGAGAAGTTAATCCCGTTTATACGTGAAGCCGTCGAAAAGCTCCCAGAAGGATTCTACCGGACGCATTTGACCGAACTATTACAAAAAATCAAGGGCTGACGCGTCAGCCCTTGAACGTTTGAATGAGTGTCCCTTTGCCGTCCTCGACTTGAATCGAGGCGTGGGCACCGTTGATGAGTGTCATTTGCGGCGGGACGTGCCCGCAATCGATATCGTAAATGACAGGTACGTCGAGCAATTCCTGCAGTTCCGTATACACGTCTTCTGCCGTGTAGCCTTGGACGGGCTGTTGGGCCGCACTGCGCCCGAACAAAATGCCAGACGTATGATCAAACCAACCGGCCCACTTCATTTGAAGCAGGGTCCGTTTGAGTGCCGTAACATCGAGCTCGGCGTTCTCGAAATACCAAAGAATCGGCTCCCCGTCCAAATGGGTCTGGTGGAACGTGGCGACATCTCCATACGGTGTGCCGATGGTATGCAACAAGACGTCGATACAGCCGCCGAGCAATCGTCCGGTCGCCTCTGTCCCGCCGAGTGATTTCCACTCCGTCGGTTCGGTCAAATGATAGACGTGCGGGCTTGGGTTCTCATGCTGCCACTCTTTTTGGAACTGTTCCGAGGCGAGCTGGATGACCGTCTCGCCTTCTTTTGCTGATACGACGTCGAGCCAACGCGAGCTTGTCGCGTCCCATTCTTCGCCGCGTAGGTCGACAAGGTTCGTCCCGTGGGCCGAAGCGATACCGGTCTTGAGCGTGTACACGAATAGGAATAAGCTGACGTCAGAATAGCCGAGCATCCATTTCGGTGGGAGCGCGTCCCAGTCGATAGCGTCTAGCAACTCAATCAAGAGGACGCCGCCCCATGGCGGGATAATCAAATCGATCCCATCATCGTGGAACAACCGCGTCAATTCATCGGCCCGGACTTTTGCCGGTGCCGATTTCGCCTTGTCTTGCGTCCAGACCGATGACTCGAATTGGAGCGTGAACCCATGGCGGGTGAATGTCGCCTCGGCCTCATGGAGCAGTCCATGTAATTCAGCGGGAACGCCAGACGAAGGGGCCGTCACACCGAAGTGATGTCCGGTCAATTGTGGATAACGAATCATGTGAGCCTCCTGTGGATAAGTGATAGATGGGAATGCGGGAACGGGTTATCCACATGTGGACAATTATTTTTGACGCATACGTTCTGCGTGTTGGATGCCCCAAGCGTTCATCGTCTCGAGCACCGGAATCAACGTCTTCCCATACTCGCTCAAGCGATAGTCCACACGAGGCGGAACTTCGGGATAGACGGTGCGGATGATGATGTCTTGCTCCTCTAAATCGCGAAGCTGTGCCGTCAAAATCTTTTGACTGATATTTGGGAGCGAGCGTTTCAATTCGCTGAACCGTAACGTGTCCCCATTAATGAGCGCGAGTAAAATCGACGGTTTCCATTTCCCCGTGATCAGCTCGAGCGCGGTATCGACTTCGCAACTTGAAATCAATGGCATCAGTCTCACTCCTCTCTATAGTATCCTTGAGGTAACTATACCACCTTTTTGTGCCGTCTTCTGTCGATTCTACTTAGCGGGTATACTGAGAAAGAGGTGATCAAGGATGAACTTAACAAACATTAAACTCGGCGCCGTCACATTGCGCGTCAGCGATTTAGAAACGATGAAAACATATTATGAGCGCGTCATCGGAATGGATGTACTCGAGACGTCAGAACATCGCGTCACGCTCGGAACGAAGGAAATGGCGCTCGTCGTCTTACATGAAGTGAGCGGCGTGCGTCCAAATCCACGAACAGCTGGCTTGTTCCATATGGCGATCCTATTGCCAAACCGCGTCGAACTCGGACGGATCCTTCGTCATTTGATTGAACAACGGATTGAAGTCGGACAAGGCGACCATTTGGTCAGTGAGGCGTTCTATTTGAGCGACCCGGAAGGTAACGGCATCGAGCTCTACGCCGATCGTCCCCGCGAGCAGTGGGAATATGAAGCGAACGGTCATGTGAAGATGTCGACGGACCCGGTTGAATATGAATCGATGCTCGAGGCGGCGGCCGACCGTCCGTTCACGGGTCTTCCGAACGGGACGACGATGGGGCATGTCCACTTCAAAGTACGTTCCCTAGAAGCGGCAAAATTATTCTATCAAAATCGTCTCGGTTTCAAGGTGACGACCGATTCGTATCCGGGCGCCTTATTTTTAGCGGCCGACGGGTATCATCACCACATTGGCGCGAACGTCTGGGCCCGACCAAGCCAGCCGATGGGACAAGAGGCCGGTCTGGAGGCGTGGACGCTCTTGGTCGATACGGCCACGAATCGCGAACTCGGCGGGACGACATCGGAATGGTCGCTCACCGATGACGACGGCATCACGGTCAATATAAAAAGCGTGGACTAATGTCCGCGCTTTTTTAGCGTGCTGAAATTTTCTTTTGACTCGAATCAAACGAGAGGCGAATGCCGCGTTTTTGATACGCTTGTTCGACACGTTTTGAATTGATACTGAGCTCAAGATGAGCGAGTTTCAAGTGTTCGAGTTCTGGCACCGTGACATCGAGACGGACGAGCTCCATGTTGCGCTCGGCCTTTTTACGTGTGCGTCTCAAGTTACGGGGCACTTCTTCTGACGTCAGTGCCGCGATCGTTTCATTGATTAATTGTCGTTTGTCGCCTTTGACGCTTAGCGCCGTATAGAGCTTATCAAGCGAACCAAAGCGTTTGATCAACTGGACCGATTGGCTTTCGTCCAATCCGGCCACAGGTGGAATCCCGTCTGAACGGTCTCCTGTCAATGCTTTGACTGCTGAGAGCTGTTTTGGCTTCAATCCCTCGTACAATGCCGCAATCTCCTCAGGGCGAATCTCGAGATGTCGCTTGAGCGGGAGCGGGCGATTGTCTTTGATGTCGCAACGAGCCTGCATTTGTTGCAGCTCTTGCGTTTGAAGCCAGACGGTGATGCGTGGGCTCACGAGCTGAAGCAAGTCCTTGTCTTTCGTCATGATGACGACAGGGGCGCTACAGCTGAACTTCCGAGCGATATGAGCAATCAAATCTTCACCTTCATAGCCTTCGACTTGATATTGCGGAATGCCGCTCTCTTCAAGCAATTGGCGCATGAGTTCCATTTGTGCTTTCAACTCGGGTGGTGTCTGGCGGCGACGGCGTTTATAGCCTGGATAGAGCTCGCGGCGCCATAATGTTTCACGTGAGACGTCCCACACGACGACGAAATGAGTCGGACGATGTCTGCGTAGAATCGTCCGGATGAGGCCGGTCATACCGATGACGGCACTCCGATCGTTTTTAGATACCTCGCGTCCTTTTTTCGTTCGGCTCGCGGCGGCACCATAGTAGGCACTGGCCAGCATGGAGTTTCCGTCAATTAAAAATAGTTTACGTTCCATGCGTAACCTTCTTTCTGTAGTTGTTGGACCGAACATTGATGAACTGTTCGGTGATGTTGTGTCAATGAGTGACACGCACTCAAATTAGCAACATATGTGCAGTATATCACGACAAGACATGAAAATATAGCGACAGTTCGACCGCTCCACGAAAAGCCCTCCCCGAAAAATCAGGGAGGGCGGTCCATTGAGTCAGTCGAGTTCAGGTTGAATCTCGTCTTTATGGGCTAAAATCAAATCGACGAAAACGACGCGGTGATTGTCGATTTCACGGACGATCAGTTCATGTTCGCCCGGTAAGACGAACCGTTCACCGGTGCGGGCATTCGCTTTTTGCGATAAGACGAAACCGCCGATTGTATCGACGTCATCTTCGATTTCGATGCCGAACCGTTCTTCAATCTCTTGCGTCAAGACGAGACCGGACAAGCGGTAATGACCGGGTGTGACCTCGGTGATTTCAGCCTGTTCGTCACGGTCGAACTCGTCACGAATCTCTCCGACGATTTCCTCGAGGATGTCCTCGATCGTGAGAAGACCGGCCGTACCGCCGTACTCATCGATGACGAGACACATCATCGTCCGCGCGTTCTGCATTTTCACCATCGCTTCTTGGAGCGGTGTGAATTCCGTCACGAGCGGCAGCTGATGAATGAACGTCTCGAACGGGGCATCACTTTTGACGAGTTGAGCGGTAAATAATTGTTTGGCGTTGATGAAGCCAAGCACGTCATCGCGGTCGCCATCACGCGTGACCGGATAACGGGTGTATTGATGTTCTTGGACGGTAGCGATAATCGTCTCAATCGAGTCTTCTTCGTCGATGGTCACCATGTTCATTCGTGGGACCATCGCGTCCTTGGCGATTCGTTCGTCGAAGGAGAAGATGTTTTGAACGTAGGCGAGCTCATTCTCGTTGATTTCTCCGCTGCGGAAGCTCTCGGTCATGATGATCTTAAGTTCTTCTTCCGAGTGCGCCGTCTCTTGTGCGGTCGTCTGCACGCCGAACAAGCGCAACGTCAACCGGGCCGTCCCGTTCAACACATGGATAAACGGATACAGTAATTTCGTGAAGAAATAGAGCGGTCGGGCGACGAGTAACGTCAAGCGTTCGGCTTCATGCACAGCAAGCGTTTTCGGGACGAGTTCCCCGATGACGACGTGTAAGAAGGCAATCAGCAAGAAGGCAATCAAGAAAGATAGGATGGTCGCGAGCGACGATGAGACGTTCAAGCGGTCGACGAGCGGTTGAATCATCCCTTCGATTTGGTCCGCACCAATCCAGCCTAGCCCGAGGGCGGCGAGTGTGATGCCAAACTGTGAGGCCGATAGCGAGTCATCGAGATTCTCAATCACTTTCTTGGCGACAGAGGCCCGTCGGTTCCCCTCGAGCACGAGTTGGTCGAGTCGGGCCCCGCGCACTTTAACGATGGAGAATTCAGCCGCCACGAAAAAGGCGGTCATAAAAATGAGCAAGGCGACGATCAATAAGCTGAGTAACATGGGACTGTCCAAAAATTCCCCCAAAAATCGGGGAGTCACCTCCATTAACGTTAAGTCGTATGTCGTTCAGGAGAATCCCTGAAAACGAATAGTTTGTTTCAGTATAGTGGATTTACCAAAAATATTCAAAAAACAGGCGGAAAGGTTTCGACAAGAGGGGAATGAGGGAACTACAAATCGAGAAGAGACGAAGGAGGAATTGATATGGCTAACTATCCAGAACTAAAAGGAAAAGTCGCGGTCATCACCGGAAGTTCGAAGGGACTCGGGCGAGCAATCGCGGAACGGTACGCGAAAGAAGGGGTCCATGTCGTCCTGAACTATCGTAGTAGCGAGGACGAGATGAACAAGGTCATTGAAGGCATCGAGGCCGCTGGCGGGAAAGCGGTCGCGGTCAAAGGGGACGTCGCGGAAGAGGGTCTCGCCGAGAAGATGATTGAAACGGCCGTATCGGAGTTCGGGAAGATGGACATTTTCGTCAACAATGCCGGCGTACAGGTCGAGGCGAAGACGCACGAGATGGAGCTCGATAACTGGAAGAAAATCATCGACACGAATTTGACGGGAACGTTCCTCGGTGTACGTGCCGCCCTCAAATACTTTGTCGACCATGAGATTCAAGGAAACATCATCAACATGTCATCGGTGCACGAAGTGATTCCACGTCCAGGCTATACGCATTATGCGGCGAGTAAAGGTGGCGTGAAGATGTTCACGAAATCGGTCGCCCTCGAGTACGCACCGAACAAGATTCGTGTCAACGGCATCGCACCAGGCGCCATCGACACACCAATCAATGAAGAGACGATGCAAGACCCTGAAGAGAAGAAAGGGCTCGAGGCGCTCATCCCGACCCATGAAATCGGTCGTCCGGAACAGATTGCGGCCGTTGCGGCATGGCTTGCTTCAGACGAGTCATCATACGTCACCGGCGCGACGATTTTCGCGGACGGGGGCTTGTCGCTCTATCCATCATTCGGTCCTGAAAATAAAGTGCAATGACAAAAGGGAGGCTCCGCTGAACTGCTCCCCGTCAAGTAGACAGGGCAAATAATGAAAACCGGACTATGCGGCTTGAGACCTGTATTCGACAGGGCTCAAGCCGTTT